>PMBZ01000233.1 GCA_003153975.1 Hyphomicrobiales bacterium
AACCTACGCACTGCTCAGACAGAGCTTTAGAAGAAGAAGGATTCGAAACGGATCTAGCATTCGACGGTGAAAGCGGCCTGGCGTAAGCTAGAACACAGCGATACAATGTACTTGTAATAGATATAATGTTGCCGCGCCTTAGTGGGATGAGTATCATCAAGCAATTGCGTGCGGACGGTAACCGTACCCCCATTATAATTCTGAGCGCGCTCGGTGACGTTGATAAACGGGTTGAAGGTATACGAGCTGGTGCAGACGATTTTCTCCCCAAGCCTTTCATGATAGTGGAGCTGGTTGCTCGGATCGAGGGCTTACTTCGTCGATCCGGCGCAAGCGCAGCTACCAACCGAAAAATATTTATAAATTACAGAAGGAAAGATGACCCCGGTTCCGCAGGTCGGCTCTTTGACCGTCTCGAGGGTGCATTTGCTCCTGAACAGCTTTTTTTTGATGTTGATTCGATTGAACCAGGCAGCGATTTTGTGGTAGTTCTTAACCAACAAGTGGCAAGCTATGATGTCGTACTTTCGGTGATTGGCCCTAGATGGATTGAGCTACTTGACACAAAAGACTGGCGTCATCCAGAGAAAACAAACGACTTTGTTCGCATCGAAATAGAAGCCGCTATAAAGCAGAATAAGCGAATCGTACCAGTCCTTGTAAGCGGGGCGGAAATGCCAAGAGATTTCGACCTGCCGACAAGTATTTCTACCTTTTCAAGGTGTAACGCAGTAAGACTCACACACGAACGATTTGGTGCAGATTGTGATGGTCTTATAAAAGCATTGAACGGGATATTGAAGGATGCTGAAACAATACGTGCGCTACAAGTCTCATCTGATGATCTTCAATCGAAGAGAAAGGACGTAGACTTCTCATCTTAGAGTTGGAAGGTTCCACATAGGTCGCGTGTACCTGCAATAATTTGGCTCATGCGGTTTTGCAAAGTAAGATTTCTCAATCTCTATTCAGCTCGCTAGTAGGGCGTGTTGGCACAAGTCCAAAAACCTTTTGCTGCACCCGGATAGTTCGTCTGCTGCTGCCTCCGCAGATTGCCCGCTATGAGATCTGAAAGCAAGCATTGCCACTCGAACCATTTTCGAGAACCGCCACTTCTGCACACGGCCTGTTGCTGCCTTGCGGCAAAATGACGCGGGGTGGCGGCTGCACGGGTTACCGTGACGGGCGGTATGGGTCGAAACCGGGCCTGCCGGTTTGCTCGCGATCCCATGCGCATCAAGTCGGCTTCCGGATCCTAATGCGGTCTTCCCGAAAAGGGCTGTCCAATGGGCTGGCCCCGACCCAACACGCCGTCCGTGCCGCCCTCAGCCTGACGATTTTCGGCTCGATATCACGTTAGGTTTTCTGCTCACACGATAGGAGTTCTGCAATGGCTGACACAATTGGATCTCGCGTGCGGCTGCGCGTGCGCATTGGAAAGGGTTTGACGACAGAGGCCACTAGCCTGAGCGTTGTAGTGGCGGGGAAAGAGGTCACCATTACCTCCCAGGGCCGGGAGGAGCCGTTGAGTGCGGCAAAGTGGTTAATCCTAAGCGCACGAAGTTTCGCCACCGAAAATGAGGCTCAGCTTTTTGGAACTCGTTTATGTTCGATACTGCAATTAGTAGGCTTGTCGCTTCGCCTAGGATTTGATGTTGGTGAGAATAAAGCGACTTCCTGGATCAATGAAGAATTTGCACGTTCGATTGGCCTGATCGAAGATCATCAGCGGATCGCACAGAATATACACGGGCTGATGGTCCTGCCTGACGATGACCACACGCGGTTTCCAATAAGCAATGCTCAGATGACGGTGACGGCTAGTTCCGAAAGTTTCACGTCTTCGATAAAGGAGTTGGGAGAAAGCGGCGATATCGACCTCGGACAGGCCGCTAACGGAGTCCGTTTGCTCAACAGCGCGCTAATGACATCGGACCCACTTGGTCAGATTGTTTTGGCGATATCGGCTGTTGAGGAACTCAAGCAGAAGGAATTAAATAAACCTCAGAAAGCGCTTTTAGAGCGTCTGGCTCGCGATGCTGAGAAATCCACGGAGTTGCTTCCTGCGGAGGGAGTGGAGGTGGCAGAGGGAATTCGGAGGAGCGTTCATCCCATAGGCTTACGACAGGGCGTGAAGCGCCTATTGTCCGATTGCGACCAGAGTCACCTTTGGGGAGAGTGGGAGCGTCTGTACAGCATTAGAAGCAAACTCTTTCATAAAGGCGCCCGCCTGCCAACGCACGAAGTCCGCGAAGCGGCGGCAGATACCATTACACTTTGTGGAAAGATAATTCTCGCGATCATCACTAAAGAAGGGGGCAAAGTGCCATCCATTGCCGCAGCCAATTTCAGCACGAATGCTGCGGCCTGAAGAAGTAGGCCAAAGCAGCCTAAGCGCCGCAGGTTCAAGCCGCCGGTCAGCCGCCTTGCTTGTAATAACCGGCCCCCAAAGTGCAATACGCGCGCCCGTCGCTGCAACGAGCAGCGCTCTCACGCTGGCCCTCCCCCTGATGCCCGCTATCCGATTCAAAAGCAGGCATAGCCTATTGAGCGTCTTTCAAGACCCGCTTCTTCAGCTTACGGCCTGAATCGCCGGCTCCCTCGCGGCATTTGGCAGCTTTCCTCCAAAACCTGTCGTCTAACTAATTAAGTAAGCGCATGCTGGTCTGTCTCTCAACCAAGGAGACAGACGATGGAAAATGACAATACCACCTCGAAAACCCAGATGCGTCCTCAACCCTGGAACAAAGGGAAACTCGTCGGCCCGAAACCGCCGTTGAGGCCAAGCCAGGTCTGGGCCATTCGCACCCGGCTTCAGATCGAAAACCGCAAACGCGATTTGGCGCTTTTCAACCTCGCCATCGACAGCAAACTCCGCGGCTGCGATGTCGTGGCGATCCGGGTCGAGGATGTTGCGCCCGGCGGATATGCGCTTGACCGCGCCACCATCCGCCAGAAAAAGACCGGGAGACCTGTGCGGTTCGAACTCACGGATCAAACCAGATCCGCTATCGACGACTATCTGAGGCAGACCGGACGGAAGCCGGGGCAGGTTCTGTTCTGCGGCCGGAATCCCTCGCGTGGGCTAACGACCAGGCAATATGCGAGGCTGGTCAATGATTGGGTGGCGAGCATTGGGCTTGATCCGCTCCAATTCGGGACCCACTCGCTGCGGCGGACAAAGGCCGTGTTGATTTACCGCCAGACGGGAAACCTACGTGCAGTACAACTTTTGCTTGGACATTCGAAGATCGAAAGTACGGTGCGGTATCTCGGGATCGAGATTGACGATGCCATCGAAATTGCCGTGAAGGTCGATATCTGATGGCAGCGGCAGAGGCCGGCGACTCTGCCAGTTCTAGCGCTGCAGTCCCCATAGCCGAAACACTGCAATTGATCCCGGCAGTGGCCGCTCAGACTTGCTCAATGTATTGTTGGGCGGTGGCCATCCGCGCGCTACTGCAATGATTGCGTGGCAGACCCGGCAGGTTCTATCGAAACTTGTATGCAGTGGTCCAACTCTGAGCTTGACGTAAACAAGAAACTGACGCCCGAATTCCGGCCAATTGGTCTCCATCTTTGAGGCGGTATGGAAAGCGCTCCAAAATCTGTGAAATACCATGTTCAGGTTGTACGTCTCCGGTTTGACACCGTGATCATTGAGGTCGACGCGACAGACGACGAGGAGGCGGAGCAGAAAGCGATCGAACATGCCCAGCTGATCTCAGATGGCGATTGGCAGTTGCAGCCCTTCGATCATGACGCCTATCGGCCGTACGCGGAGACCATGGTCGCCGAAGACGAATTAATGGAATCGGAGAAGGTAGAAGACGCGCTGGCCTTGAACGAAACGCGGTACCTCCTTCTCAAAGGCGATTGCGAAGGCGGACAGGGTGATATCGTCTTGCAGCCTTGGTTCAATACTGACCAGCCAGACTTGCTGACCTCCGACCTATGCAAGGACTGGATCGGTACGCTCGAACAGCTTGGCCTGACGCACCTCTCTGACCGGCTTGACAGCCTGGCGGCCGGGGAGCCTCCCACACCTTCTGACCGGATCTTGTTCGGCACCCCTTCTCCAAAGCGGCAGGACAGGTGAGATCGTTGTCCCGGTAACACTCGGTGCTGACGGCGCCAAAATCGCCAGCCTGGCTTACTTCCGGGCGGATTGACGCAGTTTGGCCATGACCGCAGCACCCTCGATTACGGACACGAGACGGGCGGGCTCATAGCGCGTCGGTTAACCCCGCTCCAATGGCCGCTATTGTATACTTAGGTATAAATCTTCCCATCGTCCACTCAAACGGCAGACAGAGTAGCCTGATGGCCTCCGTTGGGCCTTATGCGCGAAGGGCCAATTTGTGGAATACTTGCCCCCGCACGCCCGTGTCCCCAAATCCGCTCCGGAGGTAAGCGATGACCGCATTGGACTCTCTTTCTCTGACGCCCCACGCATTCGAAAATCTCGGGATTGATTCCCAAACCAGCCTCGCGGACACGGCACTGCGGCTCGCGCAGAAATCGGGGGCTTCTTACGCCGACATTCGCATCGGCCGCAACCAGGACGAATCCGCCTACGCGCGCGAGGACAAGCTCCAGTATTTCAACTCCACCTTCTCGGCGGGTTTCGGCGTGCGGGTGCTGCTGGACGGGAGCTGGGGCTTTGCCGGCAGCCGCATCGTCAGCGAGACCGAGGTGGCACGCGCCACCGCCGAGGCGGTCGAGAACGCGAAGGCCGCGCGCCTCTTGCAAACCCGGCCCATCGAACTGGAGGACATCCCCGCCTACCGGGACCGGTGGATCATGCCCGTCGCCCAAGACCCATTCACGGTACCGGTGGAGGAGAAGGCGGCTAAACTTCTCGGCATCAACGCAGCGGCATTGAAAGCCGGCGCGGACTTTTGCAACTCCCAGCTCTGGATCGTGCGCGAAGAAAAGCTGTTCGCAAGCAGCCGGGGCAGCAGCATCCATCAGAGCCGGGTGCGGATATGGCCCATGTTCACGGTCACGGCCATCGATAAGCAGACCGGCAAGTTCGCGACGCGCGCCAGCCTGCTGCCCGCACGCCAGGCCGGTTGGGAGTATGCGGCTGCCTATGACGGCGAGGCGGAGGCTGCGCTGGCGGCGGAGCAGGCGCGGGAGAAGCTTGCCGCGAAGTCCGTCGAACCGGGCGTCTACGACGTGGTCATCGACCCGGCCAATCTCTACCTGACCATTCATGAGAGCGTCGGCCACTCCACCGAACTCGACCGCGCGCTTGGTTGGGAGGCGGATTTCGCGGGCACCTCGTTCGTCCTGCCGGAGATGCTCGACGGCCTGCAATTCGGCAGCCCGTTGATGACGGTGACGGCCGACCGCTCGCAGGAAGGGGGGCTCGCCACCATCGGCTGGGACGACGATGGCGTCCGCGGCACAGAGGCTGAGTTTCCGATCGTCGAGAATGGCATCTTCCGCAATTACCAGATGGCGCTTGGGCAAGCGCAGCTTATTGGGCGCCATCGCTCGAACGGCTGCGCATATGCGAATTCGCCAACTGCCTTCCCAATCCAGCGCATGCCCAACATTTCGCTGCAGCCCGGCGCGGACGGCACCACGCTCGCCGATCTCATCGCGGGCGTGGACCGGGGCGTTTTCATCTCCGGATCTGGAAGCTGGAGCATCGACCAGCAGCGCGACAATTTCCAGTTCGGCGGCCAGGTCTTCTGGGAAATCCGCAATGGCAAGCTCGGCCCCATGCTTCGCGACGTAGCCTATCAGGCGCGCACTGTGCCATTCTGGAACAGCCTGGATGGCATCGGCGGCAGGGACACCTATGAACTGCACGGCGCTTTCACCTGCGGCAAGGCGCAACCGATCCAAATCGCGCCCGTCGGGCATGGCGCAGTGCCCGCGCGCTTCCGGGGTATTTCCATCCTCAACACGGAGCGGAAGGATATTTGACCATGATGCTTTCCCCTGATGAGGTGAAGGCTATCACTTCGACGATCATTGCCCGTTCCGGCGCGGAGGCGTGCACGGTTTCGGTGTGGGGCGGCGATTCCCGGAACTTCCGCTTCGCCGGGAACGAAGCCACCACCAACGGCGCGGTCAGCAGCATTAGCGTCTCCATCGAATCGAGCTTCGGCAAGCGGGCCGGTAGTGCCACCGTGAACTCGCTCGACGAGGCGGCGCTGGAGCAGGCGCGGCTGCGCTCGGAGGAGATTGCGCGGCTGTCGCCAGAGAACCCGGAACACATGCCGCCGCTCGGGGCCCAGACCTACGAGCCCGAAGGCGCGCGCTACGATGCCGGCACAGCTTATACCCAAGCCTCTGGCCTCGCCCATGCGGCAGCGAGCGCTATCGCCGCGGGCCGGAACTACGAGGTGGGCATCGCGGGCTTCATCGAGGCCGAGTGCGGCTTCCGCGCGCTTGCCAATAGCGCTGGGCTGTTCGCCTATGACCGGGGGAGCAGTGCTGAGCTTACGGTCACGGCGCGACATACGAAACGCGCGTGGTCGGGCTGGGCGGGGGCATCGCAAAACCGCTTCCCGGCGCTCGATCCCGTGGGGCTTGGCGAGCGCGCGGTCGGCAAGGCGCTGTTTCCTGGAGAGACGGCCGATCTCGATCCGGGCGTTTATACGGTGATCCTGGAGCCCGCCGCTACTGCCGATCTCGTGCAGCGGCTGGCCTACAGCATGGCCGCGCGCTCCGCTGATGAGGGCCGCAGCTTCTTGTCCAAGCCTGGCGGCGGCACGAAGCTCGGCGAGCGGCTCTTGGATGAGGCCGTCACCATCACGTCCGATCCCGGCAGCCAGGATGCGCCGGACACGCTATTCGGCCCCGATGGTGTGCCGAAGCGGCGCACGGTGTGGATCGAGCGCGGTGTTGCGAAAACCATGAGCTATTCGCGCTTCTGGGCGCAGAAAATGGGCTGCGAACCGGTTCCCTTTGCGTTCAACCTATCCATGGCGGGCGGAACGGTGCCCATCGAGGACATGATCCGCGAGGTGAAGCGTGGCATCCTCGTCACGCGCCTATGGTATGTGAATGTTGTGGACCCGCGCACGCTGCTTTGCACTGGCATGACGCGGGATGGCAATTTCCTGATCGAAAACGGTAAGATCACGCGGCCCGCGCTGAACCTCCGCTTCAATGAAAGCCCGCTTTCAGCGCTGAGCAAGATCGAAGCCATGGGCCCAGCCGAACGCCCCGGCGGCGGTTGGGGGATGGTCTCAGCCCCGCCGCTGCTGATACCCGCGTTCGCCTTCTCATCAAGGTCGAGCGGCATCTGACCGGATTTCAAGGGCGGGCGGTGCAGAGCCGGTGAGGGATGGTTTTCACCCCGCCGCCGCCACGCGATTGGCTATCCGGCGCTCGGCCGCCATGACGATAGCGGTACGAATCTCTGCGGCCGACGATACATCGGCATCGAAATTGAGGCGCTGTTGGCGGGCCAGGAGGCGCAGGTTCTCCGTGCTGTCAATTGCTGTGAGTGCCGCGAGAGCTGCCTCGCGGCCCGACTTGCGCACCACGACAACCACGTTGGGTGAGTAGGGATCGAACGGCAGCGTGGCGTCCGCTACAGCCGTCTGTGGTATCGCAGCTGCCGGTTGCGAGGCTCGCGTTGAGGGCGGGCTGGGGGACGCTGCGATGTCTCCATGCACATTCACTCGCAGGCGCAACTGGGCAACCTCTTCACGCAGTTGCCGCACAATCTGGTCGCGCTCGGCAGCGGATAGGTTCGGATGCGCCTTCAGCACGCGCCGGAAATACGCGTCCTGGGAGGCCCCCGATAGAGCTTTCGTTTCTTTCTTCATCAAGCGTGAGCAGTCCTCGCACGCGGCTCGGGCGCCCCCATTATCTCATGGTGCAGTTCGCGCAGATGAGGGAGGGCATCCGCATACTTCTCTTCGATGGTTTTCTTAGTCTCCTCCCAATCGAATGCGCGCGCGATGCTCGCAAGTAGCGGTATGCGCGTGTTCAGCAGGGGGTGATCGAGGGCGAGTTGGTCGATCAGGAGCCGCTCGTAACCGTCACCTGTCCAGCAGTTCGGAAGACAGGAATAGCGCCGCTTTCCTAATGGAATGGTGGCGAGCTGCTCGGACGTTTCAACACCCTCGATCAGCATGGCGACCCGGTCGAGGGCAAACTGCGAAACAAAATCGGGCCGAAACGGCACCAACACGTGATTGGCGAGATCGAGGGCCGCGAGTGCGGCAAACGAAAGTCCCGGGGGACAGTCGAGGATAACCAGATCGAAGTCCATGCCGAAGTGCCTCATGAGCCGCTTCATGCGGCCCCGCACTTGCACCGCTACGGCATCCGCATCCAGGTCCTTTTTCGAATGCTTCAGTAAGAGTTCGCCCTGAATGTCCTCAAGCCGCTGCGACCCCGGCAGCAGCGAGACCGCGCCTGGCGCTGTCCGGGCTCGTGCCACATCGCCGGCATTGTTCACAACATACGCGGATTCGTCCTCTGCTACCTTGTCGAAGCGATCGTAAAAGTAGTCGGAGATGGTATGGCCGCTCCGGCAAGCCTTTTCCCACCGCTCCCCGCCGATGAGCATCAGCGACGCATTGCACTGCGTGTCGAGGTCCATGACCAAGACGCGCCGTCCGGACCAGGCCGCCGCTGCGTGAGCGAGCATGACCGCCATGGTCGATTTGCCGACGCCGCCCTTTCTATTCGTCACCGTNNAGGGTCCCGAGACATGTGTGGCGGTACACAAAAAAGCTTGCAAAAGGTGGGAGTACGCTACTCGCCGCGAGGCAGATCTACCATGTTGAATGTCGATCCAGGATATTTGCGAAGGACGCTTGACTGCCGTTCCAAGCCTGGAAGCCGAAGAAATTTTTGTACCCGCTAAAACCGTCGCTTAGGGCCATTGGCTGAGATTTATTCCGCAATATCAACGAGGCCGCTTACCTTCCAGCAGCTGAGGAAATTTTTGCGCCTGCGAGAAATGGAGCCGTAGGCCAGGAACGGACATACATCGTCTTGCTTGTTGTGCTTCTCGAACAACCCACAGCTTTGCATGCTGACGCTTCGACCTCAACACCGCACTACCTCGCAGATAGGAGATTGCCACCTTGTGGTCGGCGACCTCTAGGACGAGCTTCTCGCCGGCTTTGGGGCACACGCGGCCAGGGCCAGACGCTGCACGCGAGATGTCAAATTACCGGGTCAGCCGCGACGGGCTTACTTTTTGGCTTGGTACACGCCGGTCCGCGCCGCGTCGCCGCCCCAGGCCGCCCACCCGGTGAACTCGGGGTTCTTCGTGTCGATGCCGACCAGGCGGCCGTTTTCGGTGCCAACATAGATCCAGCCGCCCTCGATCACCGGCTGTGAACGCACCGGGCCGCCAACCGTCCAGCGCTGTGCGACTTCCCCTGACTTGGGGTCCAGGCGCCAGACCTCGCCCGCCGTAGTGCCGACGAAGATCGCGCCGCCCGCGGCCGCCGGCGCGGTCACCAGCGCGCCGCCGAGCTTGCCCATGTCGCCGTCGATCTTGCGCGTCCAGCGGGTCTTGCCAGTCTTGTTGTGGGTGCTCACGATCTCGTCGCCCATCGCCGCGACCAGATCCTCTTCGAACGACAGCACGCGGGACCCCTGGTGCGACTGCATGCTCGAGACGCTCCCCTTACCGATATTGCCCTTCGCAGCGGTGGTGTTGGCGGAGACCGGAGCGCCGCCCGCGAACCCGTTCATCGCGTCGAGCGATTTGGCCTGCCCGGCGTAGGCGGCTCTCTGCTGTGTTTCCTCGTCGAGATACTTCGCATCCTTCTCCTGGAGCTTGCGCTCGGCCTGCCCCTTCCGGGTCGCCAGGGCTTCCTGGGCACCGCCGCCGGCCTTGTCGGCGCGCGTGCTGTAGTGGATGTCGCCACCGGCGATGGTGGGAGCCGAGGTGGCGCGGGACTGGTGTGCCGAGAGAAATTCACCGGTCTTCGGATCGAGCTGATAGACAGAGCCGCCGAAGGTGGAGGCGTAAACCTTCCCCTCGGCCACGACGGGCGCAGACTGGATGTCGCTGTCGATCCACCGCTGCCACAAGATTGTTCCGGTTTGTAGGTCGAAGGCCGCCAGCACGTGGCTGGCCGACGGGTGCCCTCTGGCGGGGTACGACGTGTAAACGCGACCATCGGCGATGGCGGGTGCGCTCGTCAGAGGGTCGCCGAGCCAGAGCGACCACACCTGCTTGCCGGTGTTCGCGTCGACCACGAAGAGCGTGCAGGACTCCGTGTTGAAAGCGCAGCGGCCCGCGTCACAGGCGGCCGAGGACGGTCCGTCGTCGTCCAGGTCGAGGCGCCAGACGAGCTGGCCGGTCTTGGCGTCGGCCGCATAGAACTCCTTGGAATGAAAGCCCCCCGAGCTGAAGACCTTGCCGTCGTAGACCGCCGGTGTGGTGACCGGCGCACCGCTCGGCAGGGTAAGCTCGAAGCCATCGGGCTTGGCCCGGAGCGTATCCTTACCCAGCTTGCGCAGGATCACGTGGCCGGCGCGGAACTCTGCCGGCGGTTTGGGGTTGGGAGCGACTTGCCAGTCCCGGGCCTTCTGGAGAATGTCCTCACCTTGCGGGGCAGGTGTGAACGAGGACTGCGCGTGGCCGGGGGAGAGCAGGAAGGAGCTCAAAGCGGCCGCGGCAAAGAGGAGGCGTGACATGAGACCTCACGGGTGGGAAGTATTCTTGCGTTCCCCAGAATTTCTTTAACATCGCCGAATGCTTGATGAAATTGTAAAAATTCATGGGCAATGCGCCACAAATATCAGCTAAGCACACCAGCAAGCAGACGGCTTCACGGAACCGTTACCGCCGGGGCGGCAGCATGCCGGGTCTCCATCCGCCTTGCTCCGTCTGTTGCTCCGTAGACCTCGGGGGCAATGGTGCCGGAGAGGATGTTTCGAAAAGGAGCTCTTGACCGTTAGGGTAGAGCTATGTCTAACGATACGAACGCGCCTCCGCGCATATTCTCAGTCGATCCCGCCACAAAGGCAGCGATTGAACGGATAACGCGGCGCGATCACTGCGCTTGTTTGGCAGGGAGGACAAGGAAGGGGACGCCCCTTGTTCCGAACATGCATGTGGAAGCACAGGACCAGAGCGTCGCCGGTTGGGAGCAGGCCGTGAATTTGATCGATCGGCTTGCGCAAACGAATGCTTCGATCTTTGAACCATCGGCGCAAATCCTCTGGGAAGACTGGATGCGCGTCATCACGCTCCCACGTGAGCTGGCCTCTCTAACGCAGGTGACGGAGGTGCGCCTTTATGGCAGCCATCTGCGCAGACTTCCCCCAGAAATTGGGCGAATGTCGTCGCTCCGAGAGTTGGATGTCTACACGTCCTATTCGCTGCATTGGCTTCCCTATGAAGTCATGCGATGCGCGAACCTGAGCGCCAACAGGATGAGCACTCGCGCGCTCTATGGAAATAGGAACACACGACTGCCCTTTCCGCGCCTTTCACGCACAATCGATGTTCTGCTTCCCGCGACTTGCAGCGTTTGCGATCAGCCATTCGATGAGCGAAACCCTCAGCCCTTTTGGACGACACAGCGGGTCGGCACGGACTATGTTCCCCTCCTGATACATAGTTGCTCAAAAGCCTGCATCGACTTGGTGCCGTCCGCGCCGCCTGGTTTCTTCGAGCGCCCCCATAGGGGTGGTGGCGGCGTTGGAATGCCAACCGCCTAAGAAAGGACCGCTAATGGGTCTTCGTCGGTGCGAAATTCATGAACGCCTGCGGCAGCCGAAAGGCCGAAAGAAGTTCCCGGCGTGAAGCTTCCAAGTGCATCGGTGGGTATGGATCCGGGCGAAATCATCTCAGCGGTGCTCTGACCGCGGGGGCGAAGCTGTCATGACCGCAGGACTCTCGATTGCGGACGAGCGCCAGGCTCGCTCTGGAACGCTCGCCGGGAAATCGCCGACGTCGGCTCTTGTATACGAGGGCCGAGCGGACGGCGAGATCGCAGCGTAGACCGACACGGCAGCTATTGGCCCACTGCGGTAAATGGCGAGATCTCAGCTTTCGGATCTAGGAGCCGCTGTTTGAGAGTTCGCATTGATCGAGGGCACAGATTGCTTTGCAACCAACCTCACGTTGCACCTTCACCGTTTGGCGCTGCTTTCGCGATTAGGCGCTCGACAAGCTCGATCTCACCGTCAAGGCGGGTTGCGATCTCGTTCAGGCGGGCCGCGGTGATGCCATCGCTTGCGCCGAAGAACAGCGCGCGCACGGCGGCAACGAGGATGTGGGCTTGAGAAAGGAACGTCTTGCTGGCCTTGAGTTCGCGGAGGGTGAGGTTCATGGCTATTCCCCTTTCTCATTTTTGCGCGCGGCGTCGGTTTTCTGCGCGAGGAGGCCGATCTCCGCTTCGATCCCCTTCATAATTTTCATGAGCCGGGCAGCCTGGTCGCGGTCGCTTGGGCCAATCAAGATTGCGACATCTTCCGCCGTCTCCCTCGCGATCTGGAGGCGCTTCCAACAATCGCGTAATTCACCGGAGTGCATGGTGATCCTTTCGGGCATAGCTTCGCCGTTCACCAAAGTTGTGGATTTCGGTGGCCGGCCATTGGTGCGATTTAATAAAATACGGACTGTATACTATTATTAGGATTTGCGCCGCGTTGCGTCAATCCCGATATTCGGATAAGCGCACAATATGCTGACAGCAACACAGTGCAGAATGGCCAGAGCGGCGCTTGAATGGGGCGTTCGGGAACTGGCAGAAGCCGCCGGGATCAACGTCAATACCGTCACCAGATTCGAAAGTGGCAAGAAGTCGAACGTCTCAACGCAGAAATTGATTAGGCAGACATTCGAGACGGCCGGTGTGCGGTTCACCGATGACGGCGGGATCGTGCCGCCGAAGAAGGGCGATGATCGTATCTGACCTCGGCCGCCGCGATATCCTCGCCGGGCTCTTGGTTGCGCTGGCCGCGCCCGCGATAATCCGCACGCCGGGGCTCTTGATGCCGGTGCGTGCCCAGCTTGCAGACGCCGATGATGTCAGGAAATGGCTGCGGCGCGACACGCTGCGGAAAACGGAGGCGGCTGTGCGGGAAATCCTCCGGTTGCGTGGGGCGGCCCCAATCTGCTTTTAGGCGGTGGGACCGCTATAGCCGCCAGACAACGCGAGAAGATCATTGTGCTGATGATCGAGATCGCCATCAAGCACGGCTTCAAAATCGACCGGCAAGGGTACGCTTAGCGTGCTCAGCAAGTTCAGCAACCGGCGCTTTTTCCGCCGTCAGCTTCTTCTTCCCCTTCCTTCCAAGAATCCTGCCCAAATCCCTCTGGACCTTGCCAGCCAGGCGCGTCATGCCGGATTCCTCGACCATCTCACAGCCGTCGCAGGCCGCTTGAACAGGGTCCACCGGATAACCGATGCAAACTTCCGGGCGCAGTTCGTAAATTCGGCACCGGTACGGATCGCGCCACAGCGCCTTGCGAAGCCAGGGGCAACGGGCTGCATCGTTGTGTGTCAGCGGATTTACCCACAAATCCGCGATATCAACCCATGCAAGGATATGCAGGGCCGCCTCGTCTCTCCTCCTGAAGCAATGGTACCGCCGTCAGCATTTCGGCCCAAGCAAGGCATTAAGTTTGCGCGCGCAGCATTGCCCGCCACGCACAAGGGATGCCTTCATCGTCGCATTTCCAAGTGAAGCTCAAGGTGCTACGGTCGCTTGCGACTTGTATGGAGTTACGGCTTTAGGCGTCCTCGCTTTTCCTGCCTCCCTGTGTGCTGCGGCGCGGGATTCCTTAATCGCTTGCATAATCGCTACAGTATCACTTCCGGTGCCCCATGTTTTGCGCGCTGATTAAGATAAGTGCACGGATGTCACAACTGCCCCTCACCAAGCTTACAATCTTGGGTGTCATTCTTGTATTGTGTTTCGTTAGCCCTGTGGCAGCAGGCGCATTTGAGGATGCTGCGGCCGCGCGTGGCAGAGGGGATTATGTAATTGCCCTGAGGCTTTATCATTCGCTGGCTGAGCAAGGCGAGGCAGTAGCCCAAGCTGTACTCGGCGTGATGTACGAAAACGGCGAGGGGGTGCCACAAAACCACGGCGAAGCGGCAAAATGGTACCAGCTTGCTGCTGAGCAAGGTCACGCACCAGCCCAAGGTCTACTCGGCCTTATGTACGAATATGGAAGGGGCGTGCCCCAGAACTACGCTGAGGCAGCAAAGTGGTACCGGCTTGCTGCCGAGCAGGGGGACGACCTTGCCCAAGATGAGCTTGGTCGTTTGTACTACGTGGGGCAAGGCGTGGCACGGAACTATGCTGAAGCGGCAAAGTGGTCCCGACTGGCTGCTGAGCAAGGTAACGCCTATGCTCAAACTAGGCTCGGCGGTTTGTATCACGGAGGCCAAGGCGTGGCACAGAACTATGCTGAGGCGGCAAAGTGGTTCCGACTGGCTGCTGAGCAGGGGGAGGCCCTTGCCCAAGCTCTGCTCGGTCGCCTGTACGCCTTCGGCAGGGGAGTGCCGCAAAACTATGTGGCGGCGTACATGTGGTTCAGCTTGGCGGCAGCACAGGGCTACTCAAATGCACCCAGAGATCGTGACATCATCAGAAGAATGATGACCCCGGCACAGGTTGCCGAGGCACAGAAGGCGGCTGCAGAATGGCGCCCGAAGAAACCAAACGCAGCTTTGGCGGAAGCTACACCGCGATCACATTCGGCCGAAAAGCCGAATTCGGCAGCGACATCAGGAACTGCATTTTTTGTTTCGAGTGATGGCAGAATGCTGACTAATGCCCACGTCGTGCAAAAATGCCAGCAGATCCGCGTGGCCGGAGCCTCCGCACGACTTTTGGCCCGCGATGGCGTTAATGATCTCGCCCTCCTTGCAAGTGATCTGCATCCTGCTCAATGGGCCAATTGGCGGCAGACCGCAAAGCAAGGGGAAGAAATCGTCGCATATGGATTTCCCTTGGCTGGAGTGCTTTCTTCCGGCGGCAACGTCGTTACTGGAAACGTCACAGCGCTCGCTGGGATCGGTGACGATAGCCGCTTCCTGCAAATTTCCGCTCCGGTTCAACCGGGGAATAGCGGAGGGCCCCTTTTCGACAGGAACGGGAACGTAGTTGGCGTTGTCGTCGCCAAGCTCGACGCCATGAGCATTGCATCCGTCACCGGCGACATCCCGCAGAACGTCAATTTTGCTATCAAGGCTTCCGCGGCCGTGGCTTTTCTTGACGCGCAGCGCGTGCCGCGTTCTGAGGAAGCCGTCAGCGATCTGGCCGTGCCACTATCGACGCCCGCAATCGCCGCACGTGCTCAATCGCTGACAATGCGGGTAATATGCCTTCAATGACGTTGCGGACAAAAGCGGAGCATCAAGGCTTGGCCTCTACGGTCAAGCCGAGCCTTGGCTGAGCTTGCCCTGTTGCTTTCAACCGCCGTTTATTCAGCCTCTGCAATTCCATGGCGGCAGGGCTTGTCGGAATTAACACCGCAGAGGTGGAGCAGGCGTCTGCCTCAATAGGGCTTGCCCTAGTGAGGCATTGAGGCAACATGCAAAAACTGTCCCACACACATAGGTATTGATTTTTGAGACGGCGCATCCCATAAAATCGATAATGTCATTGAGACGAAGGAGGCCACAAATGCAAGTCGGATACGCAAGAACCTCCACCCTGGAGCAAAAGGCCGGTCTTGAGGCGCAGCTTCGCGATCTTGATGCGGCCGGTGTCGAGAAGGTTTTCAGCGAGCAGCTTTCCAGCGTGGATGCGGCACGGCCACAGCTCGAAGCTACGCTCGATTTCGTGCGGGAAGGCGATGTGCTGGTAATCACGAAGATCGACCGCGTGGCCAGGAGCGTCGCGAACCTCTGCGAAATCGAGGCGAAGCTTCATGCCAAGGGCGCGAGCTTGAAGGTGCTGAGCCCGGAACTGGACACGTCAACACCTATGGGCCGCCTCGTGTTCAACATGGTTGGCGCCATCGCCCAGTTCGAGCGGGAAGTCATGCTAGAACGCCAGCGCGAAGGCATAGCCAAGGCGAAGGCCGAAGGCAAATACAAAGGCCGGGCGCCTACGGCGATGGCAAAGGCGGATGAAGCGTTGGCGCTGCTTAAGAGTGGCATGGGAGCCACTGAGGTTGCCCGGCAACTCGGCATCGGCCGGGCGAGCGTGTATCGCATCATTGAGGCCGTCGCGGCGGACTGAAGCGGTGCAGGTGTCCCCAAAGGCGCCGCTGGCTTTTCGCCTGCGCCGCCGATTGATTTTGGCGGCTTGTTAACAGAATGCGGCAAGCCAATTCCTCCACCATGGCAGCAAAAGCCGGAAAGCAGCCTTATACGGTCCGGCGCTATGGGCCACTTGCGGACACCCGCGATGATCGAGAGGACGCGCACGACAATCGGGGGTCGTATACAAAAGCCGACATCCACGATGCTCGGGTGAACTTCTCAGGGCTCGCATTTTTTGCTTCCGCAATCGAGGGTACTGCGGCCATGGCATCGTCGGCCATCGATCAAGGGGCCGTGCGTTCAACGAAGGCCGGGCCGCCGCAATTCGTCGCCTCCGTCTTGCCTTGTTCACACGCCGTTGCGACAGCCTGCAAACCGGAATGCAGGCGCGTCTCTCGACGTCTTCGCCCGATACATTGGGGAAAAACGAGACATTATGGCGAGAATGTGTTGACACTGCGTATTGCGCACCGCAGTTTCAATTACGAAGAAAAAATGTGTGGTGCCATAGTGCGTAGATTGATCTTACTCGCCGGGTTGAGTCTGTTTGTGTGGCCTTTTGCCGAATCCAGCGTTGCGGCGGATAGCCAGTCGCAGGCTCTTTCCGTCAGAGGATATGCGCAGTCGGTATGTACTCTCGCCGCACCCCAAATTTCTCAGTCAACCAACATAACGATCAGCGGAGGCACTGCAATCCAGATCGTTCTCAACGTGCCCGCACTGGTTGATGAAAAGACCGCTCAACTGCGTCCGGGATCGGTTTCCCTGACGGCGAATTTGATTTGCAATCGTTCCCACTCCCTTCGAATCGTATCCGGAAATGGTGGGTTGCGTCCGCAAACCGGCGGTGATACGCCGGCTGGAACCGGATTTGCCAATCGTATCGACTACACTGTGAATGCAAGTTGGGGGGGAGCGACGGCGCAGCTGCAAACGTCCGGGGTTGGAGGGGCAGCAACGCCAGAAGTGCAAAGTCCCGGCGCTTATGCCGGCAACCTTGTTCTTCAAGTTTCCATCAACGAGTCGGGTGCCGGACACCTGCCGCTTGTGGCCGGAAACTATACGGATGCTCTGACCATAACGCTGTCGCCTCTCTAGCGAGGAAAAGCAAACAAGGGACGAGCGGACACAACGCTCGCGTGTTTCGCTCCTGGCCCTGTTGACGCTCGCAAGAAGATCGGCCTGTCTCGCCATCTGGCATGGCGAGCGGTTTGAGATGGTTTGCCTCTGGCCAAGGCTTCTGATCGCCAGAGAGCGGTTTACTGTGCGCCCAGCAATCGTCACGGCGTTCGTTTAACGGGGCATAGCGGATACCTCGACCGTAACTCAAGGAGGAGCCAGCAACAATCCCACCATCGCCCCCATTGCCGTTCCCGGCGCGACGGCAACCACCGTGGCCGGCGGCGTGTCCATCAACCAAACCGGCACCACCGCGAACACTTCGACAGTGACGCAGTCCAGCAGTTCAAGCGGCATTGCCGTGGCTCAGAGCGGCACCGCAGGCAGCAATACATCCACGATCAGCGAGACGGACGGCAATGCACACGCCGCCAATATAGTCCAGTCCAGCGGCGGCGCCTCCAATACGTCCAGCGTCACGCAAGGCGGCGGTAACGGCAACATCGCCGGGATTTATCAAACCGCCAATGGAGGCGTGAACTCATCTTCAGTCGGCCAGAGCGGCAGCACCAACTGGGCCTACGTCACCCAAACCGCCGTGACCGGCTTGACCAACACGTCTACGGCCACACAAACCGGGACCGGAAACGCCATGACGATCACGCAGTGCTAACCCGTAGGGGGCCGGCTGTGCTGCCAGCCCTTCTTTCGCCTGCCATTGGCGCGCGGGTCGGCGCAGGCGATTTGCCACCCAAAGGAAACCGGAATGCATCCAGGTCTCAAACTCACGGTCGGCCTCGCCGGATTGGCGCTGCTTTTCCCCGGGAACTCACCGGCCCTCGCGCAAGAGGACCGCGTTACGCAATCCACCGCAGAGGCGGATCAAATCCCCGGTAATATTGCTATTGTTAAACAGAGCGGCAGCGCCAATTCTGCCCTCGTGGAGCAGCAAGCGATCCTCGGAGCGGGCTACGCTAACGCCGCCTCAATCCAGCAATTTGGTTCGGACGGCAGTGCGAGCATCACCCAGAAGAACGGCTCGCAGCTCGCAGCCGGCATCGCGCAATACGGCACCAACGAAACCGCGACCGTCACGCAGCAAAACGGCGCGAACCTCGGCGTGCAGATCAACCAGTACAGCAACGGCGCCTCGATCGGCGTCACCCAGTCCGGCACGGGCACGCCGAACGGTCCGCCGATTGTAATCAGGCAATTTTGATGCCTGTGCAGTCTCGCGTCCAGAGCATGAGCGCTGGACGCAATCTTCGTGCGGCAGAAATAGCAATCGGCGAGAGGCTTGCCTTGAGCGGAAGAAGCGAAAGCAAGCTGCGATAAGAAATCCGCCGCAGCCCTCGATGCCAGCCCGAAGGTCACATTGGCACTTCGACGGATACCACCTTGGAGAACGGACCATGGTGGATTTCAAGGCAGCCCGGTTGATACTCCGCACAATAGGATTTGGCCAGTCCACTGAAGCTAAAGGTCGTCTTTTTATTAGCGCGCAGGCCCTGAATTTCCGTTTCAAACAACTCCTGTGTGTATCCAGAAATCAGCGAAACACCTCGCCTGCCCGCCGGTTCGGCTTCAATACGAAACGCTATGCCAGGCTCGTTCAATTCGTGCATCGCTTTTACAGCTGCGGCGCTACGCACATAGGCGAGATTTGCCTCGCGGGCCGGAACAATGGCCAATATTGCGAAAATGCTCGCGCAGCACAGTCCTGCAAGTGTGACGTAAACTCTTCTCATGCTCGTTCCCTCTGTTGAACCGTTCTCGCTTACATGGATGAAAGAATGGCGACGGTAATCACATCGCGATAAATGCCTGCCAGCTTTCCCGATGTATCGCCGATCGTGACCGTGAAGCGGCGCGTCGCTTCTCCTGGCGCCGTCGAAAAGTTGAGAGCTGTCGGCGCCGTCAGAGCCAAAGGCTGACCGTCAAGGGTCGCCGTGTACGGTATTGTGGACGCGGCGCCTGAGCCTTCCCGCAAGGTCAAGAAGCCTCGATTGGCAGACTCGAATTCAAGGCGATGATCGTTGTTCGTTCGCGTCTGCAACACCACCGAGGCTTTCTGGCCGGTTTCGAGGTTCCCAAATTGAACGCTCGTCCTGTGCCCCGAACCAGCCAGGTTGATTTGAAAAACAGGCGGTACCGAACATGTCAGCGGAACGATCCCCTGATCAACCGGCGCGTTTCCCGCAGTCGTCCCAACAACCGTCAAGTCCAACTCGACACTGGTGGCAAATTCGCCGGACAACGTTGCCTGCCCCCGGAAAACCGTCAGGATCACAGGCAGTTGCGTCGACTTCCCAGGGTCAAGCGCTGGAGTCGTCAGCGCAAGAGGCGTCGAAGCGCCTTCCGAAACACCCGTGCCCGAAAGGCTGAAAGAGAGTTTTCCGCCAAACTGCAAGGGATAAAAGCGGGGTGGAACCGATATTTGATACCTGCATGCGAGGGTCCCGGTGTTCTGCACCGTAACCACAAGCGTTTGCCGGGCATTGAACGGCTCGAAGGGACTGTAACTGAGAGGAGCCTGCGCTTTAATGTTGGTGATTTTTCCGGCGCAGCCGGCAAACGCCGAACCGGCCGTGACGCACACTAGAATGAAAAGAACAAGAAACCTTATCATGCCGGGCACCTTTGACTGACATTGCCAGCGTCAAAAAAACCTGTGGCGCCACTCGGAATCGAAATCTCGAAACAGACCGGCGGTTCGGACAGCAGTTCCAGACGCCAAAGGCCGGGCTTGAGGCCGTCGGCAGAAAACCGTCCCTCGCTGTTGGTAAAAATGGCCACCTTCCGAAGCTCGCCGTCGCCGGTTTCCCTGGCCAGGCCGCTCAGAAGAGCAAGGGGTTTGCCTTCAGCCTCAACCGTCCCGATAGCCGTGACACTATAATCCGAGCCGACCTGCAGCACGTGGCCGCTCTTGTAGTTGGGTCTGAGATCGAATAGCCCGGAACCCAAATCGTAACCCTCGGGAGCGCCATCCACTTGAATCGGCAAGTGGCTCGCGGAATAGGACGGCAGATCGGAGACAAGCGCGTTCCCCAGGAGGCCAGAAACCGCGCGGGCGCCCCTCTCCCCCGGCGCCACCTGAATCGTCGCGTCCTCGATTGAGGAATGAGGGCTCACGATGGCAAAACTATCCGTGACAGGGTGGCCAACGGCGAAACGGCCATCGGCGAATGCGATCGCGCCCGCGGCGGACACGGTGCTGACGCTGCCAAGCGTGCCGCCGCCTCGCAGAACTTGCTGGGAATAGCTGGCCCCAACGTCAAACCGTTGGCCTGAATAGCCCGCGTTGAGCGTGGTCAGGTCTTCCGGTGGCAACCCAGAGGCAGTGGCCGGATCGCTTTCCATCTGCGCCCTGAGGCTATAGGATCCGTCCGGAGCTCGGCCCTGCGTTGATACTTCCGCATGGGCTCTTCCGGTCGCCTTGTCGAGGCTGTAGGAAAACTCGCTTTCGCTGCCAAGCTTGACGCTAACACGGGCGAGCGCGGACCAGTTGGGTCCGTCAGAAAGGTTGTAGGTTTCGGATGCGTATTCGTAAGTGGCCAAAACGCCCACGCTAAGATCGGGGCTAACGTTCTTTGTTAGCGACGCTCCTCCACCCAAACCTGGCGCTCGGCCTGCTGCGGCATTGGCCGACAGAGCCAGCGAGTAATCGTCCGGAAGCCGCACGGAATAGAAGCCGTTGATAGAATAAGCGCCTGCCCTCGCGGCTGAGGCGAGAATAGGGCTGAACCCGGCGCTGCGAATATTGAGCGCGACCTGCGCCATGCCTGGAAGCTCGAAGGCTTTGAGCAGCGCCTCCGGCGTGTAGGTGAAGGCCGCGGCGAACCCAGGAATGCCGTCCCATCTCATACTCGCCGCCGCCTCAACGGAAACGAGACCCAAAGAGGTCTGAGTGGTGCCCGTCGCCCCGCCCATCACGGCGCCCCTGTCGGCTTGCAGATGAGCCATGCCGGTGACGTTTTCGGTGAGACCGGCGCGATAATAGGCCGTCGCGGCGGGGTGCAACCAATCGTAATAGAGGCCGCCAAGCTCCGGAGTGCTGACGAAACCCGCCGCTGCGCCCCATTCGCTGATGCCGGGTGCCAGCAGCGTGTGATCGAAGAATACCCGGAATTCCAGGGTGCTATGCCGGCCCGTATCGTCCGTGATTTCCAGCTTAAGAACATTTTCCCCCGGGCGCAGGGGAAGTTCGCTGACATCGTGATCCCCTGGGGGCATTTGCAGCCGGCGAATAAGCTGGCCGTTGACGATAACGTCGACATTCGAGTGGCGTTCCAGACGGAATGAGCGTTCGCCAATGGGACGGATGTTTTTCTGCGGTTGGAGTTTGGCGTAGGACTTCTCAACGGCGATCCCCAGAAACCCGCTCGCCCCTTGCAATCCCACATAGGTGGGGTTCACATCGCCCAGCGTATATCGCAGAGCTCTGTCCGGCTCATCGTAAATGGCGCGTGTGCCTTGACGCGCGACCGTTCCATTCGCGTAGGCGGCTTCGTTCTCGATCACGACATTCAGGACGCGCACAGCCGCAGTGGTCCCAAGCGCTTCCGTCATGAAGGCCTTGCCGCCCATGCTTTCGCCGGTGCGCTGGACCGACCCGTGGATATTCACATAGCCGCTCAGCGCCGATTGCTTCGCATAGCGATCCGGAATCACGGTTTCATCGTTGCCTGACAAGTTAATGTGGCTCTTCGGACGCTGTTCGACGGCCGGACTGATCGAAATCGTCATGTCGCTTTGGTCGAATTCAAGAACAAGACCCATCTTTTTTAGAGCGGCAAGCGTGACAAAGCTGGCTTCCGCCGGCAATCTCCGCACCTCTTCGGCAACTTCAACCCGGAGAATTGGAGCTGCTGCTTTCAAGAAGTCCTCGCGCTCTATAGCCTGGGGAGCTTCGCCCACCAGACGCGTGCAGACTTCGCCGAGGTAAAATTTTCCATCTTTGAGCGCGAGGTTGATCATCGCCGCATTTGCGCCGGATGAGGCCGCACCCTTGGCAACCACGCTTACGGCTTCTTCTCCCGTGGCGGCGGCCCAAGCGCTCGGGACGCTTTGAGAAAGCATAATAAGCCCCACAAACAGTTGGAAGACGTGCATCTCCAACCTGCTCTTTGACAAAATTCGAATTGTTGCCCTGGAATACGGAGGTTAGTGGAACGCCCCGCTGTACGATATACTTGCGTTCAAGCTGCTTACTTCGGATGGTAACTCCAGCGGAAGAGTGAAGCGACGCTTCTTGTCGGGTTGAACCGTTCCCACTCCGATCGATTTTTGTATATCCATGGGAAGCAACGTGCGTTTCCAAGAGCCAGAGCTTAACGTGATCGTGGCATCGCCAAGAAAGGCATGAACATTGCCTGAATTGCCGACCGAAAGGCTGGCGTAGCGCTTTCCGTTAACCGCCGTCACCGAACTCGAAAGCACATCGAGCGTGCGCGTCCCGGAAGGCGGCGCGACGTAAACAAGAACTTGAAACTGAAAGTCGAGTTGCACACCCGATTGGGCATCCGGCAATTTCACATGCGGCTGCAAAACAAGAAAGGAGTAACTCTGGCTTTTCAAGAGTGGCGCGCCTGCCCATTGGATCTTGAAGACTTGCTTGCCATGCGGAGGTATCAAACGCATCGGCGGGACAACGACGAAATCAACTTTAGCGGGCGTGCTGTGCTGTCCCCCGTTTTCATCGAGTTCAACGCGCTCTATGGACAGCTCGACGGGAATATCTGTGGCGCTGTCATTGTTGACGACGATTTGAGCGGTCCGGCCCTCGCCTCCCGAGCGGAGTTCAAGCACAAGCGGCGTAACTCCCAAAGCTGCGGCGCGTTGCGCTGCGGCCGTCAGAAATACAAGAGAGGCGAAGACAATAATGACCGGAGTACGCATTTCTCTATTTCCCGAACGTTTCCGCCCGGAACCCCCGACGAGTACAAAACTGGATAGGCACTTTGGATGACAGATACGACCGGCTTACATCTGGGCTCCGATCTTGATGAGGATCGTATCCTGATATGTGCCTTGAGGAACCGGCAATGTGCTACCTGCCACCGCAAAGTGGAGTTCCAGGTTGCCGGAAATCGCGCCATTGGTTTGGGTAGAGGCAAGCACGGCGCTCCCCTTCGAAGCGTTGTTGGTATCGAGCATGAGACTAACAGGTCCCCAAACCGCCTGGATGGTATAGGGCACGTTCTGCAAAAATGCTCCGGCGCTGGCCACGGAACCCGCGTCGGTCGACACAAGGCCGCCGTTTGTGCTTTTAATCGAGAGCGTCGCGTTGTAATTGCAAAGCGTGCTCGGATATTGAAGCGAAAGGTTTGAAGCAACGACGCGCGCATTGCTCGAGTCAATGAATTGCGTGATGTTGACGGCATTGCCGGCGAACGTCGCGTTTGTGGCGCTGCCCGTGGCTTGCGGCGATGGCAAGGCACAGACCTTGGGAGCCTGTCCGGTGACCGTGAACTGCGCCGAGGCGGAGCCGGGGCCGTCGCCGTCCGCCTGAACCCCCGCGGAAAACAGCGCGGTGGATGCAAGAGCTGGCAAACTGACAAGTAAAAGTCGCAGACGTGTCATGGCTTCATATGCCTTCTTTGTTATAAGTGGGGCGACAACGTAACCGTAAGGGTATCTATATAGATACCGGCGATAAGAGGCAGATGGTTCGCTTAGACCTCAAGGATCAAAACCGGAAAAGCCAGGACGCCATGGCAGCGCGCTTTCAGCGCCGCTTCCTCCCGCTATTCCGGAAGTCCGCAACCGTGCCAAAGCGACGCCTCGATTGGCATGCGCGGCGCAATCTCCCCGTTTCGTGAAGGCCGACCAGGCAATTTCAAGCACGGATTGAGCGCTCAAACCGCCATTGCCTCTCTCGATGCGAATTGTTTTGGCGCAATCGCGCATCGTATTCGTCGCCAACGAATTCGATGCCCGTCTGAGGGCAGCTGTCCTGCGGTAGAGCCGTGATGAAATGGTGATGAAGCGGGTGGCTTCGGAACCAGCGGCGAGCGACATAATGCCAACCCACACGCTTCTCATCGCCTCAAGGACGTACTCTCCCTGTGCGCAGTTCTCAATGCAAAGGGTTTGCGCGCGCCTTCCTCTCGCGCCGGCAGCTCCGGTTGGAAGCCCCCTAATCACGCACGCAGTGCTAAACTCGGCCGCGCAACGCATCACAACACCACACATTACCACACATTCTTAACAGTATGATGAAAGTGCATCGCCAACCGAGAGATGTCAACGTTTTGGCCGCAATCATCCTCAATTTTTACGTGCATTTCCACAACCGGCTAAAATTCGGGCCCGACCTTCAGGCGCAAGGTATCCTGGAAGGAACCCGCCAGAAGCATATTTCCTGAAAAATCCCACGAAACTCTGAGCGTTGCATTTTGGCTGGAAGGGGCGGCGATGTTCGCGCCTGCAAGACCTGCGCAAGACGTCAAGGGGCCAATCATGCCGTCACTCTGACATCCGCTGTCTTGTGAGATGCGCGCTCCTCCGAGATAGAGAGAAACAGTGTAGGGAATTTTCGCGAGAAAATGCCGGTGCGCATGAGCGCCCTCTTGTACCAATCCACCGTTTCGGGACGACAATTTGAAATGGAAATCCGCGTTGCAGGTGAGAGAAAAAGCGACGGAAGCGGTTCCCTTCGGTTGCAGCGGACCCAGATCGACGCCGGCGTTCGGATTGCTCAAAACGCATTTTGGTGAAATCTTGCCGGCAAGCGCTACCGAAACCTTCTTTTCATGTGCCGCCGCATTTGAGCCAATTAAAAACAAAATCGCCGCAACTCCGATAACTCGACATACGCCTGCGTCCATGCCGATACCCGTGTTTGGACCTAACCCCGGCTTCCGTTTCCCGCTTTCCAAGCCGAACACAAGCCACCTTCCACTCTGCGGCGCCATTCTCGTTAATTGCAATCAATATCGCAAATCACTTTCGCTGCCGTCGCGGGCACCAGATGCGTCTGGCACGAGCTTGGCGATGCGCATTCATTTTATCCCCACTTTTTAGCCCTAATTCGGTCATTTTTTGCAGTGGCCTTTTCTGGCGTTGTCGCAATGACTTATGTGCCACGACCGCGTGGTCGTTGGCCGGACTATGGCTAAATCATGTCATGCTTTGTGTTGTCAAATTTGAAAAACTGCCCTACCAAAGTGGCAGTAGCGTAATAGTAGGAGTGTTAGAAATGCTCAAAGGAGAGAAACGCCCTCGGTCCTCCACGGGCAAATGCCTGCTATCCGCGCTGCCGCAGCCGCGAATGGACCTAACACCGGGCATGCGCAATCGCAGGCCGGCTCTTTCGCGTAGTTTCCCGGCACCAGACACTCACATCGTATGCGCGGTCGAGTCAAAACCGGTTTGCAAACGGTAAAACGTCTAGAAGTTGCCACCATCATTTTAAAGCGGGCTTGTCCGTTATTGCGGACAAGGAGCCCCTCTCATGCCAAGGAGGCGGATATGACTGCTCGCGACACAGATTTGCCGAACAATATCCTTTTGCCAAAGTCACTTTCCAGCCATACGCGTGAAGAGCGCCTGGCCGCTGCGAAATCGTGGGTTAAAACTGCTGAGCAAGCCGGTTTGAGGCCTCTCATGGTTCAGCGATCGCTCGTGAGCGAGGATGCAGGCGAATGGCATTTGTCTTACGCGGCACATGGCGGATCATTTGACCGACTTTTCCCGCTCCCCGATGAGCTTTGGGATGAGGTCTTTTTAATCCTGGAGGAGAGAGGCAATACTGTTCCCGACTCGGAGCTAAAATGCTGGCACGGAGCGGTCTTTCTCGACGATACCGGTCGCCGCGCCGTTGCTCTTAGGCTAAGATTGGCCCGGCGCAGTCTCAACCTGAGCGTAACAAGCTTTTACGCGCCGATTCAACGCAACTCTATTACCGTCTCTCGCGACGCTTCCTTTTCGGAGGAGGAATTGAGCCGGCTCTGCGATTGCCACGGCATTCCCGAGGAATGGCTGACAACTGGCACGCCCGCTGAAATCGAATTGCCTGTCTGAAGATAGACATGAGGAGCGAGACCGGACGCTATCGTTCCGCAAGATCGCTCCTCAATCGCAAGCTCTAGTCCTCTCAAGTGAGAGCCGTCCGAAGGCCGGTGAGACACCTATCCGATCGAGTGCAGGTAAATGACGTTCCCGGCCGGCTCGGCTGAATCGTGGCCAAGTGTCCTGGCTTTCAGCTTTGCCAGGATCCGCGGACTGGAAGCGACGGCTTCAAGAATAAGAACCAATTGCCCCCTGAGTGCATCGTCATCAATTTTGGCGAAGGCCGCCATCAGTGCCCGCCTTTGCGCTTTCCTCCCCTGCCGCAGGGTGTTTCCAAAGCGTTGCGACAATTGCCGCAGATTATCGCCGTCCATCATACTCATACTCATACTTTAACTCCGCGCTGCCTTGGTACGCAGCTAACTGGTGGATGGGTTCGATGCCTGGATCAACCTCAACGCTTCAGCCCATGCCGAATGAGGCCTCTCCCATCGAGCTATACTCTTTTAATGCGGCGCTGAAAACGAGCGGCAATCGATATGCACAGAGCAACCGTAGCGCGGTGTTGCCGCGCAGTCACAACCGCCGACAAGTAAGAACATTTCTTCGGTCAGCTTGGGAATGCGGTATTTGTGGACCGGGCAGGTGCGACGACCTCCGCGGCGGGAGGTGGCGGGCTTGGCAAGCCACGACTTTCCGTGACGGAGGTTGTATCGATCCCAAGCCCTGCGATGCGCCATCGCTCGCCAATCCAGACGAAAGCCAAATCGTAGCGAATGCGCAGGGACCGAGCCAAGAACTCGCCGCTCAAACGCAACCCGCCAGCATCGAACTCTGGGGCTCCGCCGGGCGAAGATGGCATCGACAAAACAAGAGTGCTGAGGTCCGCCCCCAAGCCGCGAAGTCGAGCGAATATCGCTGTGAGCCGCGCTTGATCGAAGCTTTCTCGGAAAGCCGGCGTTCCGAGATCGCGCAGCACGGAATAGTTTCCCGTCTGATTGGCATGTTGGATCGCCATGATCGTGGATTTTGTCAGGGCCGCCGCGCCTTCTGCATCGATGGCCGGAAGCGTTCCGCGCGCCATCCCGCCCGATTCAGTTCTCGCTTTGGTTGTGACGACGCCGTGGGACTGGTTATTGCCCAGACTGATAACGCCGAAGCTAATCGCTATGCCGAGGCATATCCCCGCCGCAACGTATCCCACAGGAATGGTGGGGGAATTCTCTGATTTCACCGGAAGGGCACCGAGCCCAAAAAATACCCTGGCCATGCCTAACAACCACCACAACTATACGTTGCGCTAGATCTATATGCGATCAATGCGCTTGTAAAGTGAAGTCCGTTCGCGGTCGCTTTGGCGATCGTCACAAACCGTGGAAAACGCGCTGCGGATGAGTTGCTCGGCGTGCGCCCTCTTCCGGAAGGCAAGACTCCGGATTTGTCAGTGCCTCCGTAGTAGCTGCCGTCCTCATGGCCGATTATCACACGGCAACCGTCCATGCAGCACGCAACGGTTGCTTAACTTTCGAAGCTGAAACCGCGTGAATGCACCCTGCCCGGTGCCGGTTCGCCAGCGCGATCAGGGCATAACCGCGGCTGAGTGCGGGGAGGCAGCCTTCAGCGTCGCGAAACTGAGGCCTCGACGGCCGTATTCAGGGGCTGCTCGACAGGGAAGCGGCGCCATTGGTTATCAACGGCGCCGTCCCAGAGTTCCGTGTAAGGGGGTATATGGTAATAGTGGATCATCTATGCAGATAACTCCCCTGCTACCAGATGTGGTGGTTTGACGTCGAACCTCCTGGCTGTGCGAAAAACTCTTGTGCTACGCTGACTTGGACGATCTCCGCCGCCTCGCGTGTGTCAAAACCTACGCCCAATATGTAGTAGGTACGGGAGTCATCTGCATAGCCATGTAGTGGATATTCTGCACTGACAACGCACGGCGATGAATGGCAGTCCACCTCGTCGCGCAGCGTTTGCTCCCGCCATCGCCGCACATGCCCGGATCTTAGTTGGAGAGGCTCCCGCCGAGCGGGGTAGCTTTCAGCGGGAGCTTTTCTAGTTCGACGGGTCCATACAGCATTTTTCCCCAGCTGACTGCTTCCAGACCGCAATGACCGCAGGTGGCCCAAGTTTCTATTTTTCGCCCCTGCAGCAATTCCTCCAACTACCAGGGGGACAAGCGGGCTTTTCCAAATCATGTGTGAGCACGGCCAATCGCGCCGGACAACGGACGATGTCTGCTGCCCGAAGTAGTGCTGTCCTATAAACTTGCGAATTGCTCCGCCCTTGACAGGAAGGAGCTCGGATGTCGGCTAACTCGGCATGGCGGCGGTGGGCACCATGCCTTCGCTGATCGTCAGGATGTCCGAGTCGGGTCATCCTCGTCGGTTCGAATTTCGCGAACGTCGGGACTACCCAGTAAGCAGACTCGCGGAAAGCATAAGAGTGAAACGCCAAACTGACGGTTACCGTAATCCCGCTGCCTGGCAGATGTTCCGTTCGCTCATTCCTGCGATTCCTGCTGTTTGGCGGCGTTGGTGAGGACGCCCGCAAAGAAGCGGGCGAGTTCGAGGTCGTCGCGTTTCTCTGGGAGAAGGTCCTTGCCATCCTTGCCGGTGTGCTCCTGCCTCTCGGCAAGCCCGAGTTCGCGGGCGATAATATTGGCGTTGAGAAGATCGGCCGCGGCACCCGCGAACTTCTGCGAATAGATCACAGCCTCCGCGCGCGTCACGACTGGAAGCAAATCCGCGCGCGAATCTCGCCAAAGTTTCCAGGTTCTAACATCTATGTCGAGGAATAAGCACAAGCCCGTGACGGTCATCGCCCGCATCTTTGCAGTGGGTTCATGCCTTACAGTGCCTTGGAATGTAACGAGACGGACCTCGAAAAGAGGATTTGCCTCAACCCATTCGAAATATTCGCAGCATGCTTTCCAGAGCTCTTCGCCGTTCGCGAAAACAGGCTTCGGGCCGACGCTCGACCTTGCAAGCCAGAACTTGTTTCCGGGCAGGAATTGGCCAGTGTCAGGATCGCGCTCAAGAGGGGCTGCGCTGATCGCAGTGGCGTTTTCAGGAGTTGGACGCATTTCAGGTGCTCCTTCGTTTTCGTTATGCACGGATTGCTGCGGTTTGCGTGCAAGGTCCGCATGATCGATCAAGGCTGGCACCGCGGCGGCCTATGCCTTCGCGCGCGCTGTCCGCAGAAGCCCGTGACGGGCTCGCGTGATGACTGGGTTTAAATCGGCCGGGCGCCGACTTCTGCGTTGGCATAGCTGCCCACTCTATCATATTCACGCGGCCTTTTCCGGGCTCAAGTTTGGGCGTCCGGGCGATGCAAATCGAGCGCATAGGCTGCTGGCAATCGTCCGCGATCCCGCCGGCCCTTGTGAGCACATCGGCGACGGCCTTCCCCAGGCTGTCGGCATCGCGGTCGGAAGCCAGCGCGACAAGGCGGAAGGTGCCCCGGAAGGCGATGCCGCGCGCTTGGACCGCGATGCAGGCCAGCGCTTGCTTCTGCCAAGCGCGATATTCTGCGGTGTGCAGCCTTCCCTTGCCGGGAACTTTGGCAAAGGAAGCGTTGACGCTTGGCGGCATAGGCAAATCGAGCGAGAACGTGCGGCCGGTCATGCTGTAGCCTCAGAATGACAGCGGGTCGCCACCGCGGCGCTCGAAATCGTCATCAGCCATACCGTTGGACGATTGATGCGGTGCGGGTCCGGCGCAATAGCTCGCGGGCACCTCGCCGCCGGGCTGTTTCCGTTCGCTGTTCTTGCCGATGCTGGCCACCTTTTCGACCTTCCAGGCCGCGATGTTGAGCCCGTGCCGGACCTCGCCGTCCGCAGCGTTCCAACTGTTCAAGGTGAGCGTGCCTTCGCAATAAATGCGATCACCCTTTTTGCAGCGTGCCGCGATAGCTTTGGCAACCTCGCCGAAGCATGCAACGCGAACCCATTGGCTCACGTCCTTGCCATCGTTCGCCTTTCCCACGGTGATGACGACATTCATGGACGCAAAGGGGTTGCCACCCTTCGACGTCTTAAGTTCGGGGTCTTTGCCCAGCACGCCCCAAAAGGCGGTCTCTATTCCGCGCATGGCGCGTTCTCCTATAATCGTTCGAGTTGTTCTTTGATGGCCGGCCGGAAGAAATGCCAACTGCGGACGTGACCGCGGCTGATGGTTCGATCCGTCTTGCTTTTCGCGAGCAGCACGGACACCGCTTCGTCAAGCGCCTCGATGCCGTGCGCTTCGATCATGGCTTGCAGTTCGGCGAGGCCCTTTTCGTTGAAGCAGGCCGGCGCGATGGCCTTGTTCCAATCGGCTTGATGGTACTTTTCGGCGATGACCCTTGCATCGTTACCGGGTAACGTCAGCTCTTCTTCGGCCGCATCAGCCTCCAGCAACACCCGTTCGAGGGCGATGCGTTGCGAAAGCCCGCGGCGTTCGGCGATGCGCCGCAGGGCGAGCACCGCGTTGATGCGCACCCAAATATCAAGACGGGCCTCGCCCTCGCCGCGTTCGCGCGCTGGAACGTCACCGACGCGGGCGCGAGAGCGGCGGGCTCGCAATGCGCGTTGCCGTTCGGCCGGTGTCTTCGCCATGCGCTGCCTTTCCGTTACCGGGTAACAGATGCTTATAGATGTGTTACCCGGTAACGTCAATCCGGCAGCCGCGGCTTACAGATCGGCGAGGCGGAGCTTTTCGGCGCTCGCCGTGGCGTCATGCGCTTGCCGCCTTCTTTGGCTTGCGTGGCAGGCACGGCCGGCCTGCACTCTCAATCAGACGCAGAGCTTCTGCGGCGTCCCATCCCTTGAGCCATGCCAAGTGGCAAGGCCGCGCTCCGGCGTAAACTCTGCCACCTGGCTTTTTGTAGGGGCTCTCCTCACGGGTATAGCCCATTTTCCGGGCCCTTATTCCTGCCCGGCCGGCGCTTTCTATCTCGCACAATGACGGGTTCTGAAATTGATCGCGAGCTACGGGATGGGCGAGCGCCGGCTTCGGCCTTGGTTTGCGCTTCACCGGAAAATGCAGCACAACGGCACTTCGGTCCTCAGGCTGCATAGCGTGCCTCCTCCATTGCAATTTGAACCTCGCTTTGGATTGCTTCGTCGAAATAGTCCCAGGTGCGCACCCCCTGCTCGTCCATTTCCGCGAATGTGGCCCAGCCGCACAGCTTGCCGATGATGGCATGGACCGCGGTGTTGCGGGCAAGAGCCCCGAACCGCGCGCCGTGGAACGAAGCTTGGACCCTTTCGACATTATCGAGCGTTTCGGCAAGCTCATAGATGCCGTCATAGCGGAACAGCATGGGGTGCAGCACGCCATTGCAGTCGTTGCGCATCAAGCGCTCGATCACGTCTTGGCCGTCAGCATCCAAGACCGCAATCCATTCGCGCCGGTCTGGCTTGGCAGGCTTGGTGCTTGCCTTCTGGCGAGCACCTTTCTTGCCTTGCCGCTTCGGCTTGATTTCTACCGAAGGTAGACGTATTTCGGAATCGCAATCTGAGGAAGTCGCGCTTGCGCTACCTCTTGTTCCATCGACAGCAGGTGCGGTTGTGACGAGGGTAGTGTGGAGCGGGAGGGTTGCTCCGCCGGGAGGCGTCGCCAACAACCTTTTCATGGTCGAGGCGCAAGACCGACCGAGGGACTGTTCTTCTCTATAAGGTATGTGCTGTTTCTGTCCCGTTTCGGTGTGCGGGCTTTGTCCAGTTTCGACGTGCTGTTTCTGTCCACGCTTCCGGCATCGGATGTAGCCGTAAACGCCGGAAATCGTGCCCTCGGTAGCCAGGCCGCATTGAACGAGCGGTGCCATCAACCGGCGCACGGTCTTGACGTGGATGTTGAAGCGGTGCCCGATCCGCTCTGGCACGAGCGCGAAACCGAGTGCTTGCGAATTTAGATAAAGGAGCAGCGCATGTTGCTTCCAAACTGATTTGCTGCCCGGCTGCCGCTTGATGCCGGGCATTGCGCGGGGTAGGTGTTGGTAGCCCTTCCTCCCTTTTGGCGCCTCGCTGAAATCGAGCTTCTCACGGGCGAACCAAGCCAAGTTTCTGCGCTTCGTCGTGGTGCGCTCCATGTAGCCGGCATCCGCGAGCTTCTCCACGGCGCTGTAAAAGTTCTCTCTGCCAAAGCCAAAGTCACGGGCGAGATCGTGCCTCTTAGTTCCCCAACCGGGGGATTGCCGTACCCTGTAGCTGAGCAGGAAGAGCGCGGCGAGGTCTAGCTGCGTGTCGTCCACGATGGAATGAGGCAACCGGCATTGCTCATAGCCTGGTGCCGCCGGAGCTTTGTTGCATGCGGTTCCGGTCATGCCGCGGCCCTTTCGAGATGAGCGCTCGCTATGGCGTCGGGCATCAGCAAGCCGCTGGCCTTGCGCCGATGCCATGTGCGGCGGGAGATGTTCGCCTGCTTCCAGGGCTGGCACCGCTGGTTGTTCAATGCCGTAGCGGGTGTGCACGCCGGAGTAGAATTGCCCCCCTGGCACCAACCCATTGCACAATGCCATATCAGATATACGCCCCTCTTGGGGCGCGAGCAGGCCGCTGCCCTTGCGGTCGTACCAAGTGCGTCTGCCGATCCCCAAAGCCTCCCACGGCTTCGTTAGCTCAGCCGAAACGTGCCCCTTCCACCGCATGCGCGCCCGCGCCCGCTGGATTTCGGAAAACACGCCATGCGAAGCGCTCATCCACGCCCACGCCGTCACGGACTTAATGACGCTCGTCAACTCGCGAACGCCAAGCGGAACTTCGAAGTTGCTGTTCAGATCGAACGCGTAAACGCGCATGAGCTGGCCGAAGTCGCGGTTTTGGCTCGCGTCTTGGCACTTAAGCGCTTGCCTGAGCCCGTACTTCGCAAGATCACTCGTCAGACTGCAATTCCGGCCGCGCTCGGCAAATTCGCTTTCGTCCTGCTTCGGCCGGTGCCAATGCTCCATATCCTGAGGCTCAAGGAACACGAGAAAATCGTGCAAATCGTATGGCCTGTTGGAAAGCCACGTCGTTCGATAGTTCGGGTGATCCGGCGTCTTGGTCAGAACGTGCGCATAGCCCCTATCGCCGTGCAGCCTGGCTGTCATCCCGCGCTTAATCGCATCCAGAAGGCTGACCGGCCGCGGTCTGGAATTCGCTGATCTGGAAACGGGCTTAACCAGGAAGTAGCCGTAGTGACATTTGCCGTTGTCGCGGTTCTGGGTGATGGTGTTGGGAGGCAGCACGTTCGCCTCTTCCCAGGCGAAAGCAGCGTCTTCAAAATCGAGGTCGAAGTTCATGGTGCTCACCAGGCCGCGAGTGTTCGGCCCAATGAATGGCATCGTGATCGCCTTGTTTTTCCGCTCGCGCCAGGAGCCGTGCCTTTCGAGATCGTCGCTGCACAGCGGGAATTTGGGCAGCGAGGCATGGAAGCGCTCTTTCAGCGGCAGCAGCTCGCCGGCATCGGCGGGAAAGCTGCCAAGCTCGGAAAAGGTGATTGGCGGCTTTGCCGTGCGGTTGCGCTTTTGGGGCGCGGCCGGCTTTTTCGCTTTGGAATCCTGGCGGAAGCCCCTGGCCGCTAAAGCCTGTTTGAATTGCTGCGGCCAGATTTCCGGGTCTTTGCTCCATTCCCAATAGGGTTGAGCGATGCCAAAAGCGGCATATTCAGTGCCATGTGCTGTTGCAAGTTCCATGTGGAGCCTTGTTTCGAAAGGGCACAAAGGGCTTGCAGCGAACCGGGCGAGCGCCTATATAAGCAAAGGTGATTCATTTGCGGCGCTGAGTATCGGTCGCGATGCTGGTAAACCTTTGCAGTCCTTAAACGAGTTGCAGTTTGGCTCACATGCTCTAGGCAAGCATGATTGAGCCGGTTCAGGCGGTACAACTGAGAGGGTACTGACGCGAAACTGATAACCCGACACACACGCGCACAAACTTTCAGGCGCCCTGCCATCGAGCGGGGCGTTTTGCTGTTCAGGAAGTGGCTGATGCAGCCGCTGAGGTTTCCATCGGCGGTTTTTTTTATGCTTACGCTTGCGCGCTAAGGTCGAGATCAGGCAACGATCTCATGAACGCCGTCAGATCCTCGTCGAGAATAAGCGTCCTGCGGCCGAATTTGCGCGCCCGCAGCCGCTTTTCTTTGATCGCCGCGTAAATCCCATCTCGGCAGGTGCCGAGAAGTTCGGCAGCGCCATCAACAGAATAAGCGCGTCGGCGTAGGGTAATAGGATGGTTCACATAGTCCTCCATCGGGAATCGATGGAAATCAGATTACATATGCCAACCAACCTCGTAAGTCGCTTTTGGGAAGCTAAAAATCAGCGCGAAAAGCGACCTGATCAGTCCGTGTGCGCATCCGCATCAACGAATTTTCTAACGTCACGCCAAAGGCTATGTGCGCCTCCGGGCGAAAGTGTTTTTTTCTCAAGATGACTCAGCACCTCCGCTAAGAAAAATTCCCATGGACCGCCAACCGTAGCCAGAGGCTTCGCCTCGAAAATCTTAGTGAATACCGAGGAAAGTATGTATACAAACATATAACGCAAATGGTTTAACCTTTGAACGGGGGTGCCAGTGCTTTTCAATGTTTCCTCAAAATCCCTACCTCTTCGACAAACAGATTCAATAGCTTGTAAATTCTGCTTCGCTTTAACCACAAATGATCTGGCATAAATACTTGGAAGAAGCACCTTTGTGCTAACAAGAAAGCTGCGCATACGCAAATCTAGTGCCTGATGCTCGTTTTGCATTTCTTCTGCTGTAGGCGTTTGCCTCGACAGAGGATGGCCTGTTTCCTGGTCGAATACATAAGCTACATCAATTTCCATTTCGGCAACCATCTTTCCGAGACTATTGCTGAGTTTCTCCATATTGTTCCACTGCTCGATGCGTTTTGATGGTTTAACGGCATCTTTCACCTCAAGCCTAGATACATGGGCATCCCATTCTTTATTAATATAGTCCCTAAGAAGTTGTCTTTTCTCGATTGATAGGTGCGAGAAGGGTGCTTCCATTTGATCTACGATATTGTTGATTTCAGAGGTCTTTATACGCCCCATATGCTAAACCCCCTCCAGTTGTGGAGCGGTAGCCGTCGCCAAACCGCTTCCGCAATATGCAGCCCAGGTCTCCATGAGAGCGCGCCGCTTTTGGAATAAATCGCCCCGCCGGTAGGCGCGCTCGACCGCGCTTTCGATTGTATGGGCGAGCGCCATCTCAACAACTTCCGACGGAAAGCTCGTTGCCTCAGCGGCCCAATCGCGAAACGTTGAGCGGAAGCCGTGAACCGTAAGCCCCGGCCGCATTCCGCGCAGCACCTCCAGCATTGCCATGTTGGAGAATGGGCGGCCTAACTTCGCACCCGGAAATATGTATTTGCTTTCCTCGAAGCGCGGGAGATCGCGGAGTAGTTCGACGGCGGCGGCAGAAAGCGGAACTCGATGCTCGACGCCTGCTTTCATTCTTTGGGGCGGCACTGTCCAGATTTGGTTATCGATGTCGATTTCTGGCCATAGGGCCAGGATCGCCTCTGACGTGCGCGATGCCGTTAGAATGGTGAAATCTAGGGCACGCGCGGAGATGGCGGTGTGGGTTCGCAGCTCAGTTATGAATTTTGGAATCTCAGCCCAGGAAAGTGCCGGATGATGCCGGACGATGCTTTTTTTCTTGTGGGCGGGCAGAAGATGCGCAAGGTGTCCACGCCACAAGGCGGGATTGGGGCCGTCCCGGTATTTTCTCACACGGCACCAATCCAGCACATTCGCGATTCGGCCACGGACGCGGGTCGCCGTTTCAGGTTTTGCTTGCCAGATTGGTTCAAGAATTTGGAGCACATCTTCCGTTGTGATCGCGGCAACGTCCTTATTGCCAATGACCGGGGCAACGTAGGTGCCGAGCGTGTTTCGCCACTGTTCGCGGTGCTTTGCGTTACGCCATGATGTTTCATGGGCCGCGATATATCGACTTACCGCTTCTCGAAAGGTGATGCCGCTAACGGCACCGTTTTGGGTTTCGGCCACCCGTTTTCGGTGCTCGATTGGATCGATGCCTTGCCTCAATAGCTTCCGGCAGTCTTCCGCGATCTCCCGCGCACTAGCGAGGCTGATAGAAGAGCATATGCCAAGCCCCGCATCGCGGGTTCGAGTCCCGAGCGTGAAACGAAAAATCCAGCCCTTGGTGCCCGTTTCGGTGATCCGCAAATAGAGGCCGCCACCATCTGGATAGAAACCTTTATCTTGGAGATTTTTCACGCCCACGGCTGATAGGCGGTGCATTGTCTTCGCCATATTCACGCTAGCCCATGATCCAGCCCATAGTTCATGGCTCGGTGCTAGCAGATATTGATCGACGTTAACAGACGCTATTCTCAAGTAAGCTATTGTGCGCACACAACTTTATGCAGTGCCAAGCGACGGTGATCGTTGGAGATAGACGCCATCTTGGCGGACACCCCCTCCGCCACATGGAAACGAACCCCTCCCTCTCGCGAACACGGTCGCAAGGCAAGCATTTGTAGTCGCCATCAATGGAACCACCGCGCAGAGGCAAGTACAAAGTAGCATGTAGATTCCGCGTTCCAGGCTCATCCCCAAATTGGCTTCGCTGTTGAATGAACAGAAAGTTCACGACCAGCGGGCGTCTACCTGACCAGCGTCTGCGCAGCCAACATGCTCATCTGCGATGAGCATAGAACGTCGGTGTTGTCGCTCATTTGATCAATCGAGCCGACGGGCGGCCATGCGAGGATGGCGGATCTGCAATAGCCGCCCTCAAAGCCGCCGCGAAACTATCGGCGTTCGGCACGCGGTATGGCTGGGAGTGGAAAGGACCGGCGGCTGGTTCGAGGTCGTCGGATATTCCGAAACGCCGATGAATGCGGCCAGCCTCAACCGCAGCACCGCAGAAAGCGACCTCGCGCTCTTTCCAACCGGAAGCCCGCATGACACGCCCAGTGTTCGGCATTGAGCCGCCAACCATGACCTCCGTCTGCCTGGAGGATGGCGGAGATTGTTTCGACGGTCAGCGGTCGGACTTGAAAACCTGTCGTCATATCTAGTAAATCTCGATGTTCAGGCGAATTGGATATGTGGAAACTGGGTTCATGCGTACGATCAGTGCTTATCAGCCTTCAGACTTGGGCATTATTGCGGAGTTCGTCAGCGCCATCCGGGAGTACGAACGCGCCGCCGTTCCCGAACTAAAGCCAGGACACGAAATTGCGCAATCCTATGCAGAACAGTTGGTCCGCCTTACCTCGGAGCGAATGGGGTGCATTTTTCTGGCGAAGACAAAGGCGCGTCCTATCGGCTTCATTTGTGCGTGGATCGATGAAGATGACGACCCGCTTCTACGGGAGGAGACGCGCAGCCATGCTTATGTTTCGGACCTCTTCGTTGACGAAGCCTGGCGCCGGAAGGGTGTGGCGTCCCATCTGTTGGGCGCCGCAGAAAATGAAATGCGGCTTCGTGGCTGCAAGCGTATCCGCATTTGTTCCAAGGCCGCCAATACCGCCGCCATAGGCTGCTACGGCCGTGCAGGATTTCAGGCGTACGAGGTTATCTTCACTAAATCCTTGGCCGAATGATCGTGGCGGTCGGCAGTGGCGGAAAACAAAATATCGGGCAAAGTCTCCTAGGGGATTACACCGCAACTTCAATCACATAAGGGTTCGCAGTCTTATTCCACCTGGCCCGCCAGATTATTCGCTAAGCAATTGAAGTTGCATGATGTTTTCTGCTCTCCCAAGTTCAACCCATGGCATAGCCCATAGTTTAGTCGAACGTGCAGGGCCACAATCGGGAAGATTTAAGGTGCGAAGGAAAAACCGCTGGCCAGGGGGCTGCGCCGCAGCATTGGCCTTGGCGGCGGCTTTTTGGTGCCGGCGGTTCAATCGGCAGGTCCGCGGAACCTCATGCGATCCGCGGCCGGTCATATGCCCGGTCATAGCTTCTCGCCTTTCTTGACCCGATCCAGCAGCGCGAACGCTTGTCCGACGATCTCGACATAGGAAGCGTTCTCAGCGTCAGCGAGGCGCCGGATGAGCTGGGCAGTCTGCGGCGAGAAGCGGAACGACATCGGCTCCGTGCGATTCTTCCGGCGCCGGAAACGGCCGTCAACCTTCGCTGCGGATAATGTCGAAAGCCGCTTCCTGGCCGAGAACGTCAAGCGCTGAGGCTTGAACTGGCACCAAGACCACATCGGCGTTCGCGACCGCATCGCGGATAAACGCCGGTCAACGCGACAACGCTCGGCCGCCGGATGACGGCTCTGAACTTCAAGCGCAAGAAGGTTGGCGGCTCGATGCGTTACGAAGGCCACTTCCTTCAACGTCTCGTGGCCGCTGACCGACATGATTTCATGCGCCGAGCAACCGGCTTCGGCCAGACGGCGGCAGCAGGCTTTGCGCAGGCCATGCGGCGAGCGTCCCTTGGGGACACCGGCCTTGCGCGCCTTCTCGGTGAACCAGTTGTAGAATCCGGTTTCGGTGAAGGCTTCGCCGAATTGCGTTTCGAGAAACACGGCCTGCTTTGCCAGCGACGGCATAGCCGCAATCGCGGCTTCGAGTTGGGGCAGAAGCGGAATGTCGATTTCGGCCCCGGTCTTTTTCTGGCGGTAGACCAGCCGCCCGCCAACGATGTGCCCCGGCCCCAGCCGGACGGCATCGCTGCGGCGCGGGGCGGCGCAAAGCAGCAGCTCAAACGCCAGCCGTTCGCGCGTGCCTATGGCGTAGCAATCGGTGAACAGTTTGATTTCGGCATCCGGCCAATCCTTGAAGCCCTTCACCTTGTAGCGGATCGGCTCGACCTCGGTCATTGGGTTGACCCGGATCATCTTGCGCTTCTTGGCGAGCTTCAAAATCGCGCGCAGCATGCGCCGCAGATTGTTCGCCGCCGCAGGTGTCGCCGCCTTCTTGTCGAGAAGGGCGGTGATGTGCTGCTCTTCGAGCCGCGCCACGGGATGATCGCCATAATCGGCGCGGAACCGTTCCAGAATGCCGCGATAGGTTTGCCGCGTGGCATCGGAAAGCTGGATGAAGGCGGCCGTCTGGTAATAGATGGTGATGAGATCGGAAACGCTTCCGGGTTTGATCCGGCTTTTGCCCAGCTCGATTTTCTGCCCGGCCATGGCCGCCTCATAGGCCGCCATGAAGTCCGGCGACCAGGGCAGGCCCGGCAGCGGCACCTGTTTGTGCCCCGCCCTTCTCAAATACCAGCGCGGCTTGCCCCGGCAATCGATATAGCCGTGACAGTATTTCGGAGGCTGACGCATTAGCTGAGTACGCCGTCCCACGGATTTGCTCCTTCGTCCGGTTCGCTTACATCGCCCGCCGGAGCCAATGCCCCGGCTTCCTCCCTCCTTCACCAAGCCATCGTTCGATCTGCTCAAACTCTGTTCGTGTTATGTGTTTGTATCCTTTGGCCATTTCGTGCTCCTTGCAAGTATTTTAGCAAGTTGCACTTCACTTTGAGCCGGTCGGTATTATAAAAGCGTAACCGGCGGGGCCTAATCGCATGCTAAAATCCTCCAGGGCTACGAGCCCGCTTCACTCCAAAGACCCAGCCGCCGCCTGGAGAGCAGCGCAAGCTCACGTCGATGCGGATATCGAAGGCATGTCTCGCGATCCCGACGCTGACAGGATGGTAAGCGATATGCGCGCCCAAGGCATCGAACCCAGGGACCGTATCAAGGCGCTAATTAGCTATTTCAAGGCTCGTAGCACCCACACCCCGGCGGAGCCGTGAGCTATCTCCGCACAGCCAATGAACGCGCCGCTTACCGGCGCATTTTTTATCCGGGCACGGAAACCTCGTCAACAAGCTTGGCATACGCGACCGGGAACTCCTTGAGCGAACCGCGCCGAAGAAGGTTTTCCACCGAAAGCCAATCATAGGACCTACACCGGTTTTAAAGCCATTCACCGCCACCTGTTTCAGGATCTTTACTCTTGGGCCGGAAGGGAGCGCCGTTACACAACAGGGCGAAGAGCGACGCCCTTTGCAGTGCCAGAATACATCACCTCATGGATGCAAGAACGATCCTTATGGCTTTTCCTTGCGGATGGAGAGCTGCTGATAGCCCTTGCCGAGGATGAAGGGCTTCTTGCTCGAAATCATGCGGCTGTTGACCCCCGCCCAGGCGATTTCGCCCGAAAGCCTCCCGTATTCGATCTTTGGGCAGCGGTTCATCACCACCTTGAGCCCCGCCTCCTCCGCCAGCCGCGCCGCCTCATCATTGCGCACGCTGAGCTGCATCCAGACGGCCTTGATGCCAAGCCGGTCCTTGTGTTCCAGCGCCTCCTTGACGATGCCAAGGGCCGCCTCGGAATTGCGGAAAACGTCCACCACATCCACCGGCTCCGTCAGCGCGGCAATGCTTGCAAACGCCTTCCGCCCGAGGATCTCGCCGCCCGCGAGCCCCGGATTGATGGGAAAAACCCGGTAGCCCTTCGCGAGCAGGTACTTCAGCACGAAATAGGAGGGCCGCACCGTGTTCGCACTGGCGCCCACCAGGGCGAAACCCTGCGCCTCCTGCAAAATGCCCGCGATGTAGCTGTCTTGGTAACTGTCGTGATCCATGGTGCCCCGCATGCCAAGCTCAACGGCATATAGTGCAATTTGGCGGGGTTCGAAAGTTTTCCCGTGGTCGCGGCCTGCGGTGCTGAGTGGCACCGGACAGAAACGGCGCCCGGAGGCGCCGCTCTAAAGGCCAGATGGGGGCTGGCTTATTTCAAAGCCTCGTACTCGCGGCCCACGTGATAGTTCAGGCCGACCGTCAGCGTGTCCGCCGTTGGGGCATAGCTCAAACGATAGCCGCTGCTGAACGTGTTGAAGGTCTTGTCGCCGAAATCGAAGTGCAGGTATTCGGCCTTGAGCGACCAACCCCGGCTGAACATCTGCTCGACGCCGCCGCCCGCAGTCCAGCCCCAGAGCGTTTGACTGTTCGAGAAGTTGTCCGCACCGGAATAGTAGCTGCCCTTGAACGTGTTGTTCAGGAACGCCGCGCCGCCCTTTCCGTAGAAGAGCGTGGAACCCGCTGCAAAGCCGAGGCGGCCGGTGATATCGCCGTAAAGGCCGCTCGAATTGGAAAATGTGTGCGGCGCATTGGTTACGACGGTCTTGCTCCCGGAAAGATCGAGCCAGCCAAGATCGGCCTCGATACCGTAAACAAGCGAGCCGCTCTGGAGATTGAAGCCCAGTTGACCGCCGCCGGTCAGGCCGCTTGTGCTGACGCGGCCGCTGTTCCAAACGTCGTTCAGGCCGCTGGTCCAATTGTCGTGGAAACCGATGTCGCCCCAAGCCGCGCCAACATGGCCGCCGAAATAGAGGCCAGCCCAGCCAACCGGCATCGGGCCGTCCTTATACCCGCCATCGGCTGCCCGCGACATATCCGCCGCAAAGGCCGGAGCCGCTGAAATCGCTATTGCTGCCACCACGCACAGGGCGCCAGCGCCCTTCAAGATCGTGTTCTTCATTGTAACGCCATTTCCCCTGTCGAGCCTGCAATCGCCGCCCCACGCGGCTTGCCTGTACCAGACTTAGCGGTGTGGATGCCTTGGGTCTTGGGCAGGTGCGAACTCGCTTTGGGCCAGAGGCGAACTCGCGCGTTAATCGCAACCCTATGTGGTGCTTGCGCCACAGCCAGACGGCGTGCCGTCCACAGATAAATCGCGTGCGCCTTCGAACCTCCCGCAACCTTCAGGCCACCAAGGGGTTGAACGCATCGTTAGGCCCGGGGGAGCCTTCAATAAGGAGGGATGTCTGCATGAGGCAGGAAGAAACGGGCATCGCGATGTACCGTTTTTCTACCGGAGGATTGCCAGCCGGTGAGCGCGTGGAGGCTTGGCGCAATACGATGGAGCAGGCGCTCGCCAGCGCGGATTTCGAGGCATTGCCCGGCACGCCCTTCTCCCAGGCTGCGTCCATACACATCATGCCCCGGCTTTCGCTGGTGGCGGGCGGAGGCAGCGGCTCCTTTGTGCGCCGCACGAAGGAGCATATCGCCGCCGATGGGGCCAGCGCTGTCTACCTGCAAATCCAGGTGGAGGGCACGGCGCAAATATCGCAACTCGGCTGCGAGCGGCAGCTTTCCGCCGGCGAAGGAATTCTGGTGTCGGGTGCGGAGCCGGCCTCGAAGCTTAATCCCGGGCCGGTGCGGTATATCGCCATCAAGGCGCCGGACGGCGCGCTGCGGGCGCTCGCGGCCGATCCCGAAGACGCACTCATGAGGCCTATCCCGCCCGATAACCAAGCGCTGCGCCTGCTCAAGGGGTATCTTCTCGCGGCCGACCGCGACGATCCCCTGCTGTTCGGCCCGAACCCATCCCTGGAAGTGGTATCGGCGTTCACGGTGCATGTGCACAGCCTGATGGCTCTGGCGATTGGCGCGGTGCGCGAGGATTCGCGGGAAGCGGCCGGCCTCGGGGTACGCGCGGCGCGGCTCTACGAGATCAAGGCCTACATCGCCCGCAACCTTGGAAGAACCGCGCTTTCCGTTCCCGAAGTGGCGGAGCGGCATGGCGTGACCCCGCGCTACGTGCAAATGCTGTTCGCCGCGGAAGGCGTTACCTTCTCCGAATACGTTCTCGGCCGAAGGCTGGCCCAGGCCCGGCAGATGCTTACGGAGCCGGCGTTTACGAGCCGGAGCATCAGCAGCATCGCTTTCGAGGCGGGCTTCGCCGATCTGTCGCACTTCAACAAGGCCTTTCGGCGGCGCTTCGGTGCAACGCCCACCGACGTGCGTTTTGCGGTGGCAAGCGTTCTCGCGATGAAATAGTGTCGGCTGCTGCGCCGCATGGCGTAATGAACCGGGCGAATTTCCCCTCCCCCCTGTCCCTCTCCCACGCACGCTCGCCTTGGCGCGCTTGCTACTCAAAGGCGTCCATATCCGCAAACGGATATGGACGGGAGAGGGAACGCCGGAAATCTCGCCGAGGATGGTTCGAGGGTCCCTTCTCCCATGGGGAGAAGGATGAGGGGTTGAACGCTTCGATCATGCCGCGCCCACGCAACCGCCGGTCTATTTGCTAATTCACGCTTCCCTAACGGACAGGTACAAAGATGCGAGGGCCGATTCGAGGAGCAAGAGAATGGCGATCCTGCTGGCGCTGCACACACTGGCCGTTGTCATTTGGGTTGGAGGCATGTTTTTCGCGCATATGGTGCTGAGGCCAAGTGCCGGCCCGCTTGACACCGCGATGCGCCTGACGCTCTGGCATCGCGTCTTCCAGCGTTTTTTTCCTTGGGTCTGGCTTAGCGTGCTGACGATCCTGATAAGCGGCTATGCCATGGTGATCCCGGGATTTGGGGGCTTCGCCGCGGCACCCGGCTATGTCAATGCAATGATGGCGGCGGGCATCGCGATGGCCTCGGTCTTCTTCTACATCTATTCCGGCCCATGGCAGCGCTTCCGTCAGGCGGTGCCGGCAGAGGATTGGGGCGCGGCGGAGCAAGCCATCGCCCGCATCCGCCCCCTGGTCTATTTCAATCTGGTGCTTGGCTCGATCACAACGCTTGTTGGCGCGGGCGGACGGTTTCTCGCCTAGATTCAATGGCTTGCAAGTATGCCTCCTGGGTCCGGCTTCACGCAAACTTGATGACAGGTTCAAGCCAAGCCGATGATAAATTTAGCTGGATATTTGCCAAGCGGGGAAGCTCCGCCGTGACGGCTCCTGGATATATGGCGGATAGGGCGATGATGGCGCGCTGCATCGAGCTGTCGCGTGCCGCGATCGGGGAAGGCGAATATCCCTTTGGCAGCGTTATCGCGATAGACGGGCGCATTGTCGCCGAAGCGATGAACCGCACGGTGAAGGAAGGCGACGTTTCGCGACATGCCGAGGTGATCGCGCTTTCGCAGGCGCAAAAGGCATTGTCCAGGCGCGAGTTCGCGCGCGCTACCCTGTACAGCAATGTCGAGCCATGTGCGATGTGCTCCTACTGCATCCGTGAAGCGTGGGTTGGCCGGGTCGTCTATGCGCTGCGCTCACCTATCATGGGCGGCGTCTCCAAATGGAACATCCTGCGGGATACGGAAATTGCCCGGCGGATTCCGGTCTTCGGCCCCGCTCCGGAGGTTGTGACCGGCGTGCTGTCCAAAGAGGTTCAGCAGGTTTGGCAGGCGTGGAATCCGCTGGCTTGGCAGGTGATACGGATGGCCGGGATTCTGACCGCCGGGGACCAGCAAGGCGAAGATGTGAAGGTGCTGGCGGCGCACAGGCCGCCGGCATGGCAGCGTATGGTCTTTGCGTTGACCCGCCTGGCGCATACGCGATCCAGGCAGGTCAGCGATTCCTGATCCGGCGCAAGCGGCGAATACCTGCCGCCGTGTGTCTCGACCGTTTGCCGTCATTGCGAGGGGGCTTGGTCCCGAAGCCAGTCCAACGGCGAAATGTGGGACGCTGGAAGCTGGATCGCCACGGTGGCCGGGGCCGCCTCGCGATGACGGTGTTGTGCTGGAACGGTCAGGAGTTCCGGCATTATTTCAGCGGCTCGTATGCAGGGCTCACCCAATAGTTCAGGCCGATCCGCACGGTGTGAAACGCATCGTCGGTCAGCTTGGAGCCATCCGCCTGGATGGTTGAAGGTGCGGCACCAGACGAGATCGGCACATCGTGCTTGCCGAAGTCCAGATATTGGTATTCGGCCTTGAGCGACCAGGCTGGATTGAACTTGTATTCGAGGCCGCCGCCCAGCACGTAGCCTGTGACGGTGTTGCTGGACTGGTAAATCGCGAGGGGCGGGAAATTGTCCTCCCCATGCTGGCGCAGGCCGCCATAGGCGAAACCGCCCGTAAAATAGAGCAGGGCGTTGCTGGATGAATAGCCGAGGCGGCCGCGAACGGTACCGAACCAGTCCAGATTGGTCTTGAAAGTCTCGTTCGACAAATTGACGGTCTTGCCCCCGATGCCCGAGCCTTGAATGTCCGTCTCGACACCGGCGACAAGAGCGGGTGTCCCAAAGAAGGACTGCCAATTATAGCCGATCTGGCCGCCGCCGAAACCGCCGGATGCGCCGATCCCGTCAAAGGCCGGAAAGGGCACCCCGGTCAGAGACACTCCGGCCGGATAGGCAAATTGATCGGACGACTGCCGCCAGCCATAGCCGCCGTTCACGCCCGCATAAAATCCGCTCCATATATTTGTTGGGGCGTAAGCTGGACCGTCCTTGTAACCGCTGTAGCCGCCACCGTAACCCGACAAATCCGCCGCATTTGCTTGAACACCAACGATGAGCGCACCAGCCGCCGCGCCCATACGCACAAGTTTCACAACAGTCATCTCTTAATCCTACTGTTCGCATGAAATTAGAACTCTTACGCAACAGCACACTCGCCTTATGGTTGAGACATTCGTGTATATAAGTCAAGGTTGCATTGCATCGGAGGCCGCCCAGTGGCAGGTTGGGAGCCCGATTGAGCAGGCACTGTTGCGGAAAAGCCGCGCCGTGCCGTGGGGATGGCTTTTCGCCTTGCCGTTCCAAAGGGGACGGCATCCTTCGTGGATGGCGGGCGATATGGTCACCCGCCACCATGGCAGTCGCTCCCGGTCGCCGTCAGGATTATTTGAGCGGCTCGTATGCCGGGCGGACCCAATAGTTCACGCCAAGGCGCACGGTGTGAAACGCGTCGTCTTTCACCGTATTCTGATCCGCCGAGAGGGTTGCGGGCGCAGTGCAGCCGCTGCAAGCGAGCCCCGGATCGTTCCTGCCGAAGTTCAAATACTGGTACTCGGCCTTGAGCGACCAGGACGGATTGAACTTGTATTCGACGCCGCCGCCAAGCACGTAGCCGGTGACGGTGCCATTGGCTTCGTATACGGCGGTGGGTGTCTTGCTGTTGTCCTCGCCATACTGCCTCAGCCCGCCATAGGCGAAACCGCCGGTGACATAGACCAGCGCGCTGCTGGCGGCGTAGCCGAGGCGGCCGCGAACGGTGCCGAACCAATCCAGGCTGTTATTGAACGGCTCGCCGGGCACGGTGATGGCTTTGCCCGAAATGCCCGCGCCTTGAATGTCGGCCTCGACGCCGGCCACCAGCGAGGGCATGCCGGAGACGCCCTGCCAGCCATAGCCGATTTGACCGCCGCCGAAGCCTCCTTCCGCGCCAATGCCGGCGAAGGTTGGCCAGGGGACGCCGGCCGGGGGGCAATCCGCGGCGCAGGCGGCATAGCCGAACTGATCGTCCGTTTGGCGCCACGCGTAGCCGCCGTTTGCCCCCAAATAGAAGCCGGTCCACATGGGCGCGGAGAAAGCAGCGGGGCCGCCCTTGTAGCCGCCGTACAAATCCGCCGCATCGGCTTGAGTAGTAAAGACGAGCGCGGCGGCCGCGGCGCCCAACTGCGCGATTTTTTTCAGGGTCATCGATTATCCTATTGTTTGCATGAATGCCTCACAGTAACTCAACCCGGCTCCACGTATGATTGCGTCGCAATGAATGTCTAGCGGAGATTGCAAACGGCGCGGCCTGCTGCTCCTGGCGCCGGCCCATGAGGGCCTCGCTTCCGGTGGCCGCGATGATGGAATTCAGAGGGCGAGGCGGAGAGGGGCTTCGCGCGGACCTTCGAGGCGCTGGCCGGCCCGCGGCATATCGCGGAGCCGATGGCACTGACGCCGCAAGCCGCGCTGCTGCCGCGGCATGCAGCGCCGGCTGTGTTTTGCAAGCTGCGCTTGGGCGATGGCCGCGCCATCGATTGCGGCATGGCCATCGTCGCGCGCCAAACCCCAGACTGTAAAACGCGGCGGCGCGATTTGTAAAACATCGCTGCCGTCTTTTTTCTTTGGCTAAGTCTTTGATTTCTCTGGACGAAAGTGGTGGGCGCACAAGGATTCGAACCTTGGACCCGCTGATTAAGAGTCAGCTGCTCTACCAACTGAGCTATGCGCCCGCTTTCGCGTGACGTACCTATAATGCGCTTCAAGCTGCCTGTCTACGGTGCCGTTAACGCCGGCCCAAAATTCCTCTGGCACACTCCGCTGGAAACCTTAACCCACTGGCCGCGCACACATTCGCGGCGATCCCTTCCCCGCGGTATTCAGGGAAGGGCGTGGCTCGGCGCCCGGCTCATGCCTTCACTTCAATTCCGTCCGGTACATTACCGGCGTTACTACGAGGAGCCCGGCTTCGACAGCCGCTCAAGCTGAGCCTGCACGGCGCTGAGCTGCGCCTTAAGCTCGGCGATTTCGGCCGACGTCGCCGCATTCGCGGCGGCAGCATGGGGCTTCGGCTGCGCGGCCTTTGCGGGGGCCTCGCCTTCCTCCGGCTTGATGAGGGGCGCGAACATCGTAAACGCGCGCTCGAACAACGCCATGTTCTGCCGCGCCTGCTCTTGCATCGCCTCGAAGGTGGCGGCGCCGAACGTATCGGCAAGCTGCTTGCGGTATTTTTCCTGCTCGCGCGTCAGCGTTTCCAGGCTGAATTCAAGGTACTTGGGAACAAGCTGCTCGATGGAATGACCGTAGAACCGGATAAGCTGGCGCAAAAAGCCGATGGGCAGGAGGTTCGAGCCGCTTTTGCCCTCCTCCTCAACGATAATCTGGGTGAGCACGGAATGGGTCAGATCCTCGCCGGTTTTGGCGTCGTACACGAGGAAATCTCGCTCGGACCGGACCATCTCGCCCAGGTCTTCAAGCGTTACGTAACTGCTTGTCTCTGTGTTATACAGACGCCGGTTCGCATATTTCTTGATAATGACCGGCTTACCCTTGTCCAGATCGGCGGCTCCCTTCTTCCCGGCACCCGGTTTGAGCGGCTGTACCGTAGCCTCATCGAATTCCGGGCCTTGCGATACCTTCTCCGCAGTCTTGTTCATCAAAGCGTCCACTGGTTGTCCCCGACACCTATCATAAAACAGGTTTCGGATTTTGCGCGGAATTTTTTCGCACATGCAAAAATTGGAGGCAAACCTGCCGTCCGGTTCGCAAGTGCGAGGAAGGCGGGACACCCAGACGGCTGTCAGACCGCCCTTTTCAACCACCCCGGATTGTGGCGCAGCCGGCGTAACGTCATTTGGAGCATTTTGCACCGGAAGCAACTGGCAGCCCCGGAGGGCAGCTACGGTGCTGGAACTCCGCAAGCGGCACAGGCTGCGATCTGGGGCTGTCACTCAGTTGTGCATTTCCAGTGTAAAACTTCCGGTTGCGCTTGATTCACAATCGGCTGCAACCGATAGTAGTGACGCCACAAGATGGAAGCCCAACCATCTGGCCCCTAGCGTCCCCCCGCTAGGGACCGCACTCAACCTCCTCATTGCGAGGCTGAGCCCCTAGCTGCCAATGGCAGCGTAAACGGCTGGCAGCATACGCCAGCCGTTTACATTTCTACTTCCGGCGCGCGCCCGTCCTTGCCAGCACGCGGCAGCACATATTTTGCCGGGAGCACATCGAGTCATTGCATCGCCGCGTAGCCTGCGGCAAGCGTTTCCATAATATTCGACATCCCGGCCCTGTCTCCCGAGCGTTCCGCAACCAGGAAGGCATCGGCCAGCTTTTGCGCTATGCCGCTGGCAGCCTTTGTACGCTGTTCGGCCAGCTTGGCGACCCCGGCGATGGCTGCTTCCCTGTCAGCTTCCGGCGCTGCGACAAGCTTCTTCGTCGCCTCCAGGATTTGAACCGTCAGGAGCTGGCCGTTCCACGAGGGGTGGAATGGCACCCAAAGCAGCTTCGATAGCGCGGCGCGCGCGGCCGCATTTTCCTCCGCTGTACCGAAACGGCCGTAGCCCAAAAAGAATTTGCAGAGCTTGACCTTGATGGATGGGTCGAGATCCTTGCGCCAGACCAGCGGATCGAGCGGAAGCGGCGGCGAACTCCAGATAACGCGAATCTGCTTGACCATCGCGGGCTTCGCTACCGTCAGCCGCTCCATTTCGTCGCTATTGAAGGTTGCCACGTCCAGCTTACGCCCCGCGACCGCGACGGCATTCGCCTCATGATTGGCGGTATGGACCGATTTAAAACAAGTCTGGGGATCGATGCCTTCGGCCGCGAAAATGTAGGTTGCGGGCGCGAGGTAGCCGGAGGTCGAGTTGGGATCGCCAATGCCGAAATCGAGCGACCGCCCGCATTTCAGCACGTCCTCAAGGGACCGCAGCGGGCTATCGGCGTGCACGATCAACTGCGAATCATAGTCGGTTTCCCCCTCCTTCTTCGCGATCTGCGCGAAAACCTCCGCGTTCGCGCGGGCCACCGCCTCCACCGCCGCCTTGTTGCCGAGCCAGGCAATCTGCACCTCATTCCGGGCCATGGCGTCCACCAGAGCCCCGTAGGTAGGCGCGTAGTACGCAGTCACCTGCACTCCTAATGCAGCCGATTGTGCAGCCAGGAATTGCTCCCAATTCGGCCACATGGTCTCCCAGGCCTCTGTGGAGAAAAGCCCGAACTTGATTTCTGACCGGGGACCGGCGAACGCCGCCGTACAAAGCGCGAGCAGGACCGTCAAGGCAAGGCGGATCGATCTTAAACCCGGCATACCGGCCTCTCCTGCGGAACGCGGCTTCTTCCAAATTGCAAGTGCCTGCGCAATCGGGCTTGAGCCTGCTGCAAAGCATTAGTTATGCAGGTTACGCATCATTAGCCTCGTTAGTAAACGGCGCGAAGGTCGCAGTGCCAAGGCAGTCAAACATTTGCGTGCGCAGTATAAGGCTATTCGATTCCGGCAATAAGAGAGTGCCTCAATTTTCACCGCCGGACCGTGTGCCTGTGTCCTGCTGCCTGCCGTGCCGGCAAAGCGCCGCAAATCTCCCCCGGAAAAGTCCGGAAGCCGGCTGACAGAGGTGATCGCGGGAGTGTCGCGGGAGTTGCCGAGGAGAGGGCCGTATGTATCCCCGGCGCATACCGATTCGTTTTTCGCTCTCCTCAGAGGTTCCAGCAAGGCCTCATTGCCCAGGAGCGCAGCGTATTCCCGTGAAAAAACCTATACGAATCAGGCGACGACCTCCAAAAAAGGACACTTTCCTTACTATTTCCGCGCGGTTGTTTACACGTCCTTTACTTTTTTCCGGGTATCGTCCTCAAGACGAGCGAAGCCCCCCGGCGCAAGTAAGAGTGGTGGCTTTTGCCTGGAACCAAAATCTCCTTAAACACTCTGACTGTAACCGGTAAGCTCACGCTTTGGCCCCATTTCTTTGTTAGGCTTCCGTCAGCGTAATTATTCGGTTATAAGTGCCCAATGGGGGCAAAGTTAGTAAGTGTGCTTGCTTGGTTCGACGGCGAAATCAATGACGGACCTTACCCAATTCGAAAACCGCTTTGCGGATGCCTGCCGCGCAAGACGCCTTTCTCCGCAACAGGTTGCGGTGCAGGCTGGCCTGCCGGCAGAAGCTGGACGGGATCTCGCAGCAACTGCGATCCATCTTCCTCTGTACAGGTTGTGCTACGTCGCGGACGCACTTAACGTGAGCCTGGACTGGCTACTCTCCAGGGAGCCTGCGGCTCTGGAGAAAAAACGGGCGTAATTTCTGGGGGCGAACGGGGGGCAGCCGCTGCCGCTCATCTGCGATGCCGGCCTTTGCTGGCTTCGTAGAAGACGATGGCGGCTGCGTTCGATATATTCAGGCTTTTAATCTTTCCCGGCGCGTGCAAGGCATAAAGCGCATCGCATCCCTCGCGTATCAGGCGCCTCAACCCCTTGTCTTCAGCTCCGAAAACGAAAGCGGCCCGGTGCGCGGCTGCCGCCTCGGCGCCGAACGTATGCGCCGCTTCGGAATCGAAGCCCGCGCAGATGAAGTCCCTTTCCTTGAGCCGCTCCAGCGCCCGCGCGAGATTGACCGTAGCGATCACCGGCACTTGCTCCACCGCGCCGGAGGCCGCTTTCGCCAAGGTTCCGGTAAGCGGCGGGCTGTGCCGGTCCTGCACGATGAGCGCCGCAATGCCGAAAGCCGCAGCCGAACGTAGCACCGCGCCCACATTATGCGGGTCGGTGACCTGATCGAGCATGGCAACAACGGCGGGCGCCCCCTCGGGAAGCGCATCGAGGAATTCGTCCAAGCCAGGCTGGGCGAGCGGAGCGGCGTCAAGCACGATACCCTGATGTACCGTGCCCGGATTGGTGAGCGCATCCAATTCGTGGGGATGCAGCGCCGTCACTGGGATTTTTCTGGCGGCAATGAGCGGCTCAAGCTTGGCCGCGGCGTTTTCTGTCGCATAGGCGTGGCGGATCGAGCGCTTCTGGTTCAGAAGCGCCGCCTCCGCCGCGTGCAGGCCGAAAATGGCGCGCTCCTGCGGAAGGGAGGCATGCGCCGGCTTGCCGCCCGTGGGCTTCGCATTCCGGAAGTCTTTCTGTCTGCGCTTCATACCAAGCCCGCTAGTGTTCTTCCCCGCCCGCGCGGCCCGGAATTGTAAAGCGCCGCGCCCCCGGCGCCGTTCCAGCATGGCAATTGCAGGCTTCGATGTAACGCCATTTTAACTCTCTCCGCAGCTCCTCTGGCCGTTTTGCGATGGGCGGAAAAGTGCTTCCCGATTTCGAAGTAATTTAGCAGAAGTGTCTTGAATAAGCGTTAAGTGCAATTCTTCTGTCTAAGCTATTGATATAGCGCAAATAATTAGCGGCGGCTACTGCCGTGCGCGGCGATGGCGAATGTTCCCTTTTGGTTAATTTGCAATATTAGATTATATTTAACGGGCTTTTTGAAGCATGAAAATCGAGCAGAATCTAGATAAAAATCGCAAAAATGCGGCGGAAAAAGATATGAGGCCGGCGCGTTTACCATATCCATATTAACCATGATTGCCGCCTACGCGAAACTTCGATGTGGGAGGAGCCGCTTAAACTCCAGCTGCGGAAATTCTGACGAGAGAGTCTCCCGGTCTACTCACCGGCCCACCGCGACGAAAGGCAGCTCCCGCCACTTGATGCTTGCTGGATCGATAGTAAGGCCGTCAGGCAGCACACCGACCTCGACAAGCTGAGCGTACTCTGAAGCGCCCGATGCGCGGACGCGTTCGATGAATGCGCCGGAAAATGCCACCTCGACAGCAGCCTGAGTGCCGAACATGTGTATGCCGCCACAGAGCAGCGCAAGATTGCCCTGGTCGTTCGCAGCCCGGTATATAATACCGTAGTCTTTCGTTACGATAGTCTCGAATTCTTGATCGGGAGCGTGGGCACAGCGATACGTTTTTCCATCCGGCATGCGAAAATACTGATGCGCCTCATCACCCCGGACAACGGTTATACCTGTCTTACTTTTAATGTCATCCAGAGTGACCTGGGATATTTTGCTCTTGCGGCTGAGACCCAATATTATCCAATCTCCGTGGCTGGCATTATCATATTGAAACCTCAGCTTCGCGGGCGTTCCGTGCAGTATTTTCGATAACAATTGAAGGGATAGCGTTTCACTTGAATGCGTGTACGCCCTTTTGGATTTCCCTCCGCGCCCCGCCGATAGCACCTCCAGGCTAGCTCTGATAAATATCTCGCACGTTTGATTGTTATGGCTAATCGGCAAAACGGCGCCGAGCTTGCGCAACCGAAGCCATGGCTTCACCTTCTCATACAATTGGTCCAATAGAAACTGTATTAATGCCCCAAGCACCAAGTATAGAATTTCCATGCCTCCACCCCCCGGAACCGTTGCGGCTCCGATACGGCTGAGCCCAACGCAGTTTTACGGAATATTCTCAAATCGGGCAGCAATAGGAAGACATATTGTTTTAAGAATGGCCGTGCATCCGAAGGCGAGCCGTCCCCTCAACGATTCGTAACATGACTTTGCCCGGCGCCGCGCACCGTGATAGCGTTGGCGGGCGGATCGATGTGCCCGCCGCCGTGTCGCCCCGCCTACCTCGCGAAAGCCGTTGGCCGCGGTTTGCGCCAGAACAGCCCCGCCGGCACCGCGGGCTTCCGGCCGATCGAGGTCTTGGACTTCGCCATATATGCACTCGAAGGAGGGCTCCATGAATATTGGCATCGTTTGCAATGGAAGGCACCTTCAGGCGCGAAGTTGGGAAATGTCCGTCTGGGGACAATCCGGCCAAATGGGGCAGATTCCGGCGGCCATCAGGGCGCTTCAGCAATTCTCAAAAATGGGCCGCATCGTTGCCCTGGCTTTTGGAACGGGGGCGTCCGAAAGAAATGGAATTCCGGAGGGACAGGTCATGGTGGACTTCATGTTTGCCAACCTCCACCGCCTGGCAACCGAGTTTCCCTACTTTTCAAAAATGACTGGGGAAGAATTGGACCGCCTCCGGACGCGGCTGTCTCGCGTAACCGTTGCCGAGACGGTGTCGAAAAATACGGCGGAGGAATTTCTGGAGACGATGAAAATCTTCCGGGACCGGGAGGTTGACCTTGTGATCGACGTGACAAGCAAGACGCATGCTCCGCGCTGCATGCTTGAGCTGTCGAAAATCTGGGAGACGCTCGATTACAAGCCGCGGGAAGGATTCCTTGTGGTCCCCGCGGAGACCGGCTACGGCGCTGTCCCCCACGGCGACCAGGGCGTGGTCATCTTCGAGTATCCCCATCGAGGAGATACACCTCAAGAGTACGTGGAATTGTATGAGCTGGCCAAAAATCTAAGCCAGCATTTTCTGGGGAGGAATGCCCCCCGGCGCCGCAGTCTCTTAGATGAACTAAGAAAGCTGCTGGAAACCAAAACGGCAAGCGCCCCTTAATACCGGCAATCTCTCCCTGCCCTCTTCATCCCGCCGGCAAGGATCGCCTCTCCCGCGGAGATCTTGCTGAAGTGAAAATCTTCGCCACGCTCCAGGTTCCCGGCTGGTGGATACGCACCCCAATGATCTCAGCCTTGGGCCAAGAGCCGTCCTGTCCCTGTGGACTGAAAAGCGGCTGGAGGCGTCGAATTTCTTGCTCTGACAGCAAACCAGGGCATCTACATGTTAGACTTTGAACGAGAGTCAGAACAACCATACAGTCAATATCAAGCCTAAGTTTAGATTATTATTCGCTACCAAGTCTCTTTCGGTAAGGTGTTTCAGCGTCATCCAAGTGCTTCAATGTCTATGGCTCCTAATGCACTCGAATGACAGGGTATACTCTTCTTGATATATATCAAAGCGTGTCAGTTACTTGCAAGCCTATACTCGCAACGATTAGAAGAGCAGATAGTTCGCCACCGGCAAGCGACCAGTAGTGTTGGGCAAAGGTAGGAGCGAAACATGTCCCGGCGAATGATGAACGCTATTCTCATCGGCTGTTTCATGTTCCCTGTCTTGGGTGCAAACCGGGCAACAGCCGATTGCCTGAGCCAATGTGAATCGGAATTCAGCACCTGCCTGAGAGGCTGTTCCCCCCAGAACGCGAAGGCTTGCGTGGATTCGTGTTGGCGTGGCGCTTCGGCGTGCCGGAAGCGATGTCAAAGCCACCTTCCATCGGCTTCACCGTTCAGCCAGGCGGCGGACTGGATTTCCTGGAGAAACACAGAGAGATAACGAAGGATGACGGGGGAAGCAGTATGAAACGCTAACGGGAATGGAGCGTACCATGCGTACTATCATTGGAACTCTTGGCTTAGCAGTTATACTTATAACTAGCTCTGCCTTCGCGGAACCTAGTTGTTCTGTTGCCAAGCCTGAGCCTGTGCTCAAGGTCTTGGCCTTTGCTGGACCGAGTTGTATCGCCAAGCCCGACACTATGGTCCGTAAGGCGTTTTGCGGCCAGTGCACCAAGAACTCGGATTGCGGCGTCTCGCCTTGCCATTGCACGAACACCGCGGGGCCAGGGTTGCCGGTTTGCAACGAGTGTAAGTGCTAAGGCGCCGCCTGGCTTGTTCTCTAGCCCAGCAGCTCGCGGCGCAAAAAGGTTGCCATATCTTGGATATGCGCCTTTTTGCGCCTTGCGGCTGGCCAATATTCCGGTGCCATCCGGCTCGCTTATTCCCGAGCGATGCCTTAGTGCCGCAGCGTCAGGGAGGCCGATCCGCTATCGCTCCTGAGCGAGACGGTCTGGCTGTTGCCGTGAACGGTTACGTGAATTCTGCCCTGGATGCCGTATTGCGCGTTATGGAACGAGCCCGCATAGCTGTCTGGGCCGGCTTGGCGCATCTGCGCGGTTTGCTCGACGCTGCCGGACGCCGTGGCGCACACGCCGCTCATAGTGACGGAATGGCCGGATTGGGAATAATGGGCGCGGCATTTGGCGCGCTCGCGGTGCCCATCGGAAAAGGTGACGACACCGCCTCCGCTCCAGGAGCCGCCGAGCCCCTCGGCCTTCGCTTGGGCAACCGGGCATGCAGCCGCGGCTAGCGCAACTCCAAGGACTGCTCCAATTTTGAGCGATGCAAGCCGTAGCCTGGACTGATTCATTGAGTACCTCCGCAACTCCCGTTAAACAGGTAGCTGGTTGTGTATCCTACAACCTCTAATACCTATTTAATGGACACCGGCAGCGCGCGGCGTGGCCGATGAGCCTGCCTCAGGCCGGGGACAGCTTGGGGCGTTCTCTCCGGTCTAATGCCTCAATCAGCTCGATGAGGTCGGCGGCATCGTAGCCTCGCTTCATATAGGCCTTGATGATTTCCGCCGGCCAATCGTGCTCCGCGTTGCGCAGCGCTTCCCGGACGGCCTCGGGCAATTCGTCGAATGTATTCCAGTCCGGTTTGTTCATCTGGGCGTCCTGGGCATGCGGCCAACGCCGGAGCTATTGGCAGGATAGCTTAAACGTATCGTTTTTGAACTCCTCGTATTCGCATTTGCCTATCCTGGTGCTGAGCTGCACGTCGGAACTTGTTCCGTCCGCATACTGGCAGTGAACCCAGACGGACCGGCCCGCGTCGTAGACGTAGCCCAGTTCCCAGTAACCGCTGTTTTTTCCCGTCTGCTCCGGAACCAAGGACGCCAGTTCCGATGGCGGCCCATCGAACACCATAATGGAGCGGAGGGCTTGGGATTTGGCCGCGCAAACCTCGGCGCCAACCGCGTGCCCGGTAAAGCATGCCGAGGCCATGGCGATCAGCGGAATTGAAAGCGTCCTGTTCCAGCGCATGCAAATTGTCTCCCTTTTCCAGGCATCTTTTTCAAGCATCCGTGAGCGCCTGTCTACAGCCGCAGCGGCGATACGCAGGTTTTCGCTGGGAAGAAGCATTTGAGCGCGAGCAGCGCGAGAGGTGCATCGAAGGGGACGATCTCGATCTCCGCATCGGCAATGATTTCACTGAGTGCGCCCAGCCCTGCCTAACCCCGGCGGCTGCGAGCGATCATGCCGGCCTCAAGAAGTGTAACCGCGGAGACGACCTTGCGGTTTGCGCATGCCCGGGCTCGTTCTGAGGATGGCAACCAGCGCTGAGCTATCGATAACGATCACTCGGGCACGGCGTCTTCGTTGTAGCCGATAATCTCGCCGGGGCTGCGGTCATCGAGGACGGGAAGTGCCGCCACGCGCTCGGCGATTACCTTGAGGCGCCGCTCGATTTCCTCGGGTGTGCGGCGGCGGGGCTTGGCCGGAATGCCGGCCGCTTCGGCGCATGCCTCCACCGCCTCTTTAAGAATGTCACTGGGCGTTTTGCCTGTCTCGATCGCGACAAGCCGGGTTAGCTGCTCGATTTACAGCGGTACTTGCAGAGTCATCGGGGACTTCCGTTCGTGAAGGCTTAGCACAGTACCGGACAAATTGCATGAGTAGCCCGCAACCGGCGGCATCCTTGTCGAAAAAGCACGGGAGCAGGAACGCAGGCAAAGGCCGGCCTGCGGCATCGTGGGGCGCGGCCTTTCACCGCCCCCTCCTGTCATGAAGAGGATTGTTTCCTTTATTATGCAGTCTGAGGTAGCAGGCCGAGGGGAAGCGGTTACGGCTTTATGAAACTTTGGTGGGGCCTAACGGCCTCGGGTGTTGCAGGTTCGTTGACAGCTACGTTGATCCGTACGATGGTTTTCACTGGGAAGAAGCGTTTGAGCGCGTGCGGCAAGCTCATAATATTACTTAACTATTCGCGCTGCCGCATCCGGGGTGACGGCAATGGCTGAGCAGTCCTTCAATACGGAGGGCGATGCGCTGCGCCTGGGCGTGGGCGTGGAACAGGAGTTCCGTGGCGAGGCCATCCTCGCCGCCATAAAGGCGCTGTTGCAATCCGGCGTCAGCTATATCACCGCTTGTTACGGCTCGCCGTCCGCTCACCTCACCGGCAAGCTCAAGGCGGCCGAGGCAGTTTTCGGGGAACTCGGCGTCAATGCCATCATGTGCGCCAACGAGGCTGCCGCAGCGGCGGCGCTTGCGGCATCGGTGAACTATCCCTTGCGCGGGGCCGCGATCTTCGGCGGCCCGGCCGGAACTGCTTTCGCCGCCGGCGCCCTTGCCAATCTCGCCTCGGGCGGCCTCACGGGGGGCGCGCTGATCGTCGTGGCGGAAGAGTATGGCGAAGGCGGCTCCGGCGCTCAGGAGCGCAGCCATGCCCTGGCGATGAAATCGCAAATCTGGCTGCTCGATCCGAGGCCCAATCTGCCATCCATCGTGTCCGCTGTCGAAAAGGGTTTCGAGCTTTCCGAGGCTTCCGGCACGCCAGTCATGATCGAGCTTCGAAACCGCGCCTGCCACCTCTACGGCACCTTCAAGCCCAAGGACAACGTGCGGGCGGCGTTCGGGGCGGAAGACGCGCTGGATGCTCCGCGCCGCGACGCCAGCCGCATGGTATTTCCGCCGGCCGCCTGCCTCCAAGAGAAGGAAAAGATCGAAAAGCGCCTGCCCGCGGCCGTCCGGTTCATCGAGAAGCACCGGCTGAACGAGGTGTTCGGGGCCGGGGAAAGCGGCATCGGCTTCATCGTCCAGGGCGGGCTTTACAACGCGCTTATCCAAGCGTTGCAAGCACTCGGGCTTGCCGATGCGTTCGGCGAAAGCAAGATACCGATTTACGTTCTCAACGCCGTCTATCCCCTGATCGAAAGCGAGGTGCTCCGCTTTTGCGAGGGCAAGGACGCGGTCCTGGCGGTGGAGGAGGGACAGCCCGAATTCATCGAGCAGGGGCTACACACCATCCTGTCCCGGGCGGGCGCGGGCGTGCGCCTGGAAGGCAAGGGCATGCTGCCGCGCGCCGGCGAATATACCGGCGCCGTCATAAGGGCTGGCCTGGCGCGCTTCCTCAAGGCTTATCGCCCCGAGCTTCTGCCGCGCGAGCCGGAGCTGCCGGCGCGAGCCGCGGCACAGCGCGCGGCGCAGGCGGTAGCGTCCCATTTGCGCCCGCGCCCGCCGGTCTTTTGCAGCGGCTGTCCAGAGCGGCCGGTGCTGTCGGCGATCAAGCTCGCAACGCGGGAGCTGGGCGATCTTCACGTCAGTTGCGACACCGGCTGTCACCTGTTCGCGGCGCAGCCGCCGCTGAGCCTCGGCAATACCGCGATGGGCTCAGGCCTGGGCGGGGCAAGTGCCGCGGCGCTGCCGGCCAACGGCGGCAAGCGCGCGATTTCGATCCTGGCAGGCACGACGTTCTGGCACAGCGGCCTCGTCTCCTCCATCGGCAACGCCGTCTTTAACAATGGCGACAATGTCCACATCGTCGTGGACAATGGCACGTCCGCTGAAAGCGCATCGCGGCCTTGCGCCGTGCCCTCTCCCTGGCGCCAGCCAAGAAGGCGGATCGAAGACACGCTGCGGGCGCTGGGTGTCCGCTGGATTTGGACCGTGCCCGAAACCTACGACATCAAGCGGATGCGTGAGGCCTTGAAGGAAGCGCTCGCAACGCCCGAAAGCGGCCCGAAGGTCATCGTCGCGCGGTCGGAATGCACGCTGGTGCGGGAGCGCCGCGAGGGGCCGGCCGCCGCCGTGCGGCTTAAGGAAGGCAAGCGCCTCCTCCGCCACAAGTATGGCACCGACCCCGCCATTTGCACGGGCGATCACACCTGCATCCGGCTTTCGGGCTGCCCCTCGCTCACAATCGTGCCCAATCCCGATCCGCTCAATCCCGAGCCCGTCACCTGCGTGGACCGCTCCTGCAACGGCTGCGGCTTGTGCGGAGAGATCGCGCACGCGGCCATCCTCTGCCCCACCTATTTCCGCGCGACCGTCATTCATAACCCGACCCTCCGGGACCGGCTCGGCGTCTGGTTCCGCTCCCGGATCATCTCCTATTTCCAGCGCCGCCTCGAAAGGCCGGCTGCTTCCTTGGCCGGAGCGGATGGATGAGCGAGCTGAAGCCAGCAAAGATTGTTGTCCTCGCCATGGGCGGCGAAGGCGGGGCCGCACTTGCGGGCTGGCTTGCAGATGCCGCTGAGCAGGCAGGCTTCATCGTGCAAACCACCCAGGAACGCGGCGTAGCCGAGCGCGGCGGCGCGGCAATGTATTACGCGGAGCTTTTCCCCAAAGCCTGGGCGGCCGGACAGGGCAAGGCGCCCGTTCTGGGCCTGACGCCGCTGCCCGGAGAGGTGGATCTCGTAATCGCCTCCGAATTGATGGAAGCGGGACGCGCAATCGGGCGTGGCCTCGTAACTCAGGACCGGACGGTGCTCGTAGCTTCCACCCACCGGGTCTATACGGTTGCGGAGAAGACGGCCCAGCGGGACAGCCGCGCCGATTCGAAGGCGCTTTTGGCGGCTTGCCGGAATTCTGCCCGGAGCTTCGTGGGCTTCGACATGGCCCAGGCGGCGGCCGATGCGAAAAGCTCCGTCAACGCGGCGCTGCTCGGAGCCGTTGCCGCTTCCGGCGCGCTTTCCATACCGCCGGCGTTCTTCGAGGAAGCGATCCGCGGCGGCAGCGCCAATGCCGAAGCGGCACTTGCCGGTTTTGCCGCTGGACTGGCGGCGGTGAAGGATGGTGCGCTGCCCGCACCGCCAATGGCCCCGCTTTACCAAGTGCGCCTGCCCCCGAAACTCCTGGAGGAAGTGGAGCGGCACGCATGCGGCGATGCGCGGACGCTGATCCTTGCCGGGCTTGAGCGGACCGCCGATTATCAGGACTCCGCCTATGCGGCGCTTTACTGGCGGCGACTCCTTCCGTTCGTCACGCTGGCGGAAGACGGTGGCAACGCCGAATGCGAGCTGCTTGCCGTGGCCGCCCGCCAGCTCGCCTTGGCGATGAGTTATCCGGATGTGATCCGGGTGGCCGAGCTTAAGTTGCGGGCTTCGCGCTTTGCCCGGATACGCGCCGATTTAGGGCTCACGGACCGGGAGGTCCTGGAGCTTGCCGAATTCATGCACCCGCGCATCGAGGAGGTTCTGGACACGATGCCGGCGGGCCTCGGACGGCGGCTGTTCAACAGCGCAATAGGCCGAGCCGTGCTGCGCAGGCTCACGGCGGAAGGCCGTCTCGTCCACACCACGTCGCTCAAGGGCTTTTTGCTTCTGTATTCGCTGGCCTCTCTCAAACCGTTGCGGCGCGGCTCGCTCCGCTTCGCGCGCGAAACCCAGCGGCTTGAGGAGTGGCTCGATACGGTTTGGGCCGCGGCCAAGCGCGATTTGCGGGTTGCCATAAGCCTGGCCCGCGCGCGCTGCCTGCTCCGAGGTTACGGCGAAACCCACGAGCGCGGCTTCAGGAAATACGAGGCGATCCGCGAATACGTGCAGAGCAACCGTTTTTCCGTTTCAGCAGGCAGCGTGAACGCGCTCGTGGCGGCCGCGCAGGCGGAAGAGGGAACGGCCGCCCTGGAAGCCGCGCTCGCCAAGCTCAACGCCGAGCCGCAGCCGAGGGTTGGGCACTTCTCGCCCGCGAAGTGATGCGGCGCTTGGTCTTACGCCGCGCTGACAAGCTCGAACCAATCGTCCTCGGAGAGAACTTTCACGCCAAGCTCCTCGGCCTTCTTGAGCTTTGAGCCGGCGCCCGGCCCAGCCACGACGTACAGCGTGCTTTTCGAGACCGAGCCCGCCACCTTGGCGCCGAGCCTTTCCGCCTGCGCCTTGGCCTCCTCGCGCGTGAACCGTTCGAGCTTGCCGGTGAAAACCACCGTGGCGCCCGCAAGTTTCGAGGCAACCACATCGGATTTGTAATCCTCGACGGTCAGCTCGCGCACGAGCCCGGCCATCACCTCCCGATTGTGGGGCTCGCCGAAGAAGTCGACAATGGACTGTGCTACCACGCCGCCGATACCTTCGATGTCGTTGAGCCGCTCCATCGCGCCCGGCTCCTCCATCGCGCGCTCGAACTCCGCGAGCGATCCGAAGGTCTTGGCCAGGAGCCGCGCGGTCGTCTCGCCCACATGCCGGATGCCCAGCGCGAAGATGAGCCGTTGCAGCGGGATGGTGCGCCGCGCCTCGATGGCCGCGAACAGGTTTGCCGCGGATTGCTGGCCCCAGCCCTCCTTTTCCGCGAGCCGGGGCAGCGGGTTGCCGTCGCGTGCCTTGAGCGTGAAGATATCGGCGGGAGCGTGGATGCGGCCCTCGTCGAAAAAGGCCTGGATGTGCTTCTCGCCGAGCCCCTCGATATCGAAGGCGTGGCGGGAAACGAAGTGCCGCAGCCGCTCCACGGCCTGTGCCGCGCAGATCAGGCCGCCCGTGCAGCGGCGCACCGCGTCGATCTTGCCGGTCTTCTCGTTAATGTCGCGGACGGCGTGACTTTGGCACACCGGGCAGGCCGATGGAAATTCGTAAGCCTTCGCGTCCGCAGGCCGCTTCTCCAGCACCGCACCCAGAATTTGCGGGATCACATCGCCCGCGCGCTGCACGATCACCGTATCGCCGATGCGGATGTCCTTGCGCGCGATCTCGTCCTCGTTGTGCAGCGTCGCGTTCTGCACGACCACGCCGCCAACCGTGACCGGCTCCAGCTTCGCGACCGGCGTCATCGCGCCCGTGCGGCCCACCTGGATCTCGATGTCCTTAAGGATCGCGGTGGCCTTTTCGGCCGAGAACTTATGCGCCGTCGCCCAGCGCGGCGTGCGCGATACGAAGCCCAGCCGCTCTTGCAGGTCCAGCCGGTCCACCTTGTAGACCACGCCGTCGATGTCGAAGCCGAGCCCTGGGCGGTTCAGCTCGATCTCGCGATAAACCGCGAGCATCTCGTCTTCGCTTTTGCAAAGCCTCACCGGCGGCACCGGGAACCCCCAGCCGGCGATTGCCTCCAGCACCTCGCGACTCGTGGCGGCGGGCAGCGCGCTGACCTCGCCCCAGCCCCAGGTGAAGAAGCGCAACGGCCGCGAGGCGGTGATCGAGGGATCGAGCTGGCGCAAGGAGCCGGCGGCCGCGTTGCGCGGGTTGGCGAAGGTCTTGCCGCCCTTCTCCGCCTGCCGCTCGTTGAGCGCCGCGAAATCGGCGTGGCACATATAAACCTCGCCACGCACCTCGAAGACCTCGGGCACGTGGCGGCCCTTCAACGCGGCCGGAATGTCCGCGATGGTGCGCACATTGGCGGTCACATCCTCGCCCTCGCTGCCGTCGCCACGCGTGGCGGCAACCGCGAGCTTGCCACGCTCGTAGCGCAGCGAGACCGAAAGGCCATCGATCTTCATCTCGGCGGTGACATCGAGCGGGGTGCTTTCGCCGAGTTTCAGGAAGCGGCGGACGCGGCCCACGAAGTCGCGCGCCTCCTCGTCCGAGAAGACGTTGCCAAGCGACAGCATCCGCACGGAATGGCGGACCTTGGCGAATTTCGCGGCGGGTGCGGCGCCGATCCTTTGGGTTGGGCTCGCCTCGGTGGCGAGGACCGGAAAACGCCGCTCCAGCGCCTCGATGCGCTGCCTGAGCAGGTCGTATTCCGCGTCGGAGATTTCCGGCTGGTCTTCCTGGTAATAGAGCCGGTCGTGCCGCTCCAGCTCGCGGACGAGGAATTCGTGCTCGGCCTTGGCCTCGGTGGCGGCCAGATCTTGCTTCGCGCGAGCCATTACGCCACCTGCCGGGAAAAATACTTAGGGAATCTCCCCTGTCCCTCTCCCCATGGGAGAGGGGACGCCTGTACAACGGTTGCGGCTTTCGTCCCCTCTCCCAGGGGGAGAGGGACAGGGTGAGGGGTTGTGCCCTTAGTTACGGGAAACGCCATCTCACCCAACCTCATGCTTGGCTCCGATCAATTGCTCCGCGGCGGCGCGGGCGGCTTCGGTGATCTTCTTGCCGGCCAGCATGCGGGCGATTTCCTCGCGCCGACCGCCGGCGTCGAGCGCTTCCGCGCCGGTTTCCATCCGGCCGTCCTCGCCTTCGCCGCGCGCTGTCTTATAAAGCCGGTAATGCCCATCCGCGTGCGCGGCCACCTGCGGCGAGTGCGTGACGGCCAGCACCTGGGCCTTGGCCCCGAGCCGCATCAGCCGCTCGCCGATGGCCGAGGCCGTCGCGCCGCCAACACCCGTGTCGATTTCGTCGAAGACCAGAACGGGGGCGGTGTTCTTCTCCGCCAGCACCACTTTCAGCGCGAGCAGGAAGCGGGCAAGCTCGCCGCCAGAGGCCACTTTCATCAGCGCTCCGGGCGTGGAACCAGGGTTCGTCTGAACGTAAAACATGACCGTTTCACGCCCCGAAGGCCCCCCAGCCAGGCCATCCTTGCCCTCGCCAAGCGCTTCAGTATGTGTAACGAAGCGGGCCTTTTCAAGCTTGAGCGGCTTCAGCTCCTTCTGCACCGCGCGGTCGAGCAGGCTGGCCGCGGCCCGGCGTTTTTCGCTCAGCGCATCGGCAGCCTTGCCGTAGGCCGATGCGGCAGCGGCGGCTTCCTTCCGCGCGGCGGTTAGCTCGCCCTCTCCGGTCTCAAGCCGGGACAGATCCTCCAGAAAGCGCTGGTGCACCTTGGGAAGCTCGCTCACCGGGACGCGGTGCTTGCGGGCGATGGCGCGGAGCTTGAACAGCCGCTCCTCGATGGCCTCGGGATTGCCATCGCCGCCTGCGCGAAGCTGCCCATCGACCAGCGCGCGCGCCTCTTCCGCCTCGATCATGACGCGCTCAAGCGCGCCGAGGATGGGGCGGAGGCTTTCGGGCAGATTCGGCTGCCGTTCGAGCCTACGCAAAACGCCTGAAATCTTGCTGGCCGGAAANNCATGCAGCCGTGAGATAATCCCGCTCGCGCCCGGCAAGCTCCAGCGCCTGAGCCAGTTCCTTGGCCTTGCCCTCCGCCTCGCGCCAGCGTTCCCATAATTGCGTGACCTCGCGGACATCGGTTAGAAGCCCGCCGAACTGGTCGAGAAGATAACGGTGGGTGGATGGGTCGAGCAGCGCGCGTTCGTCGTGCTGGCCGTGGATTTCCACGAGCTTCTTGCCAAGCTCGCGCAAGAACGCGGTCGAAACCGGGCGGTCGTTGACGAAGGCCTTGGTCTTGCCGTCGGCGAACTGGACCCGGCGCAGGATGAGGGATTCGCCCTCGTCCAGATCCTGCGCGGCGAGCATGCCAGCGGCGGGATGCCCGGAGGGCAGGTCGAAACACGCGGTGACGCTTGCGGACCGCGCGCCTTTGCGCACCAGGCCGCCATCGCCGCGCGCGCCCAGCGCCAGGCTCAGGGCATCGAGGATGATGGATTTGCCCGCACCTGTCTCGCCGGTGAACGCGGTCAGCCCCAAGGCAAAGCTCAGGTCGAGCTTATCGATCAAAACAATATCGCGGATCGACAGAGCGGAAAGCATGACGCTCTCTTAAGCGATTCGTGCGTCTGGAACAGCAGGCACAGTAACCCGGCAGGCCGGTCTAGCGATAACGAATGTTGCACCATCCTGTGCCATTCTCTGGGCCGCGAGCCTTCGGCCCCGGTTCGTCCGATTGTCCGGAACATCGCGGCGCGTCTTCTAATTGACTAAAATGCCGGCGAAAATTTGGGACGGGCGGCTGTCCCTCGCCGTCAAGAGGCGCTGAAGGAGAAGGCTTGTGTGCAGATATCTCTCAGTGCATCGACTATTTCTGGCGCTGCCGATCGCGCTCGCGGCTCTGGCTGGAGCCATGGCGCAGCAAGGCGGCGGCGACGCGCCGCAGCGCCCGGCCGTGCTTGCCGAGATCACAGGCGTGATCGGGCCGGCGGCGGCGCGCTACGTTCAAGACTCCGTGGACGAAGCGCGCGCGCGCCAAGCGGAAGTGCTCATCCTCAGGCTCGATACGCCGGGCGGCTTGCTCAGCAGCACGCGCGAGATCGTTCAGTCCATTCTGGCATCTCCCATCCCCGTGATCGGCTACGTGGCCCCTGGCGGCGCGCATGCGGCAAGTGCCGGCACCTACATACTCTACGCAACCTCCATAGCCGCGATGGCGCCGGGAACGAATATCGGCGCGGCAACGCCCGTGCAGATCGGCGGCACGCCTGGGCTGCCTTCCCCTACCGAGCCGGCGCCGGTCAAGGAAAAGGGCAAGGTCACGGGCACGGAACCCGTCAAACCAGCGCAGGCTCCGCTGCCCACCATGGAAACCAAGGCGGCGAACGATGCCGTGGCCTGGATCAGAAGCCTCGCCGAGCTTCGGGGCCGCAACGCGGACTGGGCCGAGAAGGCGGTGCGCGAAGCCGCGACGCTGAACCCGCGCCAAGCGCTGGAGCAGCATGTCGTCGAGCTTGTCGCGCCCGATGTTACCGGGCTGCTGCGGGCAATCGACGGCCGGAAGGTTATCGTGAATGCCCAGGAGCGCACGCTACGCACGGCGGGCATCGAGGTGGTGCGCTTCGAGCCGGGCTTCATGACTAAGGCGCTTGGCGCTCTCGCCAATCCCAATGTGGCGCTGATCCTCATGCTGATCGGCACCTACGGGCTGATCTTCGAGCTGATGAGCCCCGGCGCCGTCGCTCCGGGCGTCATCGGCGCGATTTGCCTGGTGCTTGGGCTTTACGCGCTTTCGGAACTGCCGCTGGATTACGCCGGCTTGGCGCTGGTGGTGCTCGGCATGTGCTTCATGATCGCCGAGGCGTTCATGCCCACCTTCGGCATCCTGGGCTTCGGCGGGATCGCGGCCTTCGTTATCGGCGCGGCCATGCTCATCAACACCAACATGCCGGAGTTCCGCGTGTCGTATAGCGTCATCGCCACCATGGCCGCGATCAGCGCGGCGTTCCTCATCCTGCTCCTGGGCTACGTCTGGCGCTCGCAGCGCGGCAAGGCCGTCAGCGGCGCGGAGGAACTGGCCGGCAGCGAGGCGATCGTGCTGAGCTGGGAGAATGGCCAGGGCTACGTCTGGGCGCAAGGAGAGCGCTGGCAGGCGCGGGGCGGGACGGACTACGCGGCGGGACAAAGGCTTAAGGTGGAGAAACTAGATGGCCTGACGCTTGTGGTTGGCAGCAAATGAGACCGCGCGTTGGCGGACATCGAAAGGATTGAGCAGAGATGATCGACAAAATCGTTCCATTTATTTTCCTGGCCCTGATCGCTTTCTGGTTCTTCAGCTCGGCGATCCGCATCTTCCGCGAATACGAGCGTGGGGTCATCTTCACGCTGGGGCGGTACAGCAAGGTTGCGGGGCCTGGCCTCGTCATCGTCGTGCCCGTGATCCAGCAGGTGATAAAAACCGACCTGCGCACGGTCGTGGATGTCGTACCGCCGCAGGATGTGATTACGCGCGACAACGTCTCGGTGAAGGTGAACGCGGTCATCTATTACCGCATGGTCGATCCGCAGCGCGCCATCATCAACGTCGCCAACTACATGGCCGCGACCAGCCAGCTCGCGCAGACGACGCTGCGCTCGGTGCTCGGCCGGCATGAGCTGGACGAGCTGCTGGCCGAGCGTGACAAGCTCAATGCCGACATTCAGACGATTCTCGACCGGCATACGGACCCGTGGGGCATCAAGGTTTCGAACGTCGAGATCAAGGACGTCGATATCAATGAAAGCATGATCCGGGCGATTGCCAAGCAGGCCGAGGCCGAACGCCTGCGCCGGGCCAAGATCATCAACGCGGAAGGCGAGCAGCAGGCGGCCGAGAAGCTGGTCGAGGCCGGCAAAATGCTGGCGCCTGTGCCAAGCGCGATGCAGCTCCGCTATTTCGCGGCACTGCACGATATCGCTGGCGAAAAGACTTCCACCATCGTCTTCCCGGTTCCCATGGACCTGTTCGACAAGCTAAAAGGGTAAAGCTCTACGGTTTGGTTTCTGCGCAGGCCGCGATTGAAGCTCAATCGCGGCTTACCTTTTTGCTCAGAATGACACCGAGGCTAATCCCGAACACCCATCCGAAAATGGTCTGGAAACGGTATAATATATGCAGTAAGCTATACCATTCTGGAGCCGTGAACTTCCAAAGCCTCCTTTCCTCCGATGCTACAAGTGGTAGCATGGCATTAGCGGAAAATATAAGCGGACTAAACTGTGGACAGTCCTTGCTTATTGGGGTTGGCGTCGTGCATGCTTCTCGCTGTGGCGCTGATAAATAGAACGTGTTCAACACTATATTGCCGCTGGCAGAATGGTAGCTGTAAACTGCACCGCAAATGAGCCAGAGCGCGACGGCTGCATAAAAAAGCCGCTGCCACTTGTATCCGAAACCGAATACCATCCCATAAATGTATTTTATTACTATATTTAGCGCATTTGGCAGAGGAACTAAATTCAATGGAATTATGTCACCAGGTTTTCTTTTGCTTTCTCTAAAGATCGATATGCGAATTGCCTTTTCATAATGCCCCATTTCCTTTAATACATTTATCAATTGCTCAAACGGTTGCGGCCTGAGTTTTGCACCCTTTTCAGGTTGCCGCAAAATCCACTTCTTTCTCGTACAAACCTCTAAAGAAGAATTACCGCCGAAATACTTATAGTCAAAACCACTTAGATATATATAACATGGAATTTCTCTTCCTGCGGAATCCAAAACCATAGCTTTGGGCCAAGATTCTTCCGAATCGACAAAGACTGATACCTTGACGCCCCGCAGATCGAGCCCTCCTTCTATTTGGGTGATTATGGCAGGTCCTGTCTCATTTTTCTGCACTCCAAGCCGCAGGGCGCGGGTAATATGTGCGGATCGCGACTTGAGGGAGTAGTCGCACTCGTTGCGTATTTTTGGGTTTTCCCTCCGGTTAATGAATTGGCCGCCTTCACCGTCAAAATCGCCTTCGATCTGAGCGCCAGAGAAATCTACCTGTCCATCGGCTCTGAAATGCTTATTTTTGTTCCCTATTTCGTCATTTTTACTCTCAACAGCTGGCGCTTTAAAACCAGTATCGGCCACGCCTTTTGAAGCGCTTCCCGTGTTATCGCGGCTGCTGCCCGAAGCTATACCCAATAGGGCATCGCCGGTCACATGTATTCCCTCACATGAAAGCGCTTTTCCAGACCCCACGGACATATTGCTAAACTTGGCATTGGATGCATCGAAATTTCCGCCTACGTCGGCCCGGCGAAAACTAACCTCACCCTCCGCGGAAAAGCCGTCGATTAGAAGCACGCTGCCACCAACTTTGATCCGGCTGCAGCCTAAAGCATCTTTTCCCTTGTTTTCTATCGCCGCGCCATGACATTCGAAGCTTCCGGCGATATCGGCGTCGATAAATCGAACCTGTCCACTGGCAAAGAAAGTTCTTTTGCGGCCGCCTTCAGCTCTGGAAATGCCAGCTTCGTCTTTTCTTAGGTAAACGCTGCCGCCAATTTTTGCGCCCTGACAATCGATTGCCAGCCGGTCGTCCGGTTTGGTGGCGTCGGATGCACTGCCGATAAAGGCGCCCCCCGAACATTCGAAGTGACCTCCAATCGTGGCACGCCGGAATATTACGCTTCCCTCCGCACTAAAGCCCTCATGCAGAAACACGGTGCCGGTTACGTTCGTCCGGCTGCAAATTAGCGCATGGCCTTGAGGGTTGTGGATCTCCGCACCATGGCACTCAAAGCTGCCTCCGATCTGCGTATCGATGAAGCAGATTTCGCCGTTAGCCTTGAAATTCGTGCCTTTCTCGCGCTTGTCGCGTTGTCTGAAGAATACGCCTCCGCCGATTTTCGCGCCTTGGCAATCGATCGCCCGCTTCGCGCGATCATCCGCTCTTACGTTCCCTTCGATTCTCACCTTATCGAAACTTCCTCCGGAGCACTCAAAATTTCCGCCAATTCTGGCATTGCGGAATACTGTTGGACCGTCGGCTGAGAACGTTTGCTGGAGAAAAACGGAGCCGAAGATTTTTACACGACTCGCAAATATGGCAGTTCCATCTTCAGTTTTGAAATCTGACTTTCTGGGATAGAATTTTGCATTGTGACACTCTAGGCTCCCCTTAATCACTGCATCGACGAGGTCCATACCTTTTTTGGCTTCAAAGAAGATGTTCTCACGAAGCGATCTCAGGTAAAGACTGCCATTGATAAACGCGCCCCTGGCTTCAATGCCTCCTTCGACGACGCTGTAGTCAAGATCCACTGCGCCAGTGCGTGCATCTCGAATGACAATATCTCCGTTAATCCTGCAATGGTTAAGAAAAAGCGGCAGCACGTTTTTGCAGCTTGTGAGATCGATATTTTCTTCCTTATTACCGATCCACGCCCCCTGAAGCCGAACGCCTTTCTCGTGTACGGGATTAGCCTCGTCCCCGCCCAGGACCAGGAAGCGGACGAACGCCGCTCGTACGAAATTGGGCTTGCGCTCTTCGCCTGGCCTTTCTGGACCTAAAACCGGCTCGTCCGGAACTTGGCTTCCAAGTTCGCAAGCTGTCCCCTTAATCGCTGCTTCGAGCAGGAGTTCTTCAGCACGGGACAAAACGCCAAAATCTTCACGGGAGCGTCCGAAGGCTGGCATAGGGCACCTCGAAATAGGTCGGTTACATGTAATCCAAGAAGAATACTTTTCCAATTTATTAACTCAAATTTAGTGATTTATCTAGAGCGCATTTATCTCTGTGCGGCGGTTTGACGCTGAGGTACACACCGATGCGGAGGGCGGGTAACAGGCCGCCGGGAAAACGGCCAAATGCTGCAGGGATCGGACGGAGTAATCTTTGTGTAAAAATAACGTAAAATCCTGTAAGGGCCTCAGTATGGTTAATTCAAATACGGTAAATTCATAATCTGCCCATCCGTCAGAGGCCGTTTTTTAAGATCAAAATTGTATCTTTACCCCGATTCTATGGTTCCCAAAAGTCCGTTAAATGTGTTGAACGATTTCATATTAACCATAATACGGTGCATTTTTTTGTGCGGCCGCCTTGGCGGCATGCAGAATTAACTGCGTCATTGCAATGTCTTAGGTAGCATTAACGCGTCCTAAAGGAGCATCCGCTATCATTTGCGCCATAGTCGAAGAGAGCGGCATTTGTCCGGAACTTGCGGAAAAGTTAAGAATGGCGGTTAACGCGGGGTTACCGGCCCGGCGAGGTGAAAGAACCCGGCGTTTTGTGCGCTCCCGCAAGAAGGGCGTTTGCGCCCGCCGCTTCCTGGGCCGGGTGCCGCGGTAGACGAAAAGCGGCGTTCCCCGCCCCGGAAACCGCGTTCACACTCCTAAAATTCTCGTGTATGGTTCGGCACTTGCTTTACCATGGGAGGGGCAGCCATGAGCGGTCAGCTCAAGTACGTTCTCGACGAAACTCAAATCCCGAAATCCTGGTACAACATCGCGGCCGACCTGCCTGTGCCGCCGCCGCCAGCGCTCCATCCAGGCACCATGCAGCCGGCCGGTCCCGGCGATTTCGAGCCACTGTTCCCGATGGAGCTGATCCTCCAGGAGGTCTCGACCGAGCGCGAAATCGAAATTCCCGAGCCGATCCGCGACATTTACCGCATGTGGCGGCCGTCGCCTCTCATCCGCGCGCGCCGTCTCGAACAGGCGCTCGGCACCCCGGCCAAGATCTACTTCAAGAATGAGGGCGTCTCGCCCGCCGGTTCGCACAAGCCCAACACCGCCGTGCCGCAAGCCTGGTACAACAAGGAGGCCGGCATCAAGCGGCTTTCCACCGAGACGGGTGCCGGCCAATGGGGCTCCTCCCTCGCCTTCGCCGGCGCACTGTTCGGCATCGACGTGACCGTCTTCCAGGTACGCGTCTCCTACGATCAGAAGCCCTACCGGCGGGCGCTGATGGAAACCTACGGCGCGCGCTGCCTGCCCTCGCCCTCGACCGAGACGGAGTCGGGCCGGGCGATACTGGCGCAATTCCCGGACAGCCCCGGCTCGCTCGGCATCGCGATTTCTGAAGCGGTCGAGGTGGCGGCCAAGGACCCGGCGGTGAAATACGCGCTGGGCTCGGTGCTGAACCACGTTCTGTTGCACCAGACGGTGAATGGCCTGGAAGCGATCAAGCAGTTCGAGATGGCCGGCGACGACCCGGACGTGGTCATCGGCTGCGTCGGCGGCGGCTCGAACTTCGCCGGCATCGCGTTCCCCTACCTGGGCATGCAGCTCCGCGGCGGACGTAAGCGCCGCTTCGTCGCGGTCGAGCCCGCGTCCTGCCCGACGATGACGCGCGGCAAATACGCTTACGACTTCGGCGACACGGCGCACCTGACCCCGCTGGTGAAGATGCACACGCTCGGCTCTACGTTCATTCCCCCAGCGTCCCATTCTGGCGGCCTGCGCTATCACGGCATGGCGCCGCTGGTCTCGCACGTCCACCAGCTGGGGCTGATCGAGGCGCGCGCCTATCGGCAAATCGCCTGCTTCGACGCCGCCATACAGTTCGCGCGCTGCGAGGGCATCGTGCCCGCTCCCGAATCCACGCACGCCGTGTGCTGCGCTATCGACGAGGCGCTGCGCTGCAAGCGGGAAGGCAAGGCCGAGACCATCCTGTTCAACCTGTCGGGCCACGGCCATTTCGACATGGGCGCCTATATCGCCTATTTCGAGGGCAAGCTCACCGACCACAGCTACGACGAGGGCGAACTCGCCTTGGCGCTTGCGGGGTTGCCGAGCGTCGCGGCGTAAACTTCCGCACGGGCATTGCGGCCGGGGTGAACGCCATCCCGGCCGGCGCCGTTGGCTGCCGAACGCCGGGTGTGCGCCCTGACTGAGATCGCGGCGGGGAAATTGCCCGCACGCGATTGGCGTTCGACCTTCGGCTGGGCGCGGGACGGCGAAGGCTTCGAGGAATTGGTTCGGCTCGGCGCGGAGACGCGGCAAGAGGATCGCGAAGCAATGGCCACATAATGCGGCCACACTGACAATTTAGCTGGATTTTAGCTGAATCCTGGGGGGATCGCACGATGTGGATACGCATAAATGCGCTGGCTGCCGCCGCGCTGCTTTCGTTTTCGGGCACGGAGGCTGTGCGGGCGCAGAACCATTCCATGAGCAATACCCAGTTCATGATCCAGCATCATCAGATGATGAACCAGATGGACATGATGCGCCGCTCGCAGACGCTACAGGCGATGGCGCGCGCGCGGGAAGCGATGGAGGCGCGGGGCAAGTGCCGGGGGGCGGCGCAGGGAGCCACGGGCAAGAAGTGCGGGGCTACCCCTCGCAAGCCTAAGTAGCGCAAGAGACGGAGCGGCCGGCCCGGCGGTGCCCGAAGCGTTCGGGACCGTCCAAGCGATCCACCATAAGGACGCGGCTTTGGAGGCGTGGCATGACGCTTCCGGCAATTGAGTTCCGCATTCCGCGCACCGTTCCGGTTTCGTTGGCGCTGCACATGCTGGAGGTGGCGCCCGGCGTGCCGCGCTCAGGCCGCCGCAAGGAAGCCCTCCACCAGCCGGGCAACGGCCTGGGGCTCGTCATGGTGCAAATTGTGGCCCGCCCCCGCGATGCGCTCGAAGCGCGCGCCGGGAATAACCGCCGCCCGCGCGGCAAGGCCCTCAGGCTCGTCCCGCAGCGCTGGCGGGAAGGGCAGGCCGGAGCCAATGAACAGCGCAGGCGCCTGCACCTGCGCAAGGCAGGCGGCCCATTCAGCCCGGCGGTGCAGTGTGGCGAAGGGCGAGCGATGGCGCGGATCGAATTCCCAGGTGTAGCGGCCATCCGGCAGCAGCTCGCTGAGTTCCGAGGCGAGGAACAGCGATTTCGCCTCGTCGAGCCGCCGGTTGGCCTCACGCAGGCGCGCGGCCATATCGGCGATGCTCGCGTAGGTCTTGTGCGGCGGCAGCGGCTCGCGCCAGCCTGCGAGCCACCGCCTGAGCTGCGCGGGCGCGCCCTGGGGGCCAAGATCGGGCAGGCCGAAGCCGTCGAGCGAGATCAACCGCGACACGCGCTCCGGGCGCAGGCCGGCGTAGGTGCAGGCCGCGTTGCCGCCGAGGCTGTGGCCTACAAGCGGCACGGGATCGCCGGGGAACAGCGCTTCCAGGATCGCGTCGAGGTCGGCCAGGTAATCGGGGAACCAGTAGCCTTGCGGCGCGCGCTCGCTTTTGCCGTGGCCGCGCCAGTCCGGCGCCACGATGCGCAGGTCGCGTTCGAAGCAGTCCACCATGAACTGGAACGTCGCAGAAGCATCGCGTCCGCCATGCAGCAAAATCAGGGGTTTGCCAGTCTCCGGCCCCCAGCAGCGGAGGTGGTGGCGAAGCCCGCGCGCAACAAGAAACAAGCTCCGCGAAACCCTGCGAGGTGTATACATTTCCGGCTCCGAAAATCGCGCTGGGGACAACCCATCTTCAATTGCTGCGCCGGAGCGCAAAAGGCTATAAACGTTAGACTTAAGTATTAGTCCTTCACGGAAATCCGGCACAAACCATGCTACACCACCCCAGGCGGGATTACATTCTCCCCGCAAAGCCCAGCATTTTCACCGAAGCCCTATCCTTTGCCGCATATGCCGCCGTCTGGCTCCTGGTTTCGTTCGCGGTCACGGCGCTTGTCTGGGCCACGTACACTTATGGCGGGCTTGCCCCGGCAGGCGATCCGATGGGCTATTAGCTGTGGGTGACGCCTGGAGCAGCACAACATCTTGCGCGCCTGCGGAAGCGGCATTATTCGCCGGACAGGTGCCGGATTGCACCGTGACTTTCTAAACAGGTTGGATTATGGTGCCTCTTCCCTTGACTTCACCCTCACTCCTGGGCCAACTTCGGCCCCTGGAGCTACGTCGGAATCTATCATGGCAAAACCCGTAACGCAGAAAATCAAATTGGTGAGTTCCGCTGGAACTGGCTACTATTACGTGACCAAAAAGAACCCACGGAATCTCACTGAAAAGCTGGCGCTCAAGAAGTACGATCCAGTCGTAAAGCAGCACGTCGAATTCAAAGAATCGAAGATCAAATAGCGCCAAAGCGCGCTCGCGCTTCCGCGAGCTGCGCTAACTTCCATCAATGTCCCGAAAATTTAGTGATCAGCTCCGCGTCTATCGGCAGCGGGGTAAGTCCGAATTCGACACGGAGCTGATCTTGTCACCATTGGATCAAGAGGGCGTGGTCCAACGGCCTAACCCGGAACTCCTAGCTTGCGACAACTTGGAAATTCCGGTGCATGCCCCACGGACCCAGGAGATGCGGCGNNCCGGCGCCGACGGCTTCGTGCCGATGTCGACCCTCGGTGACGAGCGGTTCGTTTACGACCAGGCCCGCCATACGGTGACTGGCAGCCAGACCAGGACGACGCATCGGCTGGGAGATGCGGTCGAGGTCCGGCTGGTCGAGGCTGCGCCGGTCGCCGGCGCCCTTCGCTTCGAACTCCTGTCCGAAGGCAAAGCCGGTCCGCGTGCGGGCCGGGTGTCCAAGGTCCGTCGGCCGACCGGTCCGCCGCGACGCGGCCGCACGCCTCGGCGCCATTGAGAAGCCCGGCCAGCGTCGCGCCTAGGGAAGATGTGGCCAATTGGCCGCACTGGCGACGCCAACCAAACAGGACCACATTCTAGCCAGCTATTCCGACCGGGAGGGTTGGCCGTGGAACCCCTTCGTTTTCCTGCCGCCGCGCCGCCAGAGACCGCAAAGCGTCCGATTTTCACTTCGCTGCGGCGGGGCTTTGCCTGCCGTTGCCCAAGTTGTGGTAAGGGCAAGCTCTTCAACGCCTTTCTCAAGGTGAGCCCGGCCTGCTCCGCCTGCGGCGAGGATCTATCCCATCATCGCGCCGACGATGCGCCACCGTAGTTGACGATGGTGGTCACCGGGCACGTTGTGGTGCCGATCGCACTGATGGTCGAGACTTACTTCAGCCCGCCCACCTGGGCATCCATGGCCCTCTTTCTGCCGCTGACGCTGGTGACGACGCTGGCCCTGCTGCAGCCGATCAAGGGCGCGGTGGTAGGGTTGCAATGGGCCTTGCGGATGCACGGCTTCAGCCCCGACGGCGACCCCAACGATCCGCGCGAGGCGGTCGCCCCCCTCGCCCGCCCGTCGATCTGACCGAACCGGCAACTTGGCGATCAGGGTCCCCGGTTGACTTTTGACGCCGGGGCCCTAAGTCTCCGCGCCAGAAGCGGCGCGGACGGTCGCTGCACCATCAATTCTCCCTGGGATGTTCGCTCATGGCCAAGACTGCATCGATCAAAATCAAGCTGGTCAGTTCGGCTGACACCGGGTTCTTCTATGTCGCCAAGAAGAATTCGCGGACGATGACCGACAAGATGGTCAAGAAGAAGTACGATCCGGTCGCCCGCAAGCATGTCGAATTCCGCGAGGCGAAAATAAAGTAAACGACTTCCGTACGGGAATATGAAAAAGGCACCGCCTCGGCGGTGCCTTTTTCTTTTCCAGGCCTGGCCAGGAATAAGGTGGCCGGCCCGGAACGGTGGTACGAGGAGGCCACTCAACCCGTTCCGGAACCGGCCGACCCCACGGACCCAGGAGATGCGGCGGACCTGAGCACTCCGCAGGGTATTCACCTGCTAAATGTATGAGAGATTATGCGCTGTTGGCAAGTGGGGATCGACATTTTTCTGCCCAACTTGTACGCCTTTACGCCAATCCTCGTTAACATCGAGATAATTTCGCATTACGAACTTAACAGGAACAAACTCCAAGCTCTTGTAGAAAAACACATTTTGGTTCTTATACCAACCAGCGGACGTATAGAATGGGTTATTGCTCGTAACACGCGTCCAGCTTGAGTTTTCCCCGTTATCCCCAGCCCCTACTGCGAAGTTGACGGTACAAGCTGCCGTATTGTGTCCAAAAAGCGCGAAACGGAGATCGGCTTTGAGACATAAGCCTCGCAGCCGCCTTCCCGGATCCGCTCCTCATCCCCTTTCATGGCGAAGGCAGTTACGGCCACGATCGGAATGTGCCGCAAGCTATCGTCTTCTTTCAGCCACTTGGTCACGTCCAGCCCTGACACCTCGGGCAGTTGGATGTCCATGACGATCAAATCGGGCTTGTGCTTGCGCGCGAGCGCTATGGCATCGATGCCGTTGCGGGTCTGCAGCGTCTTGTAGCCATGCGCTTCCAGGAGGTCGCGGAAGAGCTTCATGTTAAGCTCGTTGTCCTCGACGATAAGAATAGTGCTAGCCATGTTTGCACTGCTTGCCTTTGCTCTGGAGCTTGCACGCGGCGGGGCCACGTTCAGGCGCCAGGCCGCCATCCGTTTTGGTATAGAATAAAAGCGCATGAGCCGTTGTGTGAAAAAAGAGCATTTGCGCTTCTATTTTCTCCCCGATTTGTTAACAAACTCTAACTTCTTCCGCCCAGTTTGACTATAGCCCAAGGGCTTTACCCCCGGCAAAAGCGGAACCGCCGTTTGGAGGCGGCAAAGCGCTGTTCAAGGGCAGGGCTTGGTCTCCAGAAACTCGATGCTTGCCAACTCACCGTCAAGCGAGAATGTGCCATAATCGAGCTTCAGCTTGCGGCTCACCCCATTGGCATACATCCGGAAGGAAATTTCGTAGGCGGGAAGCCCATCCTTCTTGGGCGTCTGCTCGTAGTAGCTGACCACTATCGGCCAGGACGGGATCGAATCGAGGGCGCCCGAGTTCTTGATCGCCGGCAGTTGCGAGTTGGCACTCAGCTCAAGCGGAGCGCCGATGAGGCTGGAGGTCTCGTACATCTTTATCCCCTTCTCGGAGCCATCGTAGATGTCGGCCTGAACCCGCGTTTGCCCGGCCAGTGCCGCCTTTAGCAGGGTCAGCGAATGCTGCGTGGGGAAGAGAATATTGCCGGTGAGCGTCAGGCCGGTCCTTTGCGGCTTTTCAAGCCGGACGGCGACATTGTCCGGATGGTGCGGCACGCGGCGGGCTGTGCCCTTTGTGCTCTCGGCGAGCTTGCCATCGGCATATTGCGAGGTCTGGAAACGGAAATGCTCGCCGCTCGCATCCTCCCAGCTTTCCGAGCGGATGTCGCTGACGCTAGGCTTGCCGTCGCGGTCGATGACCTCGGTAATCAGCCGCGTATTGAGCGTGTAGCCCTGGCAAGCGGAACCCTGGAAGTCGTAGACGAGCTGCCCCCGGATGTCGGTGACGTTGGAGCCGGGCCCCGTGTCGCCGAGGGTCAGCCGGTACACGGCCCGATGCGTCGCCAGATGCGGGGTGTGCTCGGGAGCCACCTGACCCACCGCGGGCGGGGCCAGGCTCTGGGCGGGGGCGCCTTGTGCCAGAACAGGTGCCAGGGTAAGGGCGATGGTTATGCCCGCGCGGCAGAGAGTCCGGACAGGCGAAGGCAGCTTATGCTTCATCATGCGTTCCACGAGCGCGATTTGCGCCATTCATCGATACTTGGCTATATATTAGGTAGCAGCGCAAATCCGCCGGTTTGCGGGCATCGCCCGCCAGAATGTGACATTGGCACTTAACGAGGCATTTTCCAGGGGGCTCCCAAGGTTGGCGCGTGCGGAAACGTACTGCCTCTATACCCCGAACATAGCCGCTTTGCGGCATGGGCGGCAAATTGGACACAAGTGTGCGGCATCCAGACCGCCTCAACCACAAGTGTGTATTCTCTGCACCTCACATTGACTAACTAAGTGCTCCGCTACAGCCGAATGGAACCATCGCTATGTCCAGCACCCATATGCCATATGAAGCCCAGCCCAGATCCGGCGCTCCAATCCAGGTGAGCTGGGCGGGCAACCCTTGGAGCCTTGCCGGCATCTGCCTGCTTAACATTTTGCTTATCGTCGTGACCCTGGGCATCTATTGGTTCTGGGCGCGGAGCGAATACCGGCGCCGCATGTGGCAAATGGTTCGCGTAAACGGCGAGCCCCTCGAATACACGGGCACGGGCTGGGAGCTGTTCGTCGGCTATTTGAAGGTCTTCTTCTTCATCATGCTTCCGGCTATCGCAATCGTCGTCGCCGCGCAGCTGGTCTTGGGTCCGAAAAACCCGTTGCTCGTGGTTCCGATGCTTGCGCTCTATATCGGCTTTATAGTTCTCTTCTTCGTGGGCGTATACCGCGCGAACCGCTATATTCTGACGCGCACCCGCTGGCGCGGGATCTCGCTCGGGCTCGGCGAAGGCGCGCTGGGTTACGCTTGGCTGTCCATTTGGTCGGCCCTCGTCACCGGACTTACGCTCGGCTGGCTCTACCCCTGGCGCGCGACGGCGCTGCGGCGCAGGCTGACCAATGCCATGCGTTTCGGCTCGCTGCCGTTCCGTTTCGAGGGAAGCTCAGGCCCGCTTTACGGTCCCTTCGTTCTCGTCTGGCTCGTCATCATTTTCGGCTACGCCTGCATGGGTGCGATTTTTGCGATGGTCATGCATGGGGCAATGAAGTCCTCCGGCATGCAAACGGCTGATCCTGAAGTCCTCAAGGCGCTTGCGGCCCAGTATGTTCCCGTTGCGGTGACATTATTCCTGGTAGCAGTCCCGGTGGCGCTTGTTGCGATGAGCTGGTTCGAAGTGCGCAAGCTCAATGTCTTTGCCAGGGCTACCAAAGCAAGCGGGCTGAGTGCCGGTCTTGAGGCTCACGCCGGCAGCTACGTCTGGCTAATCGTGTCCAATATGCTTATCATGATCCTGAGCATCGGTATTCTGCGCCCCGTGGCACAAGCCAGGCGGCTCAAGTACCTCGTCAGCCGCTTCTCGTTCACAGGGTCCGCCAATCTGAACGAAGTGCTGCGGGCACGGGAAGAGACCGGCACTCAGGGTGCCGGAATGGAAGCGGCGTTTAGCATAGAGATCTTCTAGGTGTGAGCCAGGACATCTTCAAAGGCCAATGGAGCAGCGGCGAAAAAGCGAGCGCCGATCCCGTAACCGTTGTCTTTGAAGCGGATGGGATTTCGTTCGGAAGCGCATTCGCGGGCCAGCTGGGCTTTTGGCACTACGGCGATCTGCTCGCGGGCGCGCCTATCCTGAGAAGGGCCGGCGACGTGCTTTTGCGCAACCGGCAGAGTCCGCGCGCGAGCCTGTTTATCGAAGGCAACGGTGCCGCCGCCCTGGTCTTGAGCCGGGCGCCGCAGACATCCGAGAACAAGCTGCGGCTCAAAATCGTGGGCTGGGGCTTGATCGCGGCCGTCATCGCCGCCGTGGCGGGTGCCCTGCTGTTTTTCGGCGGGGGCAGCACCGCGAAAGCCATCGCCGGGCTTATCCCGCAGGAGATGGCCAGCAACATTGGGCTGCGGAACGTCGAGATTTTCGGGACCATCGCGCCGTCCTGCGTGAACCAGCCAGGAAACGCCGCCCTGCAACGCGTCCTCAACAAGCTTCGGAAAGCGGGCGGGTATAGCCAACCCTTCACGCTCCACGTTGTGAAGTCGAAGGTTGCGAACGCCTTTGCCTTGCCGGGCGGCCATATCGTCTTGCTGTCCGCTCTCGTGAAGGAGGCGGAAGGCCCGGAAGAGGTCGCGGGCGTGCTGGCCCATGAGATGGGCCATGAAATCGAAAGGGACCCCGAGGCGCTGTTCGTCCGCAATGTGGGCATGCAGACTCTGATCGCTCTCTTCACCGGGCAATCCGGCGACGGCACAGCACTCAAGGCTGGCGCGTTCCTGCTTCAGCTCCGCTATTCCCGCGAAGCCGAGCAACTGGCCGACGCCCATGCGGTTGAGATTTTGAGGAAGGCCGGCATCGGCCCCAAACCCGCCGCGAACTTCTTCCTGCGCCACGCGTCCGCTGAGAAAGGGGAGGGGTTCAGCTACTTGAGCACGCACCCGGACTCGAAGGAGCGGGCTAAGCTTTTCCTCTCGCAGCCATCCTATCCGGCGCAGCCGCTGCTCACGGCGAAGGAGTGGGCCGACGCCAAGGCGGTTTGCGGCGACAGTCCGGCTCAGGACGCAAACACTCTGCCCGCCGCGAAGCGGCAACCTTAGCGAAGCGGGCGCCTGCCTCATGGGAACGGGGCGGGCAAAAGCGCGATGTCCGTGAAGGTTTCCGCACCAGCCAGCACCGCCTCACTCCGCCGGAAAATACTTCTCCTCCACGATAGCGGAGGCAAACAACGTGTTGATCTCCCGCTTCAGCTCCGACCGCTTGTCGTTCTCCTTGTAGACACTGCGAGCCAGCTCGATAAACGGCGGCCCGAAATCGCCCTGGCGCTCGCACCGGCGGATGGCGTCCTCGATGTCCCATAGCGCCGAGTTCGTTCGCTTTAGTTCGGCGGTGAGCCGGTCGAGGCCGGCGCGGGAAAGCCCGCGGCTGCGCTTTAGATCCTGCAGGAGCGCAAGCTCGTGTTCCACATTCGCACGCTTGCCGGCATCGGGGATGCGCTCGGCCTTGATTTCGAGGATGGCGATTTTATCGAACAGCTCGCCAACCGCCGCCGGAATTTCCAGCGGTGGCATTCGCGAGCCAGCCATCGCTTCCACGGCCTGCGCGATATCCGCGAAAACGCTGCCCCAGTCGCCTCTCATGGGCTGCCGGAACAAACGCGCGGTCGGATACCAGGGGGAGCCGGGCCGCTCCATCTGCCAGCGCCATTCGGGAATGTGCTTCAAGGCGACGAATAGCGGCCGGCCCATGGCGCCAGCGAGATGCGCGACCGAGGTATCGACCGAGACAATCAGATCGAGGTTCGCCATCACGGCGGCGGTATCCACGAAGGCGGCGGGACCGGCGTCGAAGTCCTCGCCCAGGGTTTCGACCGTTCCTCCGCAGCCCGCGAGCTGGTCCGTGCCGAAGCCTTTCTGAAGGCTGATCAACCGGACATTGGGGATCGCGGCCAGCGGCGCGAAAACTTCCAGCGGCGCCGCCCGCGACATGTCGACCTTGGGGTCCGGATCGCCCTGCCATGCGATACCGATCTTGAAGCCGCCGCTTCCGAGCCTCTCCCGCCATTCAGCCGCCAGGGCCGGATCGGCCTCGATGTAGGGGACCCGCCCTGGAATCGTATCGGTGCGCGTCCTGAACAGGCGCGGAAGACTGAAAAGATACACCTGGTAATCGAAGCGCTCGTCAGGCTCCGTTCCGGCGACGGTTCGCACGCCGCGCACGCTCTTCATCAGGTCCACCAGCCGGGGGCGGCATTTGAACGTGACACTCGCTCCCTGTTCCGCCAGCATTGGAAGATAGCGCGCGATCATAAAGAGGTCGCCATGGCCGGCCTCGTCCAGCACGAGCAGCTTTTTGCCGGCGGCAGGCTCCCCATTCCAGGCAGGCCAAACCGTCGCGGCGTCCGCCTTGCAAAGGTTGCCCCAAAGCTTGCGGTATTCGAAACCCTCCCAGCCCTTTTCGAAGTCGCCAAGCAGCAACTGCAAGGCGCCCAGATTGGAACGGCCCTCCACAAGCTCCGGGTTCAGCGCCAGCGATCGCTCGAAATCGGCCATGGCCTCGCCGAAGCGGCCAAGCTCCTGCAGCGCCAGCCCCCGGCCGGTGTAAGCCGTTGCGCAAGCGGGATCGGCCTCAAGGGCGGCGTTGAAATACCGCAGCGCCTCTTCCAGCCGCGCATATTTGAATTCGATGATGCCGAGGCCCAGCATGGCCTGCACGGAGCGGGGATTTTGCGCCAGCGCCTCGCCAAGCGCCGCCGCGGCCTCGGGAAAGCGCCCGAGCTGGCGCAGCGTCTCGCCTTTGTTGCAAAGCGCGCCCGGATCGCCCGGCTTCAGCGCCAGCGCCTTGCCGAACGCGGCCAGCGCTTCCTCCGCGCGGGATAGCGAATAGAGAATATTGCCACGCAAGAACCAAGCGTCGAAGTCCGCCGGGGCGTTGTCGCAAACGGCGAGGGCCTCCTCCGGCCTGCCGAGCTTTTGCAGCGCCGCGGCCACGCCGTAAAGCGCCTTGCCGTAGTGGGGGTCGCATACGAGCGCTTTATCGAAATACTCGCAAGCCGCTGCGTGTTCGCCCCGCGCGGCCAGGATCGCCCCGCAATTGTACCAGGCTGTGGCGTCCGCGGGGCTGGCAGAAGCAAGCGCGCGGTAGGCTTCGAACGCGTCTTCTGCACGGCCGAGGTCGTGCAGAATGGCGCCCTTGCCGGACAGCCCGGCGGATGGCTTGAAGGGAACGAGCGCATCGTAGGCCGCGAGAGCCTCTTCGAGCCGCCCCGCGCGCTGCAAGAGGCGCGCGCGTGCCTCGATGGCATCTGCGAAGTCCGGTTTCAGCGCCAGCGCCCGGTCGTAGAACGGCAGGGCGGCGGCGTCCTGGCCGAGATTGACCTGGATCAGGCCGGCCAGATAACAGGCAAAGCTGTCGCCGCTGGTGATCTCCGGGCGGGCGGTGAGGCGTTGCAGGGCTTGCTTGTTATAGCCAGCTTGCAGGAGCGCCAGAACCTGCCCAAGGATGTGTTGCTGGTCTGGCCTTGAATGGCCAGCGCGCCGTTTTGCCGAGCCGCGGTGCATCGAAACCTCAAAATACGCTTCTGGCTCGAAATAAACCGCAACAGTCTCGCCTGGGGCTTACCGGCTATGGGAAAGAAAGACTTAACAGGATACCGGCATCGCAACGCCCGGAGATCGAAGTCCGTTCAGGAAGGTTTGCTATAGTCTTAAAATGTCGCAGGGCGTGCCGGTCTCGTACCACCTCAGGCTTTACCGCTATTGGCTCGACAAACGCGGGAGCCGGACCATGCCGCCGCGAAGCAGCATCGAACCCATCGATATTCCAGCGCTACTGCCCTATCTTGGCATCATCGAAAAAACCGCCGGCGAACTCCGCTACCGGCTGATGGGCAGCTCCATGGCGCAGCAGCTTGGCTTCGATGCGACTGGCGGCGTTGTCGGCTCCTATATCCCGGCCGGACAGGCGCTGCGCGACACCGTCGAGCTTGTCTGCACATCCGCCAGCCCCGTCTTCAACACCGGCAGGTACGAGTTCGAGCCCGGCCTCGTTCACCGCAGCTCCGTGCTGCTGCTGCCGCTTTCCGAGGACGCCACGACGGTGAATATGGTCGTTTTCCTGCGGATTGTCCGGTTCCACCCCAATGGTTGGGCGAGCCGGGATTGGTTGAGGAACGCGCCCGTCAGGATCGGGGAACCCGTCCTCATCCGGGACTTCGAACACCTTGAGACGATTGTCGCCGAATGGGAATAGGCCTGTCCCCGGCGATCCACACGGGGCGCGTTACCCCTCGCCCTGTCCCTCTCCCACAGGGAGAGGGGACGCCCTGACAACGGGCACGCCCGGACTCCCTCTCCCTGTGGGAGAGGGCAGGGGTGAGGGGTTGCGCCCCATGATCGGGGCAGGTCCTATACGGGCAACGCTTGCCTACCGCAGCAACTCGCCGATGGCGGCGTCGATGCCGTCGAGGGTGAGCGGGAACATGCGGTGTTCCATAATCTGCTGGATCGCCTTCACCGACGGCGTATGCTCCCAATAGCGCCCGGCCAGCGGGTTCAGCCAGACGGCGTGCTTGTAGATGTCCAGCACGCGCTGCAGCCAGACCTGCCCCGCCTCCTCGTTCCAATGCTCGACGGAGCCGCCGGGGGTCAGGATCTCGTAGGGGCTCATCGAGGCGTCGCCCACGAAAATCACCTTGTAATCCGCCGGATAGGTATTCATCACCTCGTAGGTGGGCACGCGCTCCTCGAAGCGCCGCCCGTTCTTCCGCCATACGTTTTCGTACAAGCAATTATGGAAGTAATAATAGTCCATGTGCTTGAACTCGGAGCGCGCGGCCGAGAACAGCTCCTCGCATTCGCGGATGTGGTAGTCCATCGAGCCGCCCACGTCGAAAAACAGCAGCACCTTCACCGTGTTGCGCCGCTCGGGGCGGAAGGCGATGTCGAGATAGCCTTTGTGCGCCGTGTCCTTGATGGTGGTGTCGAGGTCCAACTCGCCGGCGGCGCCGGTGCGCGCGAATTTGCGCAAGCGCCGCAGCGCGAGCTTGATATTGCGCGTGCCAAGCTCGGCCTCGCCGTCGAGATCCTTGAAATCGCGCCGGTCCCAGACCTTCACGGCGCGGAAATTGCGGTTCCCCTGCTGCCCGATGCGCACGCCTTCCGGATTATAGCCGTATGCGCCGTAGGGCGAGGTGCCGCCCGTGCCGATCCACTTCGATCCGCCTTCGTGCCGGCCCTTCTGCTCTTCGAGGCGCTTTTTCAGCTCCTCCATGATCTTTTCCCAGCCGCCCAGCGCTTGGATCTGTGCCTTCTCCTCCTCGGTGAACAGGCGCTCGGCCAGTGCGCGCAGCCACTCCTCCGGGATATCGGCGGAGATGCCTTCCATCACGTTTTCGAGGCCCTTGAAGACATGGGCGAAGACGCGGTCGAACTTGTCGAGATGACGCTCGTCCTTCACCAGCGAGGCGCGGGAGAGATAATAGAAGTCATCGATGCGGTGGCCGGCAACTCCGGCATCCACCGCGTTCAGGAAGTCCAGATATTCCTTCACGCTCACCGGGATGCCCGATTTCTTCAGCTCGTAGAAGAAGTTGAGGAACATCGAAGTCTACTTTTTCCTGGAACCGAACGGGAACCAGGAGCCCTTGGGGCTCGGCTTCCCGCTCACCGGGGCCGCTTGCGCCGTGCCAGCTTGGTCCGCCCCCTCGACGCTGGCAAGCCGTTCGAGCAGCGAGCCGCTGCGCTCGTGCTGCCCCGCAGCTTCCGAAGAAGCGGCGCGCTGCTTGGCCTGCTTGCGCCCTTTTGCCTTCGCTCCTGCCTTTTGCGTCCGCTTCTCCCCGGCAGGCTCCGGCTCTCCCGTAAGAAGGTCGCGCAGCCGGATTTCGTTTTCCTCCGGCTCCGCAGCCACGCTTTGCGCCTTGCGGCGGCGCAAAGCGGTGGGCCGCGCCTGGCCGTATTTGCCGCCGGCATAGGCCGAGGCCGGCATCAAGAGAACCCTCAGCGGCTCCTCCTCCAGCTCGGCCTCCACGGACTCGGGTGCCGCGGCGCGGATCGGGGCAAGCTGCTTATGCTCCGGCGGGGTGATCTTGGCCTGCACGAATTGAAGCCCCGCGATCAGGTAGGCGATGCCCACGACGAGCGCCTGCCGCGTCCAATGGATGGCGCTGTTGGACGTGTCGCGGAACCGCTCGGCGCGCCGCTCCAGCTCAAGCCGGGCCAGGAACTGCTTGCCCTTTTCCGAAATCTCGGGGGCGCGGGCCAGAAGCTCGGCATAGCGCGCGCGAAGCTCCTGCGCTTCCAGCACGAACTCGTAATGGCGTTTGAGCGACTGCCCGCCCTGCCGGGCAAGGCCGCCCGCGCGCTCGAAGGCGCTCGCGAACTGGCCCGGCATGGTGGTGCGCGCCCGGCGCAGCTCTTCCGCGGCGGCCATGAGCCCTTTCGAAGTCACCACGCGGGCGAGGTTCTGGGCGGTTGCCGCCGCGTCGCCAAGCACGCCGCGGATTTCGCGCAGGCCCATCGCCGTAGCCTTGAGCAGGCCCAGCGGGATTTCCACGAACTCCTGGGCAGTGGGGAAGCGGCTCTTTTCAAGTTCCGCCGCGATGGCGCGCCCGGCTTCCGCCTTGAACGCCGCCGCATCCTCCCGCGCGATGGCAAGCCGCAGTTCGACCGGATCGCCGGCAGCGGCCGGACCGTCGTTGAACAGGAGAGCGCGCGCCTCGGCCTGGAAGGCTTCGAGCGCCTTGGCGTCCGCGAACTCCGGGCCAAGCTCCTGGATGCCCTCCATCAGGAAGATTTCCGAGGCCGCCCAAAAATCGCGCCTGATTTGCAGGATCTCGGCCAGCGCCAGCACGTCCGGCACATCGAAAGTCTCCTGGAGCCTCTTCTTGGCGGCGTTCACGCGCTCGAAATAGCTGCTCTGGGCCTCGATCGCATTGAGCAGGGCGCGCACATCCGCCCGGAGCGTTTCCTCGGGCTGTGCCCGGCTGTAGCGGTAGTTGCCCTCGGCCGTGGCAACGGCGGAGCTGCGTGTCCTGATGGTGGCGAACACCGGGGCAGCCTCGTCCATGAGCCCCAGCGCATCTTCAAGCTGCCGCTCCTGCCGCGAGCCGTCACGGCGGTGGAAAATCCGGTAAGCGAGCCACAGCAGGAAGCTGACGGTCAGCCAGAGCGCCATTACCGCCGCAACGGATGAAAATATCTTCATCGGCACGCCCCCAAGAAATGTCATTCCGTGCGAGCCGCGGCGTGAAATGCCGCCACGCGGACACGGGATCTTTAAATGCGCCAGCGTCTGCAAAGATCCCGTGCGCTGCGCACCACCTCATGCTGCGCACGGGATGACTTTCCCGCACAACCGGCAGCAGTCAATCCACCTTACTGGCCTTTCTTGTCCAGCGCCGCTCCAATCGGCTGCACCTCGTCCCGTGCGCCGAAGTGTGTGAAATAGCGCGTGTCGATGGCCGCCACCGGCAGGACGATCAGCACATCCGTCGTTCCAAATTGCTTGTCGATCACGGCGCCGTCGCCCGTGAAAGCCCCCAGCCGCAGATAGCCCTTGATGAGCGGCGGCACGCCCTTCAGCGCTTCTTTGACGTTCACCTGCTCCTTGGGGATCATGTTCATATCCACCCTGAGGCCCGGGTGGGCGGGGACGAGCCACTCTTCAGGGGCGCGTGCGTAATGATGGAGGAAGCTCAGGGCCAGCGCATGCTTGCTGGGGTCCGTGCCCGCGAAACTCGCGCAGCCAAGCATGACCTCCGCGCCATGCTCGCGGACATAGGTCCATAGCCCCTGCCAGAGCAGTTCGACGGTGCGCTTGCTCCGGTAGGGTTTCAGCACGCAGGAACGGCCCAGCTCCATGAATTTNNCCTTCGTTTTTCTCCGCCACGTCCTGGAGAAGCACGCGATAGGTGCCGACCACCTTGGCGCGCTTAAGCCAGGGCCGCCGTTCCGACCGTTCGACGGACTTGTCGATGACCAGGAGATGGTCGCACATGGCATCGTACTTATCTTCGTCGCGCTTCTTGTTCAGGGTTCTCGCCGTGGGGACAGCGGACATTTCGCGATAGAAGACCTCGAAGCGCAGGCGCTGCGCCTTCTTGATATCGGCGCCCGAGCGCGCAAGCTGGACTTCGAGGCTGCCCATCCGGCCGTAGACCTTGGGAGGCTTCCGGAGCGGAAAAAGCGGAAAGCGCCGCTTTCTCCTCGCCGTTCTCGCCGCTGCCCGCAGGAGTGCCATCGGCTTTGCCCGCAGGGCCTTGAACCCGCCCGCGGGCTTTTTGAAACGAAAACGCATGCAACCTCTAATTCTTTACCATGGCGCTCTTCGCGCTACCATGGCGGCCCCTCAAGGCCAAGGCCGATTCTCAGACATGAATCCCGTCATCAGCCACAAGAATATTACGGGATTAATACAGTGCCGCAAGTGGCATCGGGGCGTGTGTGCCCAGAAGCCGCGGACGGCGCTGGCGGGTTTGCCGCCCCCCCCCCGGCGATCCTCCCAGGTAGCCCGCACCCGGAGTTCGCACCCGTTTGCCGCTCACCTGCCAAGCGAACGTGCCTCCGATAAGCTGTACTTCAATAAGTTACCCGGCCTTCGGCGAGGTCGAAGAGGCGATGATGCAGTTCCTGGTGGGGGGTGAGGAAGACCGGCGCTGTTTAGCGATATATCCAGCATCCTCCGCTTGAGGCCGTTTACGGACGTTTGGGATTTGGGCAAGAACGTCTCTTGCCGGAGGAGGAGCGGCTGTGCCAGGCTGGGGCCTGACCATCGCTGGGGACTCAACTGTCGCATTTCCATAAGCTCGTTATGGTTGGCAGCCGGCTGAAATGCTGCCATCTGCAGGCTCGAGTATGCAAACACCTCTCAACAGACATTATAGCTTGCAACGTAGAGGGCGCACCTAGCCCAAAAGAACAGATCACCTTCAATAGCTCTAGAAATGTCCATCGCTCGCGCGAACCGCGCTCGATGCTCGCTCTATATGGCGAGACTGGCCACACTTATCCAATTAGTTCCTGAAGCCTACGCCACTTTTGTCCAAAGGCACCGCCGACGGTGGATCTCTTCGCCACGAAATTCGAGACTTCGATGCTGAGGTTTGCAATGTATTTTGTTACATAGCTCTGTCTGAGCAGTGCGTAGGT
>PMBZ01000229.1 GCA_003153975.1 Hyphomicrobiales bacterium
GGTCGGGAGCAGGTCCCAAGGGTTCGGCGGTTCGCCGATTAAAGTGGTACGTGAGCTGGGTTTATAACGTCGTGAGACAGTTCGGTCCCTATCTGCCGTGGGTGTAGGAGAATTGAGAGGAGCTGTCCTTAGTACGAGAGGACCGGGATGGACACACCTCTGGTGGACCTGTTGTGGCGCCAGCCGCAGTGCAGGGTAGCTAAGTGTTGAAGAGATAACCGCTGAAGGCATCTAAGCGGGAAACTCGCCTCGAAACAAGTTCTCCCTTGAGAACCGTGGAAGACGACCACGTTGATAGGCTGGATGTGGAAGCGCGGCAACGCGTGGAGCTTACCAGTACTAATAGTTCGATCGGCTTCATCGCTCTCATTAGTCAATGCTCACCTGGAGTGAGATGGCGAAAAGACAAAACCAGATCATTCTGAACCGGAGCGCTATGTTGGAGAGACGGCATAGTTTTTCGGACCAAAAACATCCTTTGTTTGCCTGGTAATTTTAGCGGAACGCCCCCACTCGATCCCATTCCGAACTCGACCGTGAAACGTTCCAGCGCCGATGGTACTACTACGGTGGGAGAGTAGGTCGTTGCCAGGCATACTAAGGATGTTTAAATCCCCTAAGTGCGAATTTATTAGATTTCTACCCCGCCAATTCGGCGGGGTTTTTTATTGCCCAGGATTCCGCGCAGCGAGCCAGCATCTCGCGAACGTCTGAAGTCACAGATCAAACCGTTTGCGAATAGCGGACCACACCTCATCGGCCACCATTTGCATACTAAGCGACGCATCGACCACCACGCAACGTTGTGGCTCCGCTTTCGCGATAGTCAGAAACTCATCGCGCAAGTCTCGGTGAAACGCGATAGTCATGGATTCGAAGCGGTCCAAATCGCTTGCCGAGCGTTCGCCATCTGCACCTTGCGGGTTCCGCCTTGCGACCCTTTGCAGGCCCAGCTCTGGCGGCAGATCGAAAATAATGGTGAGATCGGGGCGCGTTGAACCGACGACGGCGGCGTCGAGAACGTCGACGATGGAGCGCGGCAATCCGCCAGCGGCGCCCTGGTAGGCTCGGGTTGAGTCGCTGAAGCGGTCGCTAACAACCCAGGTGCCCTGTTCCAGCGCCGGCCTAATGGCTAGCTCCAAGTGCGATTCCCGCGCCGCATAGAAAAGCACCGCTTCGGCGAGCGGGCCAAAGCGCTTGGCTTTGCCAGAAAGCAACACTTCGCGAATGGCCTCGGCGCGAGGTGTACCGCCTGGCTCGCGTGTCTGCAACACGCTCAAGCCGGTCCTCCGCAGCCGCTCCGCCAAGGTAGCGGCTTGCGTGCTTTTCCCGGCACCCTCGCCGCCCTCGAATGTGATGAATTTGCCCCGTGCCACGTTCCGCTCAAGACTTTGGTGGGGTTGATGCCGCTGCGGCAGAAGGCTGCGGTGCGGCCTGTTCCGGCTTCTTCAGAAGCTTGGTAACTGCCTTCGCGACGTACGAATTAACGCCCAGCAAAACGGAATCGACGCCCTTGCGCACGATGCCGCCAGCTTCCAGGTTTGCCGCAGTATATAGCGGAGCTGAATTCGATGTGCCGGTGCTCTCCGACGTAATCCTCACCTCCCCGGCTGGTGAACCCTCTTTGACCGGCGGCTTAAGCGGGCCTTGATAGACGATCTGAGCTTTGATGCGCAGGTCCTTGGCGGCAACGGGAAGAAGTATCCTCACCTCCGAACTGGTTCTAAGAGGCACGCTCCATTTCTCGCCGCCCCAAACGCGGGCCGCACCCACGACCTCGTCCTTGTCGAAAACCTTGTAGGATTTGAAACTGACAAACCCCCAGCTCAGGAGCTTGAGAGTTTCCTCCCGGCGATCCTTCTCCACAGCGAAACCGTTCATGACCGCGACTAGGCGCCTGCCATCTTTCTCAGCCGAGGCTGCCACCCCATAACCGGCGTTTTCTGTAAAGCCGAGCTTCAAGCCATCGACAGGAATGGCCGCATTAAGCAGCGGGTTGATGTTCCTGAAGTTGTAGGTGCGATATTTGAACTCCTTCTGGCCAAAATACTTATAATAATCAGGATATTCCTTGATTACATACAGCGACAGCCTTGCCAGCTCTCTGGCGGTTACAAGGCTCGCGGGGTTCGGAAGGCCGGAGGAATTGCCGAAAGTCGATTTCTCCAGGCCAAGGGCGCGCGCCTCATCCGTCATCATCTGCCCGAACGCGTCGTCGGTGCCTGCCAGCCCCTCCGCCACGGCGATGGAGCCGTCGTTGGCGTTTTGCACAGCAATGCCCTGGATCAGGTCGCCGATCTTGGCAGTTTGGTTCAAAGGCACAAACATCGAGGTTGTCCGGGATGGTGCACCACCTGTTTTCCAGGCGTGGAGGCTCACGGGAAACTCGGTATCCATCGATATTTCGCCCGCCCTAAGCTTCTTGAACAAAATCTCCAAGGTCATGATTTTGCTCATGCTGGCGGGCGCGAACAGCTTGTCGGCGTTCTTTTCAAACAAAATGGCGCCCGTGCCGGCGTCGATCAGAATCGCTTCCGTCGCCGCAGTTTGAAAAGTAGCCGGAGGCTCCGCCGCGGCGGTTTGAAAATAGGCAAAAATGCTCAGCCAGAGCAGGAAAAGGCGCATCGGTGTCGATCCCGGCTTATCTGAGCGTATGATATAGCAACTTCAAAGCTGGTTGGCTAAGGTTTAGGCCGCTCGGGATCATATAATTCAACGCGCGCTCATATGTAGCGCCTGGCTTGCCAAGGTGGGCTCCGATGCGGTTAGCCATTTGCCGCCTTGACTGGCTCGCGGCCCCTCGAAGCCGCCCTTTTTCACGACCACGGGCCATTCCGTCGTCGCAACGGCGGCTGCCAGCATGTTGTGCTGGGGCGAAGCCGGCTTCGCGGCATCGGAGATAACGCGCGGCGACCAGGGTTGCTTAGCCAAAACAGAGCGCTCGTAGCTATCGTCGCCATTCAAAGGCGCCGCGCCAAGATAGCGGACACGCACAGGCGCGGTGCCCCGGCCGTAAAAGCCGAGAACCTGTGCCGCCTTATGCGAAAGGTCGATGATACGGTCGTCGTGATAGGGGCCGCGGTCGTTGATCCTGACGACCACCGTACGGTTGTTCAAAAGGTTTGTGACGGCCGCATAGGTCGGCAACGGCAAGGTGGGATGCGCGGCCGTAAGTGCGTTCATGTCGTAGACTTCGCCATTGGCGGTTTGGCGGCCATGAAAAAAATCGCCATACCAGGAGGCGAGGCCCGTGCGGTCGTAGGAGTGGTCGTTCGCGGGAACGTACCACTTGCCATTGGCTAGGTAAGGGTCGCCAAGTTTGAAAACGCCACCGCCTTTCGGCACCGGATCGCCCACCCTGATCAGGCGCGGGCTCAAGTGGCGCGTTTCGTCATCCATGGGGTTGTGGTTGCTCTTGGACACGGAACAAGCGCTGAGCGACACTGCGAGAGCTGTTACGATCATCATCCAGCTTACTGGGGCTTTAGCCAAAACAACCAGCCTGAACGTGGCTGGCCGGGCAAGCTCGAAGCCGTGATTCGGGCATTTGCTGGGCAGATCGCGGCCGATCGGCAGGATTGGGCCGCCCGCGCCGTCGATTTTTGGTGGCAGTTGCGCGCACGCGCAGCCAAATTTCCCACCCCAGACCATAATCGAAGGCCCCGCCGCATTACAACCTGACAACGCATGAAGACATATCGCAGCTCGGTTAAAGGGGCGTTGCGGAAATGCGAACTCTGGGTCATGGTCTGCCCCGGAATGCTGCCGGATTAGGCGGGTTTTGGTTGCGCTCTGCCTGGGCGGTTGGGGGAAAATGGCTATTCGAGGAGCCGGACGGGCGTTCTGGGAAAGGCTCGGGAGCGAGATCGAAGGCGATGCCGCCTGCGATTTGTTCACGCGCGGGCGCTATTCCACCGATGCTTCGATGTATCAGTGCTTTCCGGCAGGCATGGTAGCGCCAAAGACGGCGGCCGATGTTGCCATCGCGCTTGAGATGGCACGCGAGGAAGGGCTGCCGGTCATCGCGCGCGGCGGCGGCACCTCGACGGGGGGGCAAGCGCTGGGCGAAGGCCTCATACTCGACTTCTCGAAATATCTTCGCAACATCGTCGAGATAGATGCGGACGCCCAGACCTGCACGGCCGAGCCCGGCTGCACGCTCGCGGGCGTAAACGCCGCGGTGGCTGCCTACGATCTCGTCTGCCCCGTCGCCATCGGCTCGGCGCAGCAAGCCACCATCGGGGGCATGCTCGGCAACAATTCGAGCGGCATCCGCGCGCTTCGCCACGGTTCGATGCGCGACAATGTGGCTTCGGCCGATGCCTTCCTCGCCGACGGACAGCGCGTGCTGTTCAACGCCATCTCGGAAGAGGACGGAAGCCAGCCCGCCCCCGGCCGCGACAGGCTTCTGGACCTCCTGCAATTCGGCGAGCTGAACGAGAAGGCAATTGCCACGTTATGGCCGCTCAGGGCGCCAGGAACGCCAGAGCCCGAAGGCTACGATCTCAGGACGCTCTTGGCCAGTTCCGCCGACCAGAACATGGCGCGGCTTCTCGCGGGCGCCGAAGGGACGCTCGCGGTCGCCACCAGGATCGAGCTTAAGCTCGTGCGAAAGGCGCCAAACCGGGCGCTCGGCGTCTGCCGCTTCGCCGATCTTGCCGTCGCGCTACGCCTCGTGCCCAAGATCATGGTGCTGAACCCCTGCGCCATCGAGCTTCTGGACCGCACCTTGCTCGAATTCCTTGCCGCGCAGGCGGGTAAGGACGCGCTGGTAACGCGCCTCTTGCAGGGCGACCCCGGGGCTGTCCTGATCGTCGAGTTCGACGAGGAGAACGCGGTTGCCAACACGCGGCTGCTCAAGGCGCTAGATGATTACGTTTCCGAGACGGCCGGTCTCAAATCGACCGTGATCGAGATCATGGGCGAGAAGGCGCGCGCGGCATTCTGGCGCCTGCGCCGCGAAGCCGCCATCCGGGCATGGTCGCTGAAATCGGCAGCACAGCCCCTGCCTTTCCTGGAGGACGGCGCGGTTCCCATCAAGAATCTCGGCGCTTACGGAGCAGCCCTCGGAGCGCTGTTCGAGAAGCACGGCGTGCGCAGCGCCATGTACGGCCAGGTTGGCCGCGGCGCTCTGCATGTCCGTCCCATCCTCAATCTGCGCCACCCCGAGGACATCGGCCGCATGCGCGTGCTGGCTGAAGAAATGACGGACCTGATAAAAGCCTATGGCGGCGTGCTCACCTCGGGCCACGGCATCGGCATTGCACGCGGCGAGGCGCTGGAGCGCCGGCTTGGGGCAGAGGCAACCGGCCTGTTCGCGCAGCTCAAGGCGCAGCTCGATCCGGAATGGCTGCTGAACCCCGGCAAAATCCTGCGCGCGCCACGCTTCGACGAGATTTCCCTGCTCCGCGCCCCGCGCGAGATCAAGGCGGTGGACGATACGCCCATGGCGTTGAACTGGGGCGCTTCGCCCTCCCCTTCCCGCGCGCTCGTCCAAGCCAGCCGCTGCCACGGCTTTTCGCTGTGCCGCTCCGCCGGGCCGGGCATCGCCTGCCCTTCCTATAATGTGACGCATGACGAGCGCGACAGCCCGCGCGGCCGCGTCAACAGCGTGCGCCTGGCGCTTTCCGGCCAGCTTGGGTCCAAGGCGCTGGGTTCGCCCGCGATGATCGAGACCATGCAGTCCTGCGTCTCGTGCAAGGCCTGCAAGACCGCCTGCCCTTCCAGCATCGATATCCCCAAGATGAAAGCCGAGACGTTGGCGGCGGCACGCGCGGGCGGCTGGACTTCCAAGGCCCTGGATTGGTACGCGCGGCTGCCTGAATATACTGACCGGGCGCGGCGCTGGCGTGCGGCTCTTGCCATGCGCGATCTCCTGCCGGGGCTTCCGCGCCTGACCGAGCGCTGGACGGGCATCGCCGCGGACCGGCCCTGGCCCAGATGGGCGGGCCGGCGCTTCCGGGCGCCGCAGACCGCCGANNTTCGCGGACGGCAACAAGGAAAAGCCCCTGTGCTGCGGCCGGACCTATTACGATGCCGGCCGCATGGAGGAGGCGCGCGCGCAAGCCAAGCGCCTGACCGCCGCCGCCGAGGTTTTCGCGGACAAGGGCATTCCCGTCATCGGGCTTGAGCCGTCCTGCGTGCTGATGATGCGCGACGAATATGCAGGCCTGGGCTTGGCCGTGAAGGAAAAGCCGCCCGTTCTGCTGTTCGAGGAATTTGTCGCCGCGCGGCTCAAGGAGGGCAAGTTCGCGCTGCCGCTGAAGACGGTCGAGACGGATGTGCTCATGCACAGCCATTGCCACGAGCGCGCGGCCGGCATCGAGGGCGCGGCCGGCGCCGTGCTCAAGCTTGTGCCCGAGCTGAAGGTTATCGACGGGCCGCCGGATTGCTGCGGGCTCAACGGCATCGCCGGCATGACGCCCGAGACATTCGAGGCCTCGCTGGCCATGGCCGAGCTATCGCTGTTCCCGGCCATCCGCAAGGCGGGCCGCGATGCCTTCGTGGCCGCCACCGGCTATTCTTGCCGCAAGCAGATCCAGGACGGCCTTGGCCGTCCCGCGCGCCATCCCGCCCTGATCCTGGAGCTAGCGCTCAAGGGCGATAAGGAAATCGTTGGCTGACCTCGGTGCGGCCGATTCAGGGGGGGGCCTCTCCATCCGCATCCGCTTGCGGACACGCCAAGACGCGAACTCGCCAAGGCAAGTTCGCAGGGAGAGGGGATGAGGGGAGATTCTCTCCGTTCAAGACGCTATCGAGCATTATGTTGCCGTCTATGCGTCCTACTGCGCGGCGTTCGCGCCCGTTAGGATTTGCATCCATCCTTCGGCAGCCATTCTTGCTTCCGTGATTGATTTTGCATCGTGCAAACCAGAAAGCCTCAACTTAAAAAATCTGTTCTTCCATCCGGTCAGGCAAACAAAACTATCCTGTAGAGGGGCGCCTTGCTCAAACTTCAATTCAAAATGCGAACAAATAAACTGTGAATTTCCGCCGGCATCTGGCGCATGGAAGTCTCTTATCCATTCCACATCATGATAAGAACCCCTTTTTCCCGCATCCGTAATATCTTGTTTCGATGAGGCGTGTTCGTTGGTTACGGAAGTATCTGTTATTCCACTGCCGATTGTCTTCAGGCCTTTGTCGTAGAAATACACTGTCATAGTCCAGCCCGGCTTGTGGTATGCAGCCGAATATCCTAGGCCTGGGGAGTTTGCTTCATGATTGCGGATATCTCCTCCGCGCTTAAACGTTCCCAGGCGAGGAGGTAATTGCAAATCATATATGCGTTCCACTTGCTGTGCGTAGGCACTGCCGTCCGTGCAGCATGCGGCAATCAGCACAACGGCAACAACTATTATCCGTTTCATTTTAGACCCTTGCAGCATTCGCGCCTGCGGCAGCAAACAGGCCGGCGGTGGCTCACCCAAGGCGAAAAGAAGGTAATTTTGTGCGGCGAAGGCCGGTTTGGTGCTAGGCGAATACCGGCCAATGGCCGCTCCTTGCCAAAGCGTTCGTTTCGCGCAGGCACCAATCATGATGGCTCTGTCCCACACTCGCGTAGGTTTCAGCGAAGTGCTGCGGCGAGGGCGTTTTCAGGGGTCATGGCGTCCGCGGCTTTTTCCAGCCAGCCGCGCCAGCCCAGATAGCTTTGCAGATACTTGGTTGCGACGCCGTTGAAGCGGCGGAGCCATTGCTTGAAGCGGCTGCCATAGGCATTCGTGTTCCGGATATGCAGCACCTTCTCGTGCACATGCTCGCCTTTGCCGGCGGCGATAAGTTCGTACTCGATGCCTTCGGCCTTGGCGAAGGCGATCGGCGCCTTGTCGCCGTCCATGCACAGCAGCGTATCGTCCTTCGACAGCTTGCCCTCAAGAACAGGCCGCACGGCCTTTGAACTTCAGGCGCAGACCTGTAGCAAAGTTGGCGGTCTCGTGCTGGACGTTCGCCCAGCCGCCAGGTCACGGCTTCATCGCGCCCGTAGCGTTGGTGTAGCACGCGTAGAGCGATGTCGAACCGCAGATGTAGAGTCTATTTCGTTGCATGCCGCCAAAGGTCAGATTGGCGACGCCCTCCGGCACATGGATCTTGCCGAGCAGCTGACCTTCGGGACTGTAGCAGCGAACGCCATCCTCCTTCGGATCCGCCTTGCCCATGGAGCACCAGATATTCCCATCGGTGTCGCAGCGCATCCCATCGGTAAAACCAGGAGCGAAGTCCTTGGCGAGTACTCTGCCGTTCGATACCTTCCCCGAGTCGATATCGACGTCGAACACACGGATCCACGATGGATTTCCCTCTCCCTCGGTGATGCCTGAGTCGATGACGTAGAGCTTCTTCTCGTCGGGCGAGAACGCAATGCCATTGGGCATCACGAAGTCGTCGATGACGGCCTTGAGGTCGCCGGATTTTGGATCGGCCCGATAGACGTTGCACTTTTCCTGCTCGACAGGTTCCCTCAAGCCCTCATAGTTGCCCACGATCCCGTAGCTCGGATCCGTGAACCAAATCGTGCCGTTGGAAGCGACGGCGGCGTCGTTGGGTGAGTTCAGCTTCTTGCCGTTGTACTTGGCGGCAATGACGGTGATGGAGCCGTCAAGCTCGGTGCATGTGACGCGCCGGCCGCCCTGCTCGCAGGAGATCAAGCGTCCTTCCCGATCGATGGTATTGCCGTTTGAATTCATCGACGGCTGGCGAAAGACGCTGAGGTGGCCGTCGTCCTCGGAGTAACGCATGATGCGATTGTTGGGAATGTCACTGAAGAGCAAATAGCGCCCGGCCGGGAAATAAACCGGGCCTTCAGCCCAGCGGAAGCCGGTGGCGACGCGCTCGACCGCGCCGATCCCCGTATTGCCTTTGAAACGCTTGTCGAGAGATTCGATATGCGGATCTGGGTAGCGCGAGCCGGACAGCGGCCCCAAAGGTAGCGGTTGGGTGTCTCCGAGCGGAACCGCCGTTTCGCCGAGCGGCCGCTCGGTCGTCGCCTTGGCAGCCATCAGAGTCGCGGCCGACGCTGCAGCAGCTGCTGCTGTTGCCAAGAATGCGCGTCTATTCATTACTTCCTCCCTATGTCATCTGGAGAGAATTCATTTCAGAACAGATCGCACCGAATCCGCTCAGGGCCGTAACAACGCCGCAACTGGTCGACAACCTAAGGTGGCAGACTTAAGAACGCGTTTATTGCGGCTGCGCTGGATGCCCAGGCGGCTGAGGTGGCCCGCCGCCCTTAAAACTTCAGGCGCAGACCTGTAGCGAAGTTGGTCGTCTCGTGCTGGGGGGCAGCCCAGCCGCCGGTAACGTCCACCCAGCTCACGCCCCCGTAAACATCGAAGTGCTTGCTGAACTTGTAGACGATCATGCCGGAGATCCAGTCGAGATCGCCGCCTTTCGTCTGAGCTGGATCAAGAGTATCAACCACGTAGTTGTTTTGGTTCTCGCGGTACCAAGCGGCGGTGAAAGCCCAAGGGCCGGTTTCATAGCTTGCGCCCACCCATGCAGTTTGCAGAATTTGGTCCGTGGTAAATTTTCCGCTGCCGAGGAGGGTAGAGTTGCTAAGAACATAGCCCCCGTTGGTGCTCATATTTTGGTAGGCGCTTTGATCCTTATCCGGGTTGCCGCGGTCTACGTAAACATATCCGGCGAACGCGGTCAGCCTCCCCGAGGGGCCTTCATCCTTGAAGCCGCCTCCCAGGTCGAAGGCGTATCTGCCCATGACCGAATAGCCCTCGTCGTTGGCGATGGTGTACCAGAGCTGGTTGGTCGAGCCCGCTACGCCAGCGTCGCCGGTAACCGCGGCGTTCTGCTTAATGTAATAGGCATCGATCGAAAGCCCCTTCCAGGTAAAGCCGGCATTGACGCCGGTGCCATAGCCCAGCAGCGAGGTGTCATCGCCTCCATCGGAGTAGAGCACGCTCGCGTGTACGGGTCCGTATTGGTAGGTGTATTTAACCGAATTATCCCAAAAAGCGGTCTCCGGACCGCCTATGCCGTTAACGGCTCCCCCGGCGTAACCGATCAACGAGAAGGCAAGGGAACCGCGGTTCGGATCGTAACCCTCGGCACCTTCGTTCGTCAGCGAGGCATGACGGCCGATCGTGAGCGTGCCGTAGGCGCGATTGCTCAAACCGGCGTAGACTTCGGTGTTGAATGCTTGACCGCAAAGGGGGCCGTCGCCATTCGCGGTTTTCGAACCGTTCGCAGCCTGAACCAGGCTCTTGCAGACGTCCGCAAGCTCAGCCGCGACCGGGTCGAAGGCGGTACCGGCCTTGCCGATAGCGGCGAAGCCCATACCCAACGCTTCCTCGAACTTCACGCCAACCTGCGATAGAGATGCTGCATTGTTGACCAGAGTGGAGATTGGGCGGAGGCCGGTACCGTTCGCTTCCCAACTGAGCCCCGGATAGAAGCTGGCGCCCAAAGGAAGGCCCGCCGTCTGGTAGGCATAGCCAACGTCGATCGTCCCGTAGATGGTGACGCCCTTATAAGTCAGGCTATCCGGCAGCGGATCCNNCACGGCTGCGCAAATGAGAAGTTTCCTCACGGCAATTCCCCGCTTTTGCTAAACGATTGCACACAAGACGCAAACGTTCGCCCGGACGCTGGTCCGGGCTTGCAACCGTGAGAGCGTAACCAATTCCCCTCCCCCGGCTCGATCACCGAAGGGGTTTGCCCATTCCCTATTTTCTAATACTTAAGCAATCGCACGCTATCTTAGGTTGTATTGAAGGCTGCCAGGACGGTCAACGGCAAGGGTGGCGCTTATTCGAATGCGCGTGACCGATAGTGACTTTTCGGTAACGAGGCAGCCAAGCCCGGTTGGAGCATATTTGCGGAGACGGCACGTGGATGATGCACGGCCGCTGACGCGCGTTCACACCGGCGTTTGGCCTTCTTTCACCATTGTCAATGAAACTGGCCGCAGGATTCCTGGCTGAAGCCAAGCGCGGACGCGGCATGTACAGATTCCCGAAAGCAGCTTTTACGCTCGCCCTCTTGCTGAGCATGCTTCTCCCCTGTGCCGAGGAGCCAACATACCGCGCCACGATCATGCCCAAGCTGGTGGGGATCGCCTATTACGATGCGGTTAAGCGTGGGGGTGGAACAGGAGAAGATGGAGCAAGCGTTGCCCTCTCCATAAAAAACATTGAAAGGACAGGCATATGAGTCCTTTTTCCAAACTGTTGAAGCCACGTGCGATATTGTTCGTTGTATTGTGCATCGGCGTATTTGCTGCTGCCTGTCTACTCCTTTTCTTTTGCTTTCAGAAGCCAGACAATCAAAGCGAAAATACATTAACCTCGGCTAACTTGAAGACACCGGCTGTTACGAGGGAACCGCAGATATCGCCCAACGGAGCACGGGATACCATCAATTGGATGGGGCACTGGTACAAGGCCGATAAGCGATATGATTTGGTGCTTGAAATAGAGAGAACTTTTTCATTTCTTAATCAGGATACTAAGGTCAACCTTCAGTTTCCAGAGCAGTTTGCCGGGACAAACAACAAAGTAGTGATCGCACACCTGATTGCCGAAATGATCAGACACAAACAATACGATTGGGACATCGTATGGATGGACAACCTTATTTACCAATTCGTTGCCGACGAACTAGACGATCCATTCTGGGGACGCAAGTATCTCGTCGACTTCGAAGGGATACCAGGGTTTATCCAAACCGAGAAGCCGTTCATCATTGAAGACCCGGCCTATCGCAATCAGACAGGCGGTATTCTCGTCGGCCCCTATATCGAGGGATATTATTACGCTCTATATTACAACCGGGATCTGGCTGCAAAAATGGGGATACAAGTCAAGCCATTCGGAATGACATTTGAGGACTTGCTTGGCTATGTCAAAGCAGCCGATCACTACAACCAAAATACAGAAGATAAAATCCCCATTTTTTTTGACGCCCACGATATGCCATCCATGGAGGTTCTTTTCCAAAACCTGGTCAAATCCTGGATCGATGACTATGCGGCTACGACGGCCGGGCAGAGCAGCCCGCGGAAGCTTGAAGCGATGCATAAAGGGTTTCAGGCGTTTGAAGAACTTGGGAGGTACAGGCCCCTGATTTCCTCGTATGCGACCAATTCGTGGTTCCTCACCCGGGATGTGCCGCTGAACGATAAAGCGCTCTTCTATATTAGCGGAACATGGATGTACAGCCGCTGGCGGGACATTAACGTCGTCAAATCCCTCAAGATGATCCCGGCAGAGCTACCTGTTTTCAAACCCGTCAATTATTGCCTGGGAGGTTTCATTCCGGCATGGGCGGTGATGAAAGATTCACCCCACCGTGAGGCGGCAATCCGCCTGATCATGTCGATGTCGACCTCGAAGGTTGCGGAACGATGGGTGCAATATACGAAAACCCCCACCGGCCTCGCCGGCGATGTTTCCAAGGCTACCATGGGCAGCGATGTGTATGAGGTTTATCAACGAACCATGTCCGAAAAATATGGGAGCCGGGTTCAATATTCATTCAATGCCGCATACCTGCTTGGCAAGGACAACACGCTGCTGCAAAAAGATATTGTGGGCGTTCTCTGGAAGTTGCTGGAAGGAAAAATAACTGCGGACCAAGCTCAAGATTCGATCCTGGCCAAAATGAAATAGGGATCGGCAACTTTGAACCGCCTCACCAAAAGCCTGCGATTCAAGCTCACCCTCCTGGTGATTACGGTTGAATTGTTGATATTTGCGGGGGCGGGTGTGTTTTACACACGCCAATTCAGCCAGGAAATAGACGGGGCGATTATCGCCAGGCTTTCCATCCCGGGCTTGCTGATGACCCGTGGAGAACTCAGCTTCGATGCGGTCGGTGACAAGCGGACAATGGAGGGGCTGCTTCGCGAGCCGTACAGCGAAGGAATGGTGATCGGCCTTGACGGTCATGTATATTTCTCTTCCGATCCTGCCCGGCAGGATACGCATCTGGATGCGATCGATGGACTGAAATTGCCTGGCCCGGAATCACCGGCCTCTTCCGTTGACGCACCCGATCTGATCGCTCCGGTTCAGGACAGCACAGGAATGTACCTGACATGTCTTTCCACCCTGCGGCCCAATGGAAAGCTTACAGGCTATCTCTATTTGAAGGTGGGAACCCGGATATCGGAAGCGGAGAAGCGCAATATCTCCATTCTTTTTGCTGCCGGCTCGCTGGGGACTATTGTTCTTACCGCATCGATACTATCCTTGCTGCTCTACTTTATGGTTATTAGCCGGCTTAATTATCTGGTCGAAGTCTTCCGCCGTTTCGCACTGGGAGATTATGCGGCTCGCGCTCAACCCATAGGTGGCAACGACGAAATTGCCACACTGATGAATGGCTTTAATGGCCTGGCCAAGCGCCTGGAAGATACCATGGCGCACCTGAGCGAAAGCGAAAGCCGGTTCCGGGTATTGGTCGAACATGCCCCGGAAGCCATTTTGGTCTACGACGCCGATACGAAGCTTTACGTAGAGGCCAATCATAATGCAGAGCGTCTGTTTGCCTGCTCTCTTGAGCGGTTGCGGCTATCGAATCCGGCAGATTTTTTCGCACCCATGCAGCCAACCCCAATAACTGTGGAACAAAGCGCCGCCAGAGCGCTGGCCGGTGAGGAAGTGGTCGTTGAACGTGCAATCACCAATGCCAGAGGTCAGCAACTGCTGTGCGAAGTGCGCCTGGTCCTTCTCCCGGCCAGCAATCGTAGACTCATCCGCGCCAGTTACATCGACATCACCGAGCGCAAGCGGGCAGAGGACGCTCTCCGGCAGATGAACGAGCGCTTTGCCCTGGCCACCACCACCGGACACATGGGGGTTTGGGACTGGTACATCGAAAGCGACAAGCTGGTTTGGGACGACGGCATGTACAAGCTATACGGTATCGGGCGGGAAGACTTCGCCGGCGCCTACGATGCGTGGCTGCAAGGCGTGCACCCAGACGACCGCGCCCATACCCACGAGGCCATAACGCTGGCCATGCGCGGCGAGCGCGAATACGATATCGAGTTCCGTGTCGTGTGGCCCGATGGCGCCATCCATTACATCAAGGCATACGCGCAGGTCGTAAGAGATGCGCAGGGCAACCCGCTGCGCATGACCGGCGTAAATTTCGACATTACCGAGCGCAAGCGGGCAGAGGAGGAATTGCGCCGCCTCACGCTCTTCCAGCGGACGATTCTGAACAGTGCCGCCTACAGCATCATCTCCGCGACCCCCGATGGGATCGTCACCGGCTTCAATCCCGCAGCCGAGCGCTTGCTGGGTTACTCCGCGGATGAAGTGGTTGGCAAACAGACCCCGGCGCTCTGGCATGACCCGCTTGAGGTCGAGCGATACGCTTCGCGTTTGTCCGAAGAGCTGGGCGAAAAGGTCCAGCCTGGGTTCGATGTGTTTACTGCTCGTCCCAAACGCAATCTGCCCGAGGAAAACGAATGGACTTTCGTTCGCAAGGATGAGACACGCGTGCCGGTGAATCTATCCGTGACCGCATTGCGTGGCGAGGGCGGTAGCGCCGCCGGATTCGTCGGTCTGGTCTATGACCTCACCGAACGTAAACGGGCGGAAGAGGAACTCCGGCGCTACAAGGATCAACTGGAAGACACGGTACAGCAGCGCACGGCGGAACTGGTCCTGGCGCGCGACGCGGCGGAAGCGGCTAACGCGGCCAAAAGCGCGTTCCTGGCCAATATGAGCCACGAGTTGCGCACGCCGATGAACGCCATTCTCGGTTTTTCGGCCATCATGCGCCGCGAGCCGCAACTGACAGA
>PMBZ01000214.1 GCA_003153975.1 Hyphomicrobiales bacterium
TGAAGCCATCGAACCAAGGCGCGGCGTCATTCGCGGGGTGCTCTAGCACGGCGGTATTCGATGGAATTTGTCTCGCACCGGGCGGAGCGTAACGCTCCGGGTTTTGGCGCCGGGACTGAGACCGCCCCGGCAGGCATTGGCCGAGACTTCGGGCCGCCACTGCACCCCGAGAAACGGCCAAAAACGCTACGTCTACAATTTCCGTCCCCTTTTTTGCTTTGGTGGCATTGAGTGCAGCCGTGATATCCGGCAATTGCGCCAAATTGTTTTGCTTAGGACTCCCGTTTTCACTATGGTGCCGTCAATGTCTCCTTTCATAACCCCACGGACGTGTAAAATCGAGCGATGCTGGATTAATGGCACTTGCAATCGATCTACACATGTTTTGAGGAGTGGAAGTCAGAGACGCACCTATATTTCGAATAGGACTGATATCCGTGGTGAGTGACGCAAGAGAACGGCTTGCTCCGCGGCACAAGCCGCAGCAGGACCGGAGCAGGATGCGGCTTCAAGCTTTGCTCGATGCGGCGGAGGGGGTGATCGCGGAATCCGGGTTGCAGGGGCTGGCAATGCGGGAGGTCGCCCGCCGGGCCAATTTGCCGATCGCTTCCGTCTATCATTATTTCCCTTCAATGGCTGGGCTTGTCCGCGCGCTTGTGGAGCGGCAGTTTGAGAAGATGAACGGTATACTGGAAAGTGGATTGCAAGCACGCTTTCCGATTAGTGGCGCTGAGTTTAAGGTCGAGCAGGTAGAAGCGCTGATAGACGATATTGCGAGCTTTTTCTTTAATACGCCGTCCGCGCCCGAGCTTATGGCAGGATTGCATGCGTATCCAGACTTAAGAGCTATTAATATTGAAGATACGAAGAAAAATGCCTCGTTCCTTGAGCCAATTATTGCTCATTTCTTTTTGCGCCATGAACCGGAGCGGGCAAAGATGACCGCAATCGTTCTGGTCGAATGGGTGAGCGCTACGATCCGGTTTGCGACTGCCTCGCCGCCCGATGTCCGCGCGAAGATCGTCGACACTCTTAAGACCCTCGTTGTCCTTGCTCTGAAAGGTCTTGCGGAAACCGATGGCGGCGTGAACGCAGGCCAGCCCGGTTAGTCCTAAGCCTGCGAGCGCAGCGCCTCCTATCCGCAAAGCAGCGCAGAGCAAGAACCGGCAAAACCGGCCGGAGAAATATCGCTCCCGAAAAACCGGCGGACCGTGCCGGACGCGGCCAGTTGTGCAGGTGCGTCCCGCCCCTCCCCAGCGTACCTGGCGGGATGTAGCGGTGACTGGCCTGCGGCGAATCGTGACTGCCGCCATGGGGCTTGCGGTAATGCCATGTTAACCGTCCAGTGGGTCACCCGCCTTGGGGAAAGGCGCTCTCCTATTTTGAAGTAATATAACAGAAATATCTTAAATTCGCCTTAAGCTTCGCGTGGCATTCTATCTCATTGAAAAACATTATGAAAATATGCGAAATGACGCTTTTGTCCCAATGGACGCGGGCGTGTTTAGTGGTTAATATCAAATGTTGTGTTATATTTAACGGGACTTTTGAAGCGTGAAAATTTGCAGAAAAATGCAAAAAATTCGCAGAAATATGCGTTACGGACGCGTTTGGAATCGCCGTTTACCATATGTATATTAACTACGAAGGACGCGCAGTGGAGATATACCATTCATTAATGTTTGGGATGCGGCTATACTCCAAAAGCCGGCGGCGATAACCGCGGACGGTGTGCTAAGCTGCCCGGAGCCACCTCATGCGCCCGCGCACCCGCCGAAGCTCAGGCCTGCGCGGTCTTCGCTCCGTGCCGTGGCTAATCGAGGGCGGCTCGCTTTCCGGAGGGTCTCGGGATCGCGAGCCTGAAATATTCTGTAAACATGGGGACTTGGTAGAAGCACGATGCCGGTGGCGACAAACCGCGGAACAAGCGTACCGCTCATCCTTCACGATGGCCTCAAATTTGGCTTAGCTGACGGGGGCGCACCTGCCTCCCCAGTTCCAGGCGAATTCTGACTCATGGTTCATCGCTTCCCGAATACAGGCGCACCGGCCACCGGGCCGCTCGTTCTTGCCGTTGACCTTGGCACCTCGGGATGCAAATGCGCGCTCGTGTCCTTCGACGGAACCGTGGCGGCATGGGCATTCGAGCCGGTGCCCTTGTACGTCGAGGGCGTGGCCGCGGAGCAGGAGCCGGAAGATTGGTGGAACGCTTTTCTGGCCGCTTCCTCGGCCATCCTCGCGGACGCGGATGCACGCCGCCGCGTCGCCGCCGTCTGCTGCTCCACCTTGGGCGAGAGCACCGTCTGCGTGGATCGCGGCGGCAATGCCATTGGCCGGGCCATCCTGTGGCTGGATATGCGGGGCAGGGAGGCAATCGGCCGGCGCCTGCGCGGCGGCTTGTTGAACGTCAAGGGCTACGATCCGTGGAAATTATGGCGCTGGCTTCGTTTGACCGGCGGCGTTCCATCGGCGTCGGGTAAGGACAATGCCGGGCACATCGCCTACATCCGCGATTGCGAGCCGGATCGCTACGAACGCACCTACAAGTTCCTCAACGTGCTGGACTACATGAACCTGCGCCTGACCGGCAGGTTCTGCAGCACTCTGGAATCCATGGTCCCTGCCTGGGTGACCGACAATCGCGATCCTTCCGATGTCCGCTACCATGACGAACTGATCGGGATGCTCGGCATAGACAGGGACAAGCTGCCGGAGATAGTGGCGTCAACGGAGGTGCTCGGCCCCCTCCTCCCTAACGTGGCCGAAGCTCTGGGCTTGAACGCGGACACCGTTGTTGTTGCTGGGGCGACGGATGTGTCGGCCGTGGCCGTCGCTGCTGGGCCGGGCGACTTCGCGCCGCATCTCTGCCTTGGCACCTCGTCCTGGCTGGGTGCCCACGTACCCTTTATGAAAACCGACGTTACCAACGGGATGGCAGCCGTCCCTTGTGCGGTCGAGGGGCGGTATCTCGCCGTCGCACTTCAGTCCACCGCGGGGGCCAATCTTCAGTTCCTGCGCGACCGCATCATTTATTATTCAAGACCGCTGCTGCTGGATGAGGAGCGGCCCTGCGTTTACGAGATCCTATGCGAGGTCGCCGCCAGGGTGCCTGCCGGGTCGAAAGGACTGATCTACCTGCCCTGGCTGTTTGGCGAGCGGAGCCCGATCGACGACCCAAGCTATCGCGCTTGCCTTTTCAATCTTTCGCTGGATCACACCCGCGAGGATATCATCCGCGCCATGATGGAAGGGGTTGCGCTCAACATCCGCTGGACCATGGAGCCCTTCTTCCGCCTGGTAGGCCGGACCTGCGGCCCAATCACCGCCGCTGGCGGCGGCGCCCAATCGGATTTGTGGTGCCAGATCGTGGCCGACATCACTTGCCGGCCGGTCCAGCAGTTCGCCAATCCCATCCAGGTCAACGCCATTGGCGCGGCCCTCATAGCGGGGGTGGGAACCGGAGCCTTGCATTGGGCGGATTTGCCGGCTCTTCAGCGCATACGCCGTGTTTACGAGCCGGATGCGCGCCTCAAAACTTTGTATGATGACAAATTTGGGCTGTTCAAGGAGCTGCACCGGAAGCTTGCCCCAATTTACCGGCGCCTTAACCCGCCAGCCAGGCATGAGCGCTAACACAAGGCTCGGTAGCAAGCCGTACCAGCGGAAGCATCGGAGCGGTCAAGTTCCGGGATGATGGGCGCGGGAACATATTCGAGCGCAATCCGCATAAGCAATAGAACACCATATATCTATGTATGATATTGCATACATCGCCCCTAATTGCGCCGTCCCGGACGGAGCACCTTAGGTTGCGAATCGATTTTGTTTCGTTTTGTGTCAAGCGAACGCATTGAAGAACGGGACGGAACTGGCTATCAATCGAGCTTGGTTAATCGAGCGATGCTCCAGTGCGAAAGCCAGCTGAATGGACGTAGAAGGGAAGCTGAGATTTGCCGCGCAAGGCCTCGCCGATGCCGAGGGCATTTTGCAGAAGGCCGCGGATGCCTATCCTTTCTTGGATGGACCCGGCCGCGCCTTCAAGCGCATGGCAAAAGCGGTCAACCGTCCCCTCCGGATCGGGATATTGGGAGAGACGAACTCTGGCAAGTCGTCGCTGGCCAATCTCCTTGCGGGAGTATCCGCGCTGCCCGCCGATCCGGTGGCGCACACTGCACTGCCGGCGCTGCTCAAATATGCCTCCCAGCCCTCGGTAACCGCCGTTTATGGCAACGGCCAGAGGATTGCTTTTCCCGTCCGTCAAAGCGTTGCGCGGGTAGTTGCCTCCATTCAAGACAGCAGCGTAAAGAGTGGCCTTCCCGCCGGCGGAAGCGTGCCGCCCAGTGACTTGAAGGTTCTGGAAGTAGGGCTCCCGAGCAGCATGCTGCGTTCGGTCGAGATCCTCGACCTTGCTGCCGGCAGCCAGGGCTTACAGGGTTACCCCATCGATGCCGCAATCTGGACAACGGTTGCGACCCAGGCTTGGCGCGAGACGGAGCGGGCGCAGTGGACGAAATTGCCGCAAGCCATGCGTTCCCGCAGCCTGCTCGCCGTTACGTTCAGCGACTTGGCCGCAGGCAAGGGCAATAACCTGAAGCGGCTGCAAGCCCGGCTTGAAAGCTCGGCCAAGCCTCATTTCAGGGGAATCTGCTTCGTAGAGAACGGAGACGAGGATCCGGCGGCGGCAGCGGCCAGGAACCAGGTGCTCTTCGTGCAGATCCAGTATCTGGCTCAGGAGTTCGCGGCCTGGCGCATGGGCAAGGCGATGGAGATTGCGCGCCGTGTGATGGCGGGCGCAATCTCCAAGCTTGCCCCTGGAGCGGAGCTGGGAAGCAACGGTATCACCCACCGCGATGTGGCCGAAGCCAGCAGGGGCTTGTTCGACGAGGACTGGGTGGCTGTCCTGAAGCAGCCGCTTCCGCCTGGGGAGGTGGAAAAGCCTTCAATTCTGCGCAGCCCGGCGGGCTCGGGCGCATCGCCCAAACCGGCGCGCGGGCACCGGGCCTGGGGCGCGGGGGCGAACTCCGGAGGGCGCCCTCAGTGGATGACGGCCGGCGCCGCCGCATTGGTGGGAGGGGCTGTCGCGCTCGTGGCCGTTCAGTCGGGGCTGATCGGCGGGGGAGGTAGCCCGGCATCGAGCAACTCGCCCGGCGCGCCGCAAGCGGTCGAGCAAAGCGCGAAGGCGGAAGCGGAGCAACGCCGGAACGCCGAGGCGGCGGCTGCCGCGGTGGAAGCGCGCAGGAAGGCGGAGGCGGAAACCGCCGCGAGCGAATCGCGCAGAAAGGCCGAAGCAGAGGCGGCAGCCAAGTCACGCATGAAAGCTGAGGCGGAAGCTGCAGTCGGCGGAGGCTCGCAGGAGGGCGGAGGCGGAGGCTGCGGCGGCGGAGGCTCGCAAGAAAGCTGAGGCGGAGGCTGCCGTCGCGGAGGCTCGCAGGAGAGCCGAGTCGTTGGCTGCGGCGGCTGAGGCGCGCCGGAAGCTGGAAGAGGTTTCCGCGGCGGAGGAACGAAAGAGAGCCGAGGCAGAGGCTTCAGCGGCGGAGGAGCGCCGGCAGGCCGAGGCGGAAGCTGCCGTGGTAGAGGAACGCAGAAAAGCGGAAGCGGTTGCCGCGGAAGCACGCAAAAAGGCCGAGGCGGCGGCTGCGGAAGCTAGAAGACGTAAGAAGGCGGAGGCAGACGCCGCGGAAGCGGAAAGGCGCAGGCGGGCTGAAGCGGAGGAGGCTGAACGGCACAGGCGTGCGGCGGCCGAAGCGCCGGTGCACCGCTCTGGCGGTAGTAGTCCCATCATGCACGGCATAGGCAATTGACAGGGCTTCAAGCCTCAATAGCGCCAAGACCCGTCCGGCTCACGATGCTGGATTTTCCTGCCGCAGCCCAGCGGCGATATAGGCCAGGATAGTGGCACCACGCGCCAACTTGCCAGTCCAGCATGTAGATCACTCCAGTTCAAACGGATTCTGCCCGCGGCTTTGCCTTGACGGAATTGCGCTGGCTGGACGCGGATTGAGCCGGCGGACCGCCGCAATCTGCGCGGTTACACGAGTGTTACACAATGTTGCAGAATTGACGCCAGCTATCTCGAAAAGCGGACCAACGATCGAAAAAAGCGAAAGCCGAGCGTCGCTCGCAACCGTTGGTTAGTTTATCCGGATCGCTGCTCTAGTTTAAACCTATCACACGTGGCAACGTTCAAGATGGTTGGTTTGTTTTTGCCATTTACAGCTTTGTTGAGTGTAATCGGAGCCAAGGGAAGCTATTTGCGAACTATATTTGTAAATAGGCGGCTTCCGGGGTGAGGGGGAAGAAGATGGTTAGTACAGGCACGCGTTCGGTATGGGTATTCAAGTTCGTTGACGCAGGTTCGACGCGCGGGGCGATACCGATGCTGGTTAGCGGCTTGGCGCTGACGGCGGGGCTGCTTGCCTCCACCGGCGCTCAGGCGCAGTGCACCAGCAACGGCAGCGATTTGGGTATTGTCGGCAGCGGCCTGACCGCGATTACCTCGATGATCGGAACGGTCAATACTGCTTTCATGACCCCTGGCTCGGCTTTCGTCGCTTCTCCGGAGAGCGCCCCCAACCAGATCGGCGGCGGTGTGTGGGTGAGAACGGTGGGCGGAACAGCCGACACGTATTCCAACACCAATTTTACCGGGACGACGTTCTCCAGGTCTCCGGTTGATTTCGACCAGCAACCCAACGTATCCTGCCGCACGAAAATCGGACAGGATTTCTCGGGCTTCCAGGCCGGCCAGGACATAGCCTATCTCAATCAGGGCGGCGCGGGTCAGAACTGGCACATCGGCGTAATGGCCGGGTATATAGGAGCGAAATTCAAGGACGGGACCCCTGCTGGTTCTATCCCAGAAGCGCTCGGCGGTGCCATGAAGGGCACTTTCGAAGTGCCCTATGGTGGCGTCTACGCCACATTCTCGAAAGACCGCTTTTTCGCCGACTTTCAGGCCCGCGCGGATTTCTACCAGGGCGAATTTTCGGGGTTGAGGCTCGATGCGCGCGGCTATTCGCTCACCGGCAACATGGGCTATAACCTTGCGCTTGGCGGCGGCTGGAGCCTTGAGCCTTCGGTTGGCGGCGTTTATTCGAAAACTTCGGTCGATCAAATGCAGACGGCCGGCTTCATGGCAGCCCAGGCCAACAGCACTGGCGACATTGTCACTATGCCGAACATGGGCACCATGCAGATGCAGGACGTTGAAAGCCTGCTTGGCCGCGCAAGTGTAAAGCTGAGCACAAGCGTGGCTTTGGACGGGGGACGAATTGTCGCGTTCCCCTTCGCCACGGCAAGCGTGATGCACGAATTCGCCGGCGATGTTAATGCCTCCGTTTCAGCGATGGGCGTTGACTCTGGTGGTTTTTGGTACGGCGGCGGCACGCTTACAGCCAGCCGAATCGGCACATACGGCCAATTAGGCCTCGGCAGTTCCTTCATGTTCGCCAATACTGGCTGGCTCGGCTTTGCCCGCGTGGACTACCGCATGGGCGACAATATCGACAGCATTTCGGGCACCGCCGGATTGCGCTACCAGCTCAATCCCGAAACGGGCGGTTTGAAGGAAGGCGGTAGCCTGAAAGATGCGTCTCTGGCAGGCCGCTCCTGGACTGGCCCGTATGTGGGTGCGTCTGCGGGCGGCACCGCAGGCAACACACCTTGGACCCATGGGAAAGATACTGCGGTCGATCCCGATTACGGCGGTTATCTTGCCGGCGGGCAGGCGGGCTACAATTACCAGGCGGGGCGATTCGTACTCGGTGCGGAAGGCAGCTACGGCTTATCCAATGCCCGCGGAGCTGGCCATGTAGCCTATGACGTTATGGTTCCCAGTTCTGCCTGGGCGGACGCCAATAAGACCTTTGAAGCTGACTTGAAGTCGCTGGGATCGGTGACAGGTCGGCTGGGATACACGTTCGGCCCAGCGTTGTTCTACGCCAAGGGTGGCTGGGCCTTCGGGCAGCTCAAGGAAGGGGTGCGCCCGATCCCGGTCCCTGGCTTTCCAACGGGTGCCAGCGACTACGAGCCCTCCACCATATGGGCGAGCGGGTGGACTGCCGGCGGCGGCATGGAATTCGCTCTCACGGACAACTGGTCCGCGAAAGGCGAATACATGCACTACGAGTTGGGCAAGAAATCCTTCGACCAGGGCAATATTGGGCGGCCGGAAACCTCCAGCACCAAAGGCGACAGCGTTCAAGTCGGCGTAAACTACCATCTGGGCCGTGGCGGCTGGGGCGATATGAACGCTGGCGGATCGGACGCGCCGCTTAAATAGTGGGGCCTCACCCTATCAGGTCGGAAATGGCCGCTGAGGTTCGCCACAGCGGCCGCGTTTTCAGCACTCTTAGTATCGCGTAGAGATCGCCTGATGAGGTTTTTGTTTTTTTGGCGGAAATCCGCTTCGCAGCCTGAGGATGCCGCTCCGCGGCCTGAACAGGTCAACGGGCAAACTCCAGCTCCGTCACCGCAGAAATCCAGCAGGATTTTGAGGGGCGTTCTCGACGGCCCCGAGCCTTCCAAGCCCGTGGCCGGACCGGATGAAAGCGAGCAGGTCCCCTTATCGCGCAGGCTCAGTGTTGGAGCGAGGCTGGACGTCACGAAGGCGCGCGCCGCGGAAGCCGCCACGAGGCTCACAATGCTCGCGGACCGGGAAACCGCGCAGGTTATTGCCGCGGTGGCGGAGCAGCTCCGCAAGCAAACGTGCCGCATCGCTTTCGTGGGGCAGGTGAAGGCTGGCAAGAGTTCCCTCGTCAACGCCCTCGTCGAGCAGCCGGACCTTCTGCCGGTCGACATCAATCCATGCACGGCGGTTATCACCCGCTTGAGCTTCGGCGTGCCAGACAAGCCGCGGGCCGGCGCCGCATTCACATTCTTCAGCCGCGACGAGTGGCGCCGCCTCTCCATGGGCGGACGCACGCGCGAGCTGACGGACCGGCTGTTTCCAGACTTCGACTGGGATGTCCTGAAAGCCCAGGTGAAGGAGATGGAGGAGAGGGCCCAGAAGCGGCTCGGAGCCTCCTTCGAAAACCTTCTGGGAACGCAACATGTTTACCCGGAGATTGTGCCGAACCTTCTCGTCCGCTATGTCGGCACCGAATATTCGCAGCCGGAAAATGCCGCGGAGCTGGCTGAGGGAGAGTTTTCGGATATCACCAAATGCGCCGACATTTTCCTGGGCCTGGGCGCGTTCAGCTTTCCGACGGTGGTGATCGACACACCCGGCGTCAACGATCCATTCCTGGTGCGCGACGAGATCACCCGGCAAAATCTGGAAGCGGCCGACATTTGCGTCGTCGTCGTCACTGCCTGGCAGCGTTTGTCGGCCACGGACCTCAACCTGCTGCGGATGCTCAGGGGGCTCAAGAAAGACAAGCTCATCGTTTTCGTCAATAAGGTCGACGAGCTGAAGGGCGGCGAGGCGGTTGTCCAGGAGGTCGGACGCCAAGTGTCGCAGACCTTGGAGGAGGAGTTTCCAGCCAGCCGCATCCCGGTCATTTTGGGTAGCGCCGCCTTCGCGCACAAGGCGCTAGATCGCGGCTCACCCGATCTCTTCCTGGGCGGCGGATTGAACACGGGTACGCAAAACGGGAACGGCGGCGGCTCCCAGGAGGACGGTTCCGGCGTCTTGGATTGGCTGAGTCGCGATGAGGTTGGCGATGGAGGCATGGCCGAGGCCTATTTCGAGAAGTCGGGCCTCCTATCTCTGGCGGTCGCCGTATCGGAATTGATGAACGCCGGCCCAATCGCCGCATCCATAAACGCCGCTTCGAGTTTGGTCGAGACCGTGGGCCGCAACCTTATCGCCTGGCGGGAGATCGAGGCGGAATTGCTCCGCTCCGCCCATACCGATTCTGGGCGTGCTGAAAGAGAGCTTGCCGCCATCACCGGACTTAGAAAGCATTTGACCGCAAAGTTCGATGTCTTCGCGGACAGCCTCGATACGCTGCAGGCGAGAAAAGTGGACCTCATCAAGCAGAAGCTCTCGGCGGCGCTGGAGTCCATTACTCCGGAGGCGCTGGCTTCGTCCGGTGGCGGCGACGTTGCCGCGCAGGCCAGCCAGATCGATGTCAAGCTCCGGGTCCGGCTTGAGCTTGCCTTCCTGGAGGCGATGGAGGACATCCGCAATGCGCTCGAAAACGAGCGGGAGATGCTCCGGCTGGAGCTTTCGAAGGTGCTGGCTGCCAGCGGGCTGTCCGGCAGGGCGATGATCGTCCTGGGGCAGCCCCTTTCGGTCACCCCATCCCTAGCCGCGCTAAGCGAGCCCGCCGCGCTAGGATTCACCGCACATCTGATCGGGCTTCAGGGAGGTGTGGGCTGCGGCCAGGAACAGGGCGTCAAGCTGCCGGACCTTATCGCGGCGGACTTCGCGCCCATTATCGATAAGCTCGCCGGCGAAGCGTCCAGGGTTTTCCGGGAGGGGGCCTCGACCTTCGCGGAGCAGGCGAAGGCCTTGACATTCGGCCCCATGGATAGCGTGATCGAACGGGTTTCCCTGGCGCTCAAAGAGGCACAGGCGCTACCGCCGGTGGACGGCGACTCCGCCATTCAGACTATTCGTGAAACCATTTCCAGTCTGAACCCTCTTGCGGAGCGGGGGCTGGCGCCCGGCTCCGCATAGGGGGCTCGAACCTTCCGCCCCGGTACGGAAGAAGACGGAAGGCGCGGCAAAACGGGTTTGGCGAAGCGGATTCCGCAAGTGGGGGAATGTATCATGCGGACGTTGGCAGCGATGGCCGTAAGCGCGGCGTTGCTGGGGCTTGCGCGCGCGGAGGACCTGCCTGACCGGGGGGCCACGCTCAGGATCGAGCCCGGCATGCACACCGCGCAGCTTACCCGTATTGCCGTGGATCAAGCCTGCACGCTGATGGCGACCGGCTCGCTCGACAAGACGGCGCGGCTGTGGTCCTTGCCCGCGGGCGGCCGGGGCAGCCCGAGGCTCCTCCGCACGTTCCGCATGCCCATTGGCGATGGCGATGGGGGCAAGGTCTATGCCGTCGCGTCCTCACCGGATGGCAAATGGGTCGCGGCGGGCGGCTGGGATGCGCGTTACGCCGTGGATAAGACCCTGGCAGTCTATGTCTTCGAGACCGCCTCGGGGCGCCTCGCGGCCCGCCTCGGCCCGCTTGGCAATGTAATCAACCATCTTGCCTTCTCGCCCGATGGCAGCCGCCTCGCCGCAACGCTCTTCGGCGGCCAAGGCGTGCGGATATGGGAGACGGCGGGCTGGGGGCTCGCCGCGGAGGACAAGGACTACGGCGGCAAGGGCAGCTTCGACGCGGCCTTCGACGCTTCCGGCCGGCTTTATACGGTGGCCTTCGATGGGTTGATACGCCGCTATGCCGCCGATGGAAAGCTTGAGGTGAAAGCTCCCGCGCGGGCGGGCAAGACGCCTTTCAGCATCGCGGTGCATCCGGAAGGCCGCAAGCTCGCGATTGGGTTCAGCGATACGCCCGCAGTCGAAGTCTACGATGCGGGCAGCCTGGAATGGCTTTACGCGGCCGATACAGGCGATATCGCGGGCGGCGATCTGAGCAAGGCCGCCTGGGCGCCCGATGGCAAGCGGCTCTATGCGGCGGGCCGGTATTCGCCGCCTGACGGCCGCCGTCTGGCGATCTGGCAAGACGAAGGCCGGGGCACGCGCAGCCAGGTGCCGCTGTCGCAAAATACCGTCATGCAACTCCTGCCTTGCGGGGATGGCATCGCGGCGGGTGCGCAGGACCCGGCCTTCGGGCTGATCGCGGCGGACGGCGCCAAGCGCGTCTGGCAGGAAGGCGTCTCCGCCGATATGCGCAACAAGCTGGGCGGCGCCTTGACGCTCTCCGCGGACGGCAAGCTGGTCCGTTTCGGCCTGGACCAGGGTTCGGGGCAGCCCGTCTTGTTCAGCCTTGCGCCGTTCGAGCTTAAGGACGCGCCGCAGGCGGTGGACGGGCTTTCCGCCGCCAAGACCACGGGCCTGGACGTGTCGGATTGGGAGAGCGGAGAATTTCCGAAGCTCGGCGGCAAGTTCCTGCCGCTTGAGAATTACGAGGAATCGCTGTCGCTCGCCATCGCGCCGGATGAGACGCGCTTCGCGTTGGGCACGGCATTCTGGCTCCGCGCTTTTTCCGCCAGCGGCGCGGAGATTTGGCAGAAGCCCATCCCCGGCGGAGCGCGGGCCGTGAACATCAGCGCTGACGGAAGGCTCATCGTGGCCGCATTCGAGGACGGCACCATCCGCTGGTTCAGGCTTGCCGATGGCGACGAACTGCTCGCGCTGTTCGTGCACGCCAAGGACCGCCGCTTCGTCGCGTGGACGCCGAAGGGCTATTACGCTGCCTCTCCCGGCGCTGAGGATCTGATCGGCTGGCATGTCAACCGCGGCTGGGAGCGGGCGCCGGATTTCTTCCCTGCCTCGCGTTTCCATGGGCACTTCAACCGCCCGGATATCGTGAGCCGCGTGCTCGACGACCTCGACGAGGACACAGCCATTGCCGAGGCCAACCGGATTGCGGGCTCGAAGCGGGCCGGAGAGGTCGCGAAGCGGTTGCCGGCGGCGCTTACGGCGGCGCCTGGGTAGGGGGGCGGCGCCATCAATAGCGAAATCCGTTGCCCCGGTCTCATCCCTCAATGGAGCGCTTTACCGGCGCCGCTTACCGCCGCTCAAGTTCGGATTGAACGCGACTCGGGGGCCGCATGCCGCAGTTCCGCTTGCGAATTCCTTGAGCGCCTGATTTGAATGGCCATTCAGTCTCCCGGAACCGGCATTTGGTGTTAGGGAACCACATGGGCCGAAGCTTGGGGTTCTCCGGTACGGAAAACATGATCCCCGACTGTTGGTATAGACCTAAGGCTTCGAATTTCTCCTTCGGGTCGTGTACGCCCAATCAGGCGGTGCCGGTGCGGCGCACCGGCCGCTCTATATGTGGTGGGCGCCTGTCTCAACCGGATAGGCACGAATCAGACCATGGATCCTTGATCTAAGGATACGCACCGGCAACGGCTGCGATCTTAAAAGGGGGATGCATACCTCCGCGATCGAAATGCGAAGGCTTGTCTGGCGGCGGGTACCAAGCGCATCGGCCCTGCCAAGCTTGGCAGGGCTCATTCGCGCGCCCGCTTCCGCCTGACTGCCCGGCGTTTTGCCCCTCTTACCACCTGTAAAACTATCCCGCGAGCGCAGCACCGCTCTTCCACGGCAATCTCCTCGATATCGAGTTGGATGCCCCCAGGGATACTGCCTTCGGAAAACAGCTCCGAAAGCCGCGCTGGCGCGCGTTTGGCCGTGCAAACGCCCGATTTTCAGCCTCTCGCGGCTAATCCTGCCGATCTCGCGCCCTTTGGCCGGGGCGAACAGGATCGCCATTACCCCAGAACCGCCACGGCACCTTGCCCCCCAGAGCCAGCCAAAGCGCTCATGCCCCGTCCTGCGACATTTGTGCAGTTCCAAGTGTCAGCCAGCTGACACCCCCAAGCCAGAACTGGCGTTAGCTTCAAAGGCGAAAGTGGAAGTGCGGCTCTAGCGAAAGGACCTTATTTGATGCTGGACCATCTCCCAATCGCGCCGTTGATGGCATCTCAGGAAGCGCTCGCCTGGGCGGGGGCGGCCATCCTCCTTCTCGGCGAAATCGCTGCACTTCTAAGCCTCCCCAATCTCATATGGACGTTCGTGCTCTCGACGATTGCCGAAGCCGGCTACGTACTTATCGGGCTTGGCCTCGGCGGGGCCGCCGGTGACACCGGGGCCTATATGCATCTCGGCTATCAGGCGGCGATGCGGGGTCTCGTGCTCGTGGCCGGCTGGTATCTTATGCAGCGCACGAGATCTGCGAACCTGAACCATTTGGCTGGAAGCGGCGAGCGCATGCCGCTCGCGGCCACTCTCTTCGGCTTCGGCGTGTTTTCGGTGATGGGGCTGTCCCCGTTCAAAGGCTCGTTCTCCAAGTTCATCATCCTTTATGCGGCAATCGAGCGGGGATACTGGCTTGTGGCCATCGCAGGCACGCTCGCGACGATCGTTGCCGCAGTCTATTACATGCTGGTCGTTCAGCGGGTTTGCCTGGAGCGTTCCGAACGGCAAATCGCGCTGGCGCCCGCGCCGCTGCTTGCATTGCCGCTCGCCTATGTACTGACAGCGCTTACGGTTCTAATCAGCCTCTGGCCTGCACCCTTCGTGGATTACGCCGGGGCGCTCGCCGGGTTTGCCGGTGCGCAAGGCGTGCCCCAATTTGAAACGCCCTGGGCGCTGCCCGTGCTGGTGCCCTATCTTGGCGGTTTTGCCGTTTATCTCCTCGGCCGTGTGCCGGCGCCCCTGCGCGATGCGAGCGCGGTGCTGCTCGCGATTGCAACAGCCGCTGTCGTGGTGCTCGACCCCAGCTTCGATACTACCTCCAAGCTGTTTGCGATCCTGTTCTCGGGCATTGCCGGCCTGATGATCGTCTACTCGACTGGTTATATCGGGCACGCCCCGGCAGCCAACCGCTACTATTTCTTCGCCTTCCTGGTGACCGGCTCGCTGATCGGCCTCACCACGGCGCATGAATTCGGCAATTTCTACGTCTTCTGGGAGCTGATGACCTGGACGTCCTACTTCCTGGTCGTCCATGAGCAGACTCCGAAAGCGCTGCGCGCCGGCCTCGTGTACTTCCTGATGTGTGCGGCGGGCACCTATGTGATGCACTTCGGCATCCTGCTTGTGCACGCTCAAACCGGCTCGTTCGAGTTCGCAACGCTTGCCGCCAGCACCAGCGCAATCCCGCCACTCGCCGGTGCGGTAATCACGGCCTGCTTCTTCATCGGCTTTGCGGTGAAGATGGGCCTCGTTCCGCTGCAAAGCTGGCTGCCGCTCGCCCATCCGGAAGCGCCTTCGTCGATCTCTGGCCCGCTGTCGGGCATCCTCACCAAGGCCGGCCTGTTTGGCATGGTCAAGGTGCTCTACGTGGTGTTTGGCGCCAGCGCGCTGACGCGCTTCGCGGTCCAGGGCATCGATGCCGGCACTGTGCTGATGGTCCTGGGCTGCCTCACGCTGATCTATGGCGAAATCCGCGCGTTCTTCGAGTTCGAGCTGAAGCGCATGCTGGCGTTCTCGACGCTCGCGCAGATCGGTGAGATCGCCGCGATCCTCGCCATCGGCACGGCGCTGGCGAACGATGCCGCGCTCCTGCACCTCACCAACCACGCGGTGATGAAGACCCTCCTTTTTTATGCGGCGGGTGCTTTTTTCCTGCGCGCTGGCGGGAAGCGCATCGAGGATCTCGCAGGCCTTGGCCGCGTGATGCCCTTGACCGCTGGCATGTACGCGCTTGCGAGCTTCGCGATCATGGGCCTGCCGCCTTTCTCGGGCTTCGTGTCGAAGTTCCTGATGATCTACGCTGCGGCTGCAAGCGGTTATGTGCCCGTCGCCGCGCTCATGCTGCTGGGCGGCATTATCGGCGTGGTCTACTACACGCGCGTCGTCAGCTTCCTCTTCTACCATCCCTATAAAGGCGCGGCGGGCGTCCGCGAGGCTCCGGTTCCGATGCTCGCGGCGATGGGCGTGCTTGCGGCGGCGATTATCTTCGGCGGCTTCGCGCCGGGCTATCAGTTGAGCCTCATAGGCCAGGCCGGCGATCTTTCGGCGGTGCGCAGCGCGCTGCAAAACCTGCCGCTGCCCGGTCTCGTGGCGGACTGGCCCTTGGGCGCGAGCATAGCGATGGCCGGCGCCGTGGCGGTGCTCCTGGTTGGCCGCGTGTCGGTGGACTGGTCCGGTGGCCTTTCGGTTGCCGTGCTGATCGTGGCGCTCGGCGGGGTCGTCTTCGAAGCTCCGCGCTACGATCTTCTTTCCTTCTGCTTCGCAGTGCTGATCGCGGGTGTGGGCGCGCTCAACATGCTGCACTCCACCGCCTATCTTGCGCACAGCCATGCGCAGGGACGTTTCTTCGCGGCGTTCATCGTGACGATCGCCGGGCTCCTCGGCATGACCCAGGCGAAGGACATCTTCAGCTTCTTCACCTTCTGGGAGCTGATGAGTTCGTGGGCGCTGTGGGCGGCAATCGCCCATGAGGAAACCCCGGCCGCCCGGCTCGAAGCCTTCAAATACTTTCTGTTCAACACGGTTGGCGCGAGCTTCCTGTTCCTTGGCCTGACGCTCGTCGCGGTCGAGGCAGGCACCTTCGAGCTGGCCAAGGTTGGCGCGGCATTGATGCAGCTTCCAGGTGCGGCCGTCGCGCCCGCCATCGTGCTGGTCTTCCTCGGCTTCGTGATGAAGGCCGCCATGCTGCCCGTGCGCATCGACTTCCAGATGCACCCGGCGCTCGCCCCGACGCCAGTCTCCGGCTACATCTCCGCGGTGCTGCTGAAGAGCGGTCCGTGGGGCGTGCTGAAGCTGTTCGTCCTGTTCGGCGGCGCGGCACTCTTCGACAAGCTCGGCGGACAGGTGCATGGCCAGCCGCTGGTGCTGTACGTCATCTCCATCATAGCCGGCGTCACCATTCTCTATGCCGGCGCGCTGGCGGCCATACAGAACGGCATCAAGCTGCTGCTCATCTACTCGACGGTGTGCCAGCTTGGCTACGTGCTGATGGCGGTATCGTTCGGCACTTCGCTGGGCGTCGCCGGCGGTCTGATGCACTTCGTCAACCACATGCTACTCAAGGACACGCTCTTCCTCGTGGCCGGCGCGGTGATGGTTTCGAACCATGCGACGATGCTCGACGAGCTGGGCGGACTCGGCCGCCGCATGCCCATCACCTTCGGCATCTTCCTGTTCTCAGGGCTGTCGCTGGCCGGCATCCCGCCGCTGAACGGGTTCTCGTCGAAATGGGTGATCTTCATGGCGGCCTTCCAGTCCGGCCACTGGCTGCTGGGCGCCGCGGCGATGATCGGAAGCCTGTTGACCTTGGCAGCCATCATGAAGTTCGCGCACGCGGCCTTCATGGGCACGCCTACGCCCAAAGCGCTCGCCGCGAAGGAAGCGCCGCTTGCCATGCTCATTCCGATGGGCGTGCTGACGGCGGCCAGTGTGGCGGTTGGTCTGTTCCCTGGCCTTCTGCTTGTGCCAATCGCGGCAATCCAGGCGCAGCTTGGCATGGAGCCGGTCGCCGCCACGCTTACCGGATCGCTCCCGGGCCTCGAAGGCTGGAGCCCGGTGCTGCTGTCCGTGCTGTCGCTGATCCTCGCCGCCGCTCTCGTGCCGTGGCTGCGGCTTGGCCATCGCGCAGGCATCGTCCGCACCAACGTCCATATGTGCGGCGTCACCGATGTCGCCGCCGATGCAGTGCGGGCCAGTACGGCCAGCCTGTACGAAGCACCCGATGCCATCATCCGGCGCGCCCTGTTCGTATCCAAGCGCGCTGGCGAAGGCGAAAAGGCTTAAGGGAGGTCAATCATGGCAAACTCATACGCCATTCTTATCGCTGTATTGCTCTTCCCCGGCGGCCTCTTCGCCCTGGCGCTCGGTCTCACCCTGAAAGGAGCCGACCGCCGCGTCGCCGCCCGGCTCCAGGGCCGGGTTGGACCGCCGCTCACCCAGCCGTTCTTCGATATCGTGAAGCTTGGCTTCAAGCGCACGATGGTTCCGGACACGGCAAGTGAAACGGTGTTCCTCGCGGCACCACTCGTGGGCACGGCCTCAATGCTGCTCGCGGTTGCCCTGATCCCCATAGCGGGCGTCTACAACCCCGATCCGCAAATCGGCAACCTTCTGGTCCTGCTTTACCTGCTGGCCATCCCCGGCGTCGCCCTTATGATAGCCGGCTCGGCCTCCGGATCGCCCTACGGCGCCATCGGCTTCTCCCGCGAAATGGCGCTGATGCTCGCCTATGAGGGACCGATAGTGCTGGTTGTCATCGCGGTGGCGCTGCGCACAGGGCTCGCCGAGGGACATTTCCCTACGTTCTCGCTCGCCGAAATCGTGCACTATCAGCAAGCGCACGGCGCGTTCGTCCTCGACCCCGTGATGTGGCCCGCAGCCGCCGCCTTCGCGTTCTTCTATCCGGCCAATCTCGGCATCGTGCCTTTCGACATCCCAGAGGCCGAAACCGAAGTGCTGGAAGGCCCGCTGCTTGAATACTCCGGCCCAGCCCTAGCGCTCTTCAAAATCATGTCGGCGCTGAAAGCAGTTGTGGTCCTGAGCCTTGGCGTCGCGCTGTTCATGCCGCTGCCGCTTACAGGTGGCGTAGGCTTGGCTGCTTGGGTGGGTCAACAGCTGGTGCTGGTTCTGATCGGTGTAACCGCCGTGCGCGTCAGTAGAGGCCGCATGCGCATCGACCAAGCCTTCGTCTTCTTTCTCAAGTGGCCGCTGCTGCTCTCCGCCGCGAGCCTCGCCGTCGCCGCCTACTACACCGCGGGAGGTGCGCTATGACCGTCCTTGCTAGACTCAAAAACCTGGCCGCGCGCTCGCCCTGGCTCTACCGGATTAACGCCGGCTCGTGCAACGGCTGCGATGTCGAGCTTGCCACGACAGCCCTCATTCCACGCTACGATGTCGAGCGCCTGGGCATCCAATATTGCGGCAGCCCACGCCACGCCGACATCGTGCTGATCACCGGGCCGCTGACCAAGCATGTTTTGGAAGCCGCGACGCGCATCTACGCCGAAATACCGGACCCGAAAGTAACGGTCGCGGTTGGCGTCTGCCCGATCTCCGGCGGCATCTACCGCGAAAGCTACGCGGTTTGCGCGCCCATTGACCAATACTTCCCCGTGGACGTGAACATACCCGGTTGTCCGCCGCGCCCGCCCGCGATCATCGAAGGCGTTGCCAAAGCCCTCGAAATCTGGCGCCAGCGGCTTTGAGGAGTTTGCCATGAACTTTCTATCGCTCTTCGCCCGCAATTTGAGACGGGGCCCCTACACGGAGCCCTTCCCCTTCGGGCCGCCATCGCCAACGCCCAAGCGTCTGCGCGGCCGCATCGCCTTCGATGCGGCAACATGCGAAGGCTGCCTGCTTTGCGAGAAGCTGTGCCCCTCCGGCGCGATCAAGTTCACCAGGACGCCCGAAGGCATGACCTTCGATTGCTGGCACCCGACCTGCGTATTCTGCGGCACCTGCGAGTTCTATTGCCCAACCAAGGCGATCCACCAGACCAACGATTGGCACCTGGCGCATTTCCAATCGGAGAAATTCGGCATGACCGAGCACGGGCTGATCCCGAACCTGGTCTGCGCGGACTGCGGCGGCAAGGGTCTCAACACAGTGCCAAACACGGCCAAGGTCAGGCCCCCGCTCTCGGCGGAGGAGGTGGTGCAACTGCGGGCGCGCTGCCCGAAATGCCGCAACAAGTTCCTTAAGAGCAGGGGGAAGAAGCCATGACCCGCCTGCCCCAAGACTTAGACGCAAGGCTCGGCGCCGCCGCCCCCTCGGGGATCGAGTACTCCTCCACGGCCACGCAGCATGGCGTCGTTTCCGCGTGGTGCGGCCTGGCGAAAAGCGAAGAACTGGTACCCGTCGCCAAGGTTCTGCTCGAACTCGGCGCACGCCTCTCGATGCTGTCCGCGCGTCAACTGCCAGCCCCCGAACAAGAGGAAGAGGAGGAAGAAGAAGCCGCGGAGGGTGAGGCTCAAGCCGCCAAGCCTGAAAAAGTGCCCCCCAAGACCTTCGGCGGTACGCCTCTGGACGGCACATCCTACGAAATCGACTACCACTTCGATATCGGCGGTGACACGCTGACGGTGATCGCCTACGTGCCCGCCGGCGGCTCTATCGCCTCGCTCACCCAATACTTCCGTCCAGCCGACTGGCCCGAGCGCGAGATCATGGAGATGTACTCCATCGCCATTCCAGACCATCCCGATCCGCGCCGCTTGTTCATCGACCCAGCCATCGACACAGCAGTGCTGGAGCGGCTGATCCCATACTCGGTGCTGGTCAACGCCTCTAGCACCAAGGCGCTTTGGGACAAGGTTCTAAGTATGAAAGGGGGCGCATCGTGAGCGCGGACATTTCCAGAACCTGCAAACTCCCCGTCGGCCCGGTTCATGTCGCGCTCGAAGAACCGATGTATTTCCGCGTCGACATCGATGGCGAAACCGTCCGCGGCGTCGACATCAACGCGGGCCACGTCCATCGCGGCATCGAATACCTGTGCACCAAGCGCACGGTCTATCAAAACGTCGTGCTGACGGAGCGCATCTGCTCGCTTTGCTCCAACAGCCATCCGGAAACCTTCTGCATGGCCGCCGAGCAAATCGCGAGGCTCGAAATCCCCGAGCGAGCGGCGTACCTGCGCGTAATCTCGGCCGAGGTCAAGCGCATCGCCTCGCACCTCTTTAACGTGGGCATCCTGGCGCATCTCACCGGATACGACACCCTGTTCATGCACGCGATGCAGGTACGCGAAATCGTGCAGGACCTGAAGGAGACGGTGTTCGGCAACCGCATGGATCTCGCGGCGCTGTGCATCGGCGGGGTGCGCTACGATCTCGACGCCGAGACCACGGCTTATCTCACGGCCGCACTCGACAAGCTCGCGCCCGAAGCGGCGGAACTTGCCAAGACCTTCCGCAACAACGGCTCGATCCTGCGGCGCACCAAAGGTGTCGGCGTGCTGACCCGCGAGGAGGGGCTAGCCTGCGGCGTGGTAGGGCCGGTCGCCCGCGCATCGGGTATCGATTACGACGTGCGGGTCGTGGCGCCTTATGCGGCCTATGACCGCTTGAATGTGCCCGTGCCGGTGCTGCCTGATGGCGATGTGTGGTCGCGGGCGATGATCCGGCTCACCGAGGTGGGCCAAGCCATCCAGCTTATCCGCGATTGCCTGCGCGATTTACCGGAAGGCCCCACGCATCTGCACGACCGGCCGGACATTCCAGAGGGGCGTGCGGTTGCCAAATGCGAGGCCCCGCGCGGCGAGCTGATCTACTTCCTGAAGACCAGCGGCGCCGACGAGCCCGAGCGCGTGCGCTGGCGCGTGCCGAGCTTCATGAACTGGGACGCGCTGCGCTTCATGTTCCGGGGCGCCAAGCTCGCCGACATCGCCATCATCGTGAATAGCATCGATCCCTGCGTCTCCTGCACGGAGCGCTGAGACCAAAAGCGCAGGCCCGCCTGTCGCGGACCGCGGCAAGAAACGGAAAGGAGCCCAATCATGGCATACACAATCAACATGGAAACCTGCACGTCCTGCGGCGCGTGCGAAGGCGAATGCCCAAACAAGGCGATCACGCACAAGGGCAAGCTTTTCAAGATCGACCCGAAGAAATGCAAGGAGTGCGTGGGCAGCTTCGATACCCCGCAATGCGTCGAAGTCTGCCAATCGGGCAGCTGCGTGAAGCTGGAGTCCTGAGGGAGAGAGTGGCCACGGCCGGGCCTGACGCGGCCCGGTCCGAACCGCACGGGAGGAGTTTCGAGTCATGGATGTCTACGAGGAGCTGGTACGCGAAAGGGGCGAGGGGCGCAGTTGCGCTCTAGCGACCATCGTCAACGCCGTGGGGTCGATCCCCTCCTATGAGACCGCGAAGATGCTGGTGCGGGAGGACGGGACCATCGCCGGCACCATCGGCGGAGGTGTTCCGGAATCGGAAGTAATCGAGGCGGCCAAGGAGGTTCTCGCCTCTGGCAAACCCAAAATGGTTTCCTTCAATCTGCACGGGAACCCGAAGCTGGATACCGGCATGGTGTGCGGCGGGAACCTGGACGTGTTCATCGAACCCATAGTGCCGGCGCCGGTGCTTTATGTGTTTGGGGCTGGCCACGTGGGTGTCCTGACGGCTCGCGCGGCCCGCCTTGCGGGTCTTGAAGTCGAGGTGATCGATGACCGGCCGGAATTTGCCGCCAAGGAGCGTTTCCCCGATGCACGGAAAGTGCATGCGGAAGACTTCGGATTAGCGATGACGCGGCTCCGGCCAAACAGTCACTCGCTGATCTTCATCGCCACCCGTTGCCACGAGATCGACGGGTTCATATTGCGATGGGCGGTCGATACGCCCGCCAGCTACATCGGGATGATCGGATCGAAACGGAAAGTTCAAACGGTCTTTAAGGAACTTCACGCCCAAGGCGTCACGACCGAGCAATTCGACCGGGTTCATGCCCCGGTCGGCTTGGATATCGGTGCGGCCACACCCGAGGAAATCGCCATAGCCGTTGCCGCCGAGATGGTTGCCTGCATCCACAATGCGGCGGCGGCCCGCCCGCTCATGCGCAACATGCTTGAAGTAGCAAAGGTGCGGCGCATCCAGCCGGAAAACACGGGAGACCGTGGCATCGCAGCGTAGCAGGCAAAGTGCATGGAACAGCGCGATTTGAAAACCGCGCAATTCGGAGGAGAGAGAAATGAAGCGAATAGCCCTGAACGTAAACGGCGTGGACCGTTGGGTCGTCGCCGAAAAGAGCGCGTCGCTCGCCGATGTGTTGCGCGAGCAGATGCTGCTCACAGGCTGCAAAGTCTGTTGCGAGGACGGCCAGTGCGGATCGTGCACCGTGATCGTCGACGGCAAGCCGAACCGTGCATGCCAGACTCCCATGGAGAAGGTGGCGGCCGGGACCAAGATCGTCACCATAGAAGGCATCGGCACGCCTGAGAATTTGCACCCGCTGCAAATCGCCTGGATGGCGCATGGCGGCGCGCAGTGCGGCGTCTGCACGCCGGGCTTCATCATGTCGGCGAAGACGCTGCTCGACACCAACAAATCGCCCACGCGCGAGCAGGTGCGCGGCTGGTTCAACCGTAACCGCAACCTCTGCCGCTGCACAGGCTACAAGCCGTTGACCGACGCCGTGATGGACGCGGCGGCNNAAGGTCACGGGCACCTGGGACTTCGGCGCCGACATTGCGCTGCGGATGCCGGAGAATACGCTGCGCCTGGCACTTGTGCAGGCGAAGGTCTCCCATGCTATCATCAAGAGCATCGACGGGAGCGAAGCCGAGCAGATGCCCGGCGTCGTGCAGGTCATCACCTGGCGGGATGTGAAGGGCAAGAACGCCATTACCGGCCTCATCACCTTCCCGACCAACAAGGGCGATGGCTGGGACCGGCCGATCCTTTGCAAGGAGAAGGTTTTCCAATTCGGTGACGCGATCGCCATCGTCGCCGCCGACACCGAGGAGCATGCCCGCGCCGCGGCCGAAAAGGTCAAGGTCGAGCTGGAAGTACTGCCGGCCTATATGTCGGGCTTCGCAGCACTTGCTCCCGATGCGATGGAAATCCATCCTGGCACGCCGAATGCCTACTACGAGCAAGGCGTGGTGAAGGGCGCGGAAACCAAGCCGCACATCGACGGCGCCAAGGCGGTGGTGGATATCACGACCTACTGCAGCCGCCAGCCGCATTTGCATCTGGAGCCGGATTGCGGCGTCGCCTATATCGACGACGACGGGGTACTCACCATCCAGTCGAAGAGCATCGGCGTGCATCTGCATCATGCCATGATTTGCCCCGGCCTCGGCGTTCCGCCCGAAAAGCTGCGGCTGATCCAGAATGCGGCGGGCGGCACGTTCGGCTACAAGTTCTCGCCGACCATGGAAGCACTGCTCGGCGTGGCGGCGCTGGCCACGGGCAAACCCGTGTCGCTGGTCTATAACCAGTTCCAGAACATCACCTACACGGGCAAACGCTCGCCCGGTAACGTCAACATCAAGTTGGCTTGCGACGAGAAAGGCAAGCTTACGGCGATGGAAACCGACTGGTGGATCGATCACGGCCCGTATTCGGAGTTCGGCGATCTTCTGACAGTCCGTCAGGCGCAGTTCATCGGCGCTGGCTACCACCTGGAAAACATCCGGGGTCATGGCCGGACCGTTGCCACGAACCACGCCTGGGGATCGGCCTTCCGCGCCTATGGCTCGCCGCAATCGTTCCTGGCGTCGGAAATCGCCATCGACATGCTGGCGGAGAAGATGGGCGAGGACCCGTTCGAGTTCCGTTACAAGAACCTCTATAACGAAAACTCGACCACGCCCACCGGCCAGAAACCGGACGTGCTGGTGCTTGCCAAGCTCTTCGACATGATCCGGCCGAAATACCAGGAGGCCAAGAAGCGTTGCGCCCAACTGTCCACGCCAGAGAAAAAGCGCGGCGTCGGCCTCTCGCTTGGCATCTATGGCTGCGGCCTCGACGGCCCCGATAGCTCCGAGGCCCGCGTCGAGATGACCCCGGAAGGCGTGACCGTCTATAACGCCTGGGAAGACCACGGCCAGGGCGCCGATCTCGGCACGCTGACCATGGCGCACGAAGTGCTGCGCAAGGCTGGATACAAGCCCACGCAGATCAAGCTCGTGATGAACGACACCACCCTGCCGAACTCAGGTCCGGCCGGCGGTAGCCGCTCCAACGTGTTCGCCGGAAACGCTACCCGGATCGCGGCGGAGATGCTGTTGAACGCCATGAAGAAGCCGGACGGCAACTACCGCACCTATGCCGAGATGGTCGCCGGGAACATCCCTCTTGTCTACGATGGCAAATGGGCCGCGGCGGATTGCACGGCGTGCAGCTCGGAGACGGGGCAAGGCAACCCGTTCCCGGTGTATATGTACGAGGTGTTCATGCCGGAGGTTGAGGTCGATATGGAGTCCGGCGAGGCCAAGGTGGTGAAGTTTACCACGGCGGTGGACGTCGGCACCATCATCAACCGCGCCACGGTGGACGGCCAAGTCTATGGCGGTCTCGCGCAGGGCATAGGCCTTGCCCTGACCGAAGACTTCGACGATCTGGAACTGCACACCACGTTGCGCGATTGCGGCATCCCGTATCCGAAGGACATCCCCGACGATATGGAAATCCTCTATCTCGAAACACCGCGCGGCGACGGCCCGTTCGGCGCGGCGGGCATCGGCGAAGCGCCGCTGACCGCACCGCACCCGGCCATCCTCAACGCCATCTACAATGCCTGCGGCGTGCGCATCTTCAAAGTGCCGGCGCTGGCAGAGGTCATCAAGAAGGAACTTGATGCCAAGCAGGCGCAGGCTCCGTCGCCGGCAGGGCAAGGCTCACCCTCGCAGGAGCCCGCCACCGCGAAAGCAGAGGTGCATCACCGCCGCTGGCCGCTGTCTCTGTTCTAGGAGCGGTCTGCTACTCAATAGGGCTGCGCGTTTAGCGCAGCCCTCATAGCAACTGTCGCTGAGGGGTGAGGCATAGTCATGGGGCGTCACCCCTCACCCTGTCCCTCTCCCATGGAGAGAAGGATAGGCCAAGGGGTAACGCGCGCTGTGCGGATCGCCGATTCCGGCTACCAGGAGCACCAGAAATGGACGGCCAGCGAGTCAAGGAATGGGAAAGCCGGTGCATCGAAGAGCAGCCGCCGGCCTGCACAACGGCCTGCCCGCTTCGCGTTGACGTCCGGGGCATGCTGGAGAAAGCCAAGACCGGCGACTTCGCCGGGGCATGCGCCCTATACGCCCGCGTGATCCCTTTCCCCGCCATCCTCAGCCGGATTTGCGATCACCCTTGCGAG
>PMBZ01000193.1 GCA_003153975.1 Hyphomicrobiales bacterium
GGCGAGGCCTGTGTCCTGGCCCGCGCGCGGCGAGACCACGCAATAGGCGAGCATCTCCGTGTAGGCCTTCCGCTCCCGCTTTTGCGTCGAGGGCAGCGGCTCCATGCCGCTCGCGGATGCAAGCTCGACCGCCAGCAGCGCTTTCGCCCCCTCCACGAACGATGCGGGGAACGGGAACTGGCTGTTCAAGCTCAGGGATAGCGGCTCCGGGTTGGGCGGTGTGGAAGTGTCGCATGGGCCGTAAGGCGGAAAGCCGCCGGCTGAGCCGGTAAAATCGCTGTCGATGAAATCGCCGGATAGAACGATGCCGCCCGTATCCGCGGCCGGCGGGTACGGGCCGCCCGGAAAAATGCCGTCCGCCGCCCAGGCGTCCAGCATATCGTTATAGGCGGCGAGGCCCGCCGCCGCCCGGCCGGGATCGAGATCGGCACCCAGCGGAAGCAGGCCAAGCCGGCAATACGCGCCGGTCACGATGTCACGGGCCGTTGTCATTCAGAACCTCGATGATCGCGTGTTTGAGCTGGGCCTTGCTCCAGCCGGAATCGAAACGGATGCCGCAATCGGCCGCGACCCGCATGAGGCGCCGCCGCGACATGCGGCCGAGCTTCTCCTCGTCGGTCGGCTCCCGGCCGGAGCCGGGCTCCGGCAGGCTCTCGCGCGGCGTTTNNTGCTCGAACAGCCGCGCCTCACCCGCCCTGTACATCCAGAGGCGTGCGTCCGCTGCCATCACTGACCTTTCATCAGCCCTACGCTTACGAGCGTGACCCTGATTTCGTTCAGAAGCGTGAGGATCGCTTGCGCCTGGGCCTCGCTGAAGCCATAGGGGGTGCTGTTCGTGGGGGCCGTGCCGGGCACCGGCGCCTGGGCCGCGCCGGAACGCTGCGCGACGGGCGTCACATTGTAGAAGGAGATGAGATCACTCGGGCTTTGGCCGAGCACCGTGCCGTCGGAATTGCCGTCGGAAAGCTGCTTTACGGGCATGGGTTTGCTCCAGAGTTAAAGAGGAAACGTCATCCCGGAAAGCGCATGGCGCTTATCCGGGATCGTAAGAGGCGCTGGTCTGCGATTTGAAAGATCCCGGATAATGCCTGCGGCATTTCCGGGATGACGTGGCGTTTAGCCCACGGCGCCGGAGAGGCGGGTGGCGAGGTCGGGGTAGATCGGCTTGACGCCATACAGGATGTCGAGGCGCCACATATTGACATCGTTGATGATGTCGTAGTCGCAGATCACGCGGATCGACAGGCCCTTGTAGCTCTGCCGCGCCTTCTTGATCGCGCCCTCGGGCAGTTCCATCGGCACCATGCAAAGCGCGAACGCGTTCTCATGGAAGACCAGGTTCTGCGGATAGCTGGCCCCGGCCGTACCCTGGAAGGTCAGCGCCGCATTTTGCGCGGGCGCGGCGCTTACGGTCTGATACTGGCCGGAAACGATGATGGCCGGCGCGATCGTGATAGCGTCCGCCGTGCCCGCCGCCGTCACGGGGGCGCTTACCACGAATTGCTGCAGGTACGGCAGCGCCTGCTTCGTCACCGGATTGACGGCGTAGACACCGGCAATGGTGAAGACATCGCCCGCGTTGAGCGTTGCGCCGGCGGTCAGGCCATCCACGAGGATCGCGGTCTGGTTGGTGTTCATCGAGGCGAGATAGGTGGTCACGCCCGTGTTTGTGACGCCGTTGGCCGACGCCGTGGCCGAGATCACCGGCGTTCCGGCATAGGAACCCACGGTGCCGTTGACGACGTTCTGCGACGAATAGCAGTCACAGTTGCCGACCATGGGCAGCTTCGACTTCTCAAGCGCGGTCTTGGCGACCTCCGGCACATAGAGGCCGGTGAAGCTCGACGCCATCCCATAGAAGTCCTGGGGCGAAAGGCAGGCCGCGCGCGGCGCGGGCACGGACATCTCGTCGAGCCGCTGCGCGCCCTTGATGAAGGACTTGTAGCCGGAAAGCAACTGGCCAGGCGTGCCAACCCAATTCCAGACGTATTTGTACATCGACAGGATATCGAGATCGACCTGGTTGGCCAGCGCGATCATCGGATGCTTCAGATAGCGCTCCGCGAAGCGGTCGATGCTGAGCGTCAGGTCCTTGGTCGGGAACCGCAGGTCCACGCCGCGCTGGGTGTCGATCTTGATCTGCACCTTGCCTTCGGCGGCGTCCTGCATCTGCGCCACGGAGCCGGTGCGCACGGCATATTTGACCGGCCTGCGGATGGTCAGCGTGTCGCCCATCTTGGTCTCGCCGAACTCGGATTCGTAGGCGCGGTAGACCATCTTGGCTGCGACAAGGTTGTTGTCGAGCTGCATCAGGCCTTCCTTGGCGATGATGCTTGGGGTTAACAGGGTTGAGGCCATTGGGATAGGGTCTCCGTTGGAAAAGAGGGAATCTCCCCTCACCCTCCCCATGGGACGCCCTCTCGATGGGCACAGCCGGACTCCCTCTCCCATGGGGAGAGGGTTGGGGTGAAAGGAGTAGCGTCAGAAAAGTCTTAGAATCCGCGGGTGCGGCGATATTCCTCGAAGTCCATATCTTCGAGCGTCTTGCCGCCGCCACCGCTGCGGCCGGAGAGCGTGCTTACCGGCTCCGGCGCGCGGCTCGTGGACTGGGCGTTCGCGCCGAGGCGCCCTTCGAGCCTTGCAATCGCCGTCGCCTGCGATACCGGCGGCAGGGCGGCAATCCGCGTGGCTTCGGCCGGGTTCTTGCCGAGGTAGTACGCAATCTCGCCGGCGCGGCCAGACTCCCGGATGGCGTCGGCCATGACCGGCGAAATGCTGAGATTGGGGTTAAGGGCCACGGCATCGAAATCGGGCACCCACTGCCGGAATCCGGCTGCCGTCTCGGACCAGGCCTCCTGGGCCGCCCTGGCCGCGACCTCCTGGGCTTGCGCCGCCTGGCGCGCCATGAGGCCCGCGCCCGCTTCCCGTGCCGCCTGCTCCGCTATGGCGCGGGTGTAGTCCTCGGGCGCCCGGTAATCCTGCGGGCGGCCCGGAGCCTGCGAGCCGTTGCGCAGCGCCGCCGCTTCCGCGGCACTTCGCGCAGCGACTGCGTCGGCCACCTGCTTTCGATGAATAAGCTCACGGATGCGGCCTTCGCGTCCTGCCTGCGCCGGAGCGCCGGGGGAGCCGCCATCGTCTTCGCCTTGGCCCGGATATGTCTGGGCCGGGGACGCCAATGCGTCATCGTCCACAGACGGGGTGCCGTCTTGTGCCGTCATGGTCTTTCCTAGCTGCTGGTTGCAATGAGAAGTGCTGCGGCTGGCTGCCTGGGAGAGCGAGAGCCGTGCGCCGCGGTTAACGCCGGGTTCCGTTCCGGCCGCAAACTGCGGGCGCGGTGTGAGCGTCTGCTTAATTCGCAAGCGGTATGGTTGCGGGTGTTGCCGGCATAGGGGTCCGCCATAGCGGCAGGCTCGCCCAAGACCTGCCCCAGACCCTTTCCGGCTCAGGGTACGCAAGGACTTGGTGCACCGATGACATCCGCCGTTACAGGGGTGCCTCTCACCCCCAAGCCCACCCATTCCACCGGCCGCAGCCATGAGCAGAGAAGAAACATCATCTGAAGCCGGCTCAGACGCGTCTCAGCCTTCGCAGGCGGGCTCTGAGAACCGGATCGAAAACCAAGCGTCGCGGCCCGCGCAGATCGGGAGCCAGTTTTCCGGCGCTCTGCTCCGGCTTTCGGTGGCCGATACCTCAAACTCCGGCACCGCGCCGGATACCCCGCCGCCAGCAACATCCACGGTCATGGCGACGCTGGCCGCGTACACCGAGTTTGCACTCGCCGCTCCAGCAGCCAGCCAAGCCCCCGGCAACGATGCCGCCGGCAGCGCCCCGGACGAGGCAACGGATTCCCGCGAGCGGAACCCCACCGCGACTATGGGCGGCCAGAGCACATACGGCCGGAACGCTTCCGCGGCCGCCAGTTCCACCCGAAAGCCGGCCGCTCCCCAAAGCCACATGGCCTTCGCGCCGCTGCCCGTTATTCCGAAATGGCACATGAGGCCGAGGATACGGACGAATTAGCCCGCGAGCCCCCGGCAGCAAGGCGTGTGCCGCGAATGCTCATCGGCAAGACACCCCGCCCCCGCGAGGCAGGCGACAGCCACCCGCTCAGAGTTTATATGGCGAGGGCTCCCGCACGCGCGCGCGCCTCGCCTCGTTATCCAAAATCTTGCCCTGCAGTTCGGCCTCGGCCTTGGCGGCGCTGGCCTGGCGCTCGCGCAGCGCTGCCTCCTGCATGGCGGCCTGCATCGGGTCTTGCTGCGTGCATGACACGGTGGCGGCGACCGTGGACAGCGTGCGCGCGGCGGCATCCTGCGCCTGGGCATGCGCCCGCGCCGCCTCGGCCTGCGACTTCAAGGCAAGGCCTTGCGCGTGGCTCAAATTCGCCTGCGCCAGCGCATCCTGGTAGGCCTGTTGCTGGGCTTCCGCGATCCGCACGCCGAACGGCGGCGCCTCGCCGGTCACTTGCGGCGGCAGCATGCGCTTGAGCCGGTCCGCGATTTCGTCCGCGCCCGGCCAATCCATGTTCCGCGCCACGAGGTCGCCCGCGACGCCTGCCGCCTGCGGCACGGCCTGCATGAATTGCAGCATGGCGTCCGCCGCCTCCGCGCGCCTGGTGGCGTAAGATGGGCCGATCTTCACCCGAACATCGTAGGTGCCCTGGTTCAGGTCGTTGACGAGCATGGACTTTCCGTTGGCGCCCAGCACCGGAACGTTAATGCGCACCGGCCGATGCGTGTCGTCCTCCCGGAGGATGCGCACGGTGCGCTCGCTGTCGTAGATGTTGGGGATCAGGTCGATCAGCACCCGGCCCAGATGGTTCAACGTCGCCATCAGGTTGTCCTGATAATGCAGCGCGGAAATATCGCCTTGGTTCGTTCGCGCGCGGATGGCAGCGCCGGAAATCTCGTTCGATTGCGCGCCCATCGCCGCATCGTAGATGCCGGTGGTTGCCTTCAACTCGTCAGCGGCCTGGCCGCTTTCGTTCACCAGCGCCGCCGGAATATCGGGTGGGGGCTCGCGCATCGGCCGGCCGCCGGGCGCATCGGGGTCGGGCTCGTAGAGCAGGTAGGGCCGCGAGATGGTGTTCTGCGTGTCCCACTGGCCCTTGAACTTGGCGATCATCGCGGGCGTGGCCAGGAACGGCGCGCGCGGGGCCAGCGCGATGCTCTCGGCCGCCGCCGAGCGCCAGAAATTATAGAGCTGCTGCGAATCCCGGCTGAAGCGGATCAGCCCGCCGCGGATCACCTTGGTTTCGAGCGCGGTTTCCGAGCCGATCACCGGGAAAATCGGGATGTAGCGCCCGGCCCACTGGTTCGGGCCTTGCAGCACCTCCTCGCCGCTCAAGAGGTACTGCTCGATCTTGTGCGAGCGCACCTTCCGGGTTGCCACGATCTGGTCTGCCAAGCGCCCGCCCTTGGCTGAACCGGGCACCGCGCTGGCTTCGTCATGGATTCCCGCATTCGCGGGAATGACGGCAGAGGCGGGAACGACGGCCAGCGGAGACGAAAGGTCCACGTCCGTGATATCGACCGTTTCGCCGCTGGCAAGGCGCGCGATAAGGCGCTGGTGCGGGCGCTTAACCCAATATTCGCAGACGCGCACGGCGTCGCGGTTGGCCCAGAACAGGCCGCTCCCGGCGTTGAGGTCCGAGGGCGCCACGAAATCGGTCATGGCCGCATCCGGGAAGCGCTGCTGGAACTCCTTGCGCCCGATCATCT
>PMBZ01000150.1 GCA_003153975.1 Hyphomicrobiales bacterium
ACTGCCCGGCCTTTTGCCCCTATTACATCTAACACTATTAAGGGCGCTCGGGATAATGATAATTGCGGGCGCGGTTATCGTGCTGCCGGACGAAAATCTGGCGTCATTCCTTAAAAAGCTAGCCGGCTGGATTGCTTCCAAGTTGCTCTTATCCAGGCTGCCGATACGGATAAGACATTAGGCATATTAACGCCCCGAGCCAAAACTCGGGGCGTTTTCTTTGCTCCGCGGCAAGGGCGCAAACCTCGCCGAGNNACGATCACGACCGAGGTCTGCACCTATTATTGCGCGAACGGCAAGAAGCTGCCCGAGGCGCTGCATACCGATGTGCAGGCAGCCGTGGCAACCATCGGCGAGTCCAGCGCGAGACGGGCGAGGCCTTTACCCGCAACCCCGCCACGGGCGACAAGCGGCTCTACGGCGAGTTCCTGGTGAACGCCCAGGACGAGGATGTGGTGGCCGGCATCAGAACGCCGCAGTCCATCACCGAGGAGGCGCGCATCGAAGGCGGCAGCGACAAACCGTCGCTCGAAGCCATCATGCCGGCGGCATTCGCGCAGTTCAAAGGAATCTGTGACACGCTGGCCGTAGCCATCGGCACCTCGCACGGCGCCTACAAGTTCACGCACAAGCCCACCGGCGACGTGCTCGCGATGAACGTGATCGAGGCGATCCACAAGCGCATTCCCAACACCCATCTCGTGATGCACGGCTCCTCGTCCGTGCCGAAGGAACTGATCGACATCATCAACGAGTTCGGCGGCGAGATGCCAACGACCTTCGGCGTGCCGGTGGAAGAGCTGCAGCGCGGCATCAAGCACGGCGTGCGCAAGGTCAACATCGACACCGACCTGCGCTGCGCCCGTCCGGCGCAAGGCAAAGCGGCGAGGCTTGGGCACCCGCGGGCATCATCCGCATCACATTCCCGGAGTCGACATGACCAAAACCATCGCCCTGATCGCACTCGCATTCGTTTTCACAGCTTGCAGCGTAGCTGTGGGTGACGCCGAGGCCCGTAGCCGCAGTTCATCAACATTCCGCACCGGCCACTGCAAATCCTCCTCGTGCAACAGCAAGCACCCCGGCGGCACGTACACCCATCCGATCACTTCGCGGAAGCATTGACGTCGCTGCCCTGAAAACAAAAGGGCGGTCATGAGCCTCCCCTGTCCCGTTTCCGCCGCAGTTGCCGAGGCCTGCGTGGCTCCGCGCGATCCCGGCGTCACCTGTAGTGGGTTTCTACGGCCGTTTTCCTGACCCGGTGTATCCCAGCGGATTTTTAAGAAGGGCCGTCCTTGAGGCATACCGTGCCTGCCCTGCACGCGGTTCTGGTGGTAGGTTATGCCGCCGCATCATTTGGGCGGATGACAAGCTGCCATCGCGCGGTGTGCGCCGCGCTTGCGGAGAGGATCACGGGCGAGCGCCTGGAGGCCAATAGGGTGGCGTGCTACGACTCCAGCTCGATTATCTCCTTCGGACCCCGCGTCATGAAGGCCAGTAGGCCGGTGACGATAGCGACGCATGCCCAAATCGAGAAGATCACGCCCAGGCCAACTGCGATCCCCAATCCGGCGCCGGTCCTCTCGGCATCGCTCATGGGCTTCGCCAGCTTTCCCCATTCTCCCATAGCGCCGAATAGCCAAAGAGCCATGAACCCGTTCGCGGCCCAGAAGATTAAGAGGAAAATCCATCCGAAAAAACCGCGCCGCCGACGCTCGATCATTCTACGTGCCATTCTTTGCTCCCGCCGCGGATAAATTCGTCTCGGACCATGCCCGCTTCACCTTGTGCCGGCCGGATCATGGAAGAACGTGAGTGCGAGGGCCGCCGGCGCGGGCCGCTCTGTTCGGCGCGGTGAGGTTCAGGCCCTGCACAACCCTATCGATCTCCTGGCCGGTCGAGTGAAGCGCGTTCCAGGAGGAAGGCGAAAGACCGATGCTTTCCATTCTTCGCCCGCGGGAGTCAGAAACTACCGCGAAATAGCGTCCGCCGCGTCCGCTACGTCCGCCAGCCAATTTTTTACAACCAAAACAATGCGCTACGGGCGGACGCTGAGGCGGACGCTGGAACCAAAAGGCGGACGCTGGGTCATGAGGCGGGCGCTGGCGGACTCTAGGCGGACGCTATAACTCTTTGCTAGCGTCCGCCATTCAACGCCTTGTGTGACAACGAGAAAATGGGGTTTCAGAAGGGAGGCGGACGTAGCGGACGCTATATTTCCTTTGTTGCAGGAGAAAAGCGCTTTTTTCCTTATGCGCTTCTTCCTGGAGCGCATTGCAGCGCAAGCGCGGTGGAAACGCGTCCGGGCAAAAGAAAAGCCGCCGGGCCGGAGCCGGGCGGCGTTGCGTGGGGCTGGGAAGCCTTAGGCGGCGTCGAGCCAGGCGCCGTCCATATCGAGAGCCCGGACCTCTATAAAGCGCGTTCGGGCCTTTCCCGCTCGGCCTCGCTCGATGGTGATGCCGCGCTGCCGTAGCGCCGGGCTAGCCATTGAAAGGCGCCCGGACAGACGGGTTGCATCGGCCGGCCATGGGCATGCCTTGTTCCGGATGGCGCCATCGGGGGCGAATTGGGATAGCGCGCCCAGGAGGGCTTCTCCCGAGCCGCGCCAGAACCGGAACTCAGTCTGATCGCCGTCGTCGCTCATGAAGAAGTCCTGCCTGCCCATGAAGACCCGGAGCGCCACAAGCACGGGATCGCTTTCGAGCACGGCGTCAACGGCGTCGTCGGCGCACCCCATGTACGCGTCGATGATCCGGCCGGGCATCCACCATCTGCCCTCGCATGCGTGAGCCCATTTGAGCGCATCGGCCATGCGGGGCAGGTTATCGAGCCGGAGCGTTGGGAGCGTAGCCAGACCATTCGAAGCGGCATCGAGCAGCGCGCCCAGGATGCGCGGGCGGGCTTTATCAAGAGCGGCGTTGAACTCGCGTTCGGTCGCGCGCTTGGAGTCTGGGATCACGGCCAGGTTGACAATCACCGCCCTGCTGGCGAGATCGGTACGGGTGACGACTTCCGCGACGCTGGTCAGGAGCACGGGCCGGGTTGCCGTGAGTATGATCTCGTCGGAATCGGTGTGAAGTTGACGCTTGGTGTAGCTGGCACCCGTGGCGATGGTGCAGAGCGCGTCCGAGAGCCATTCCGGAATGTTGCTCAGGTTGTCGTAAACCAGCGAGGCCGACGCCACGGCCTGCACGAACAAATCTTCCTCGCTCTTGGGGACGCGACGGACCTTCCCGGCGTTCGGATCGAACAGATCACGCAACACCCTGCCCGTTGTCGTCTTGGCCGTGCCGGGGCCGCCGGTAACGGCGAGAATCGGATAGGGACCAGACGGGCTCAGGGCGCTAAGGAGCCACATGACCATGAGCACGAAATCGCGTTCGGTGGCGCCGTTCAAGAATGGCCGCAGCTCATCGATGTGCGCGCCATGGACCGGGACCGGAAGCGGGAGCATGCCGCGCCGGCGGATGAAGTGCACGGGCGGGGTGTCGACAACACGCCAGCCGTGCGCATCGATCTCGACCGCGCGCCAGGCTTCGTCGCAGAGGTCCACATAGACCTTTCCATCATGCTCAGCCCGGCGAAGAAATACCGGCGCCGGGGTGCCCTCGAAACGGGCCTTGGCGTCGAGCGTATCGAGAGCCTGATTGAAAGCGTCCGCCTTTGGTGCCCGGCCGGTGCGGCTGAAATACTGGTATCGCAGCCAGGCCTTGAAGCCCGAGGATCGGAGGAGCCAGCATTCACGGTGCCCATTCATCTGAACGAGGGCGTAGGTTTCATCCTCGTTGTCCGGATTGCTGTGGAACTGGGCGCTCTCGCAGGCATACCGGACGAGGGTGTCCGCCGGGGATGGCTTACCCTCATCGTCGCCGTCTGCCGCGTCCAACGCTGCCAGGAGAAGCGCCTTCTGATGCGCCCGCACGGCCTTATCGAGGTCTGCAACCGTTATTCCAAGCTCTGCCGCTTTGGTTTTCCGGGCCTGTGCAAACTCCAGCGGGCTCATGCGCTCCAGCTCCGACACGATCCGAGCGGCTTCCTCAGGGTTCGGGGCTGGCTTTGTTACGATTGGCGCGGCGTTTCCCACATGATGGGTATTGCAGTGGCAGTTGACGGCCGATTCGGTGTGTGGCACTCTGAATTCCTCATTGAGTTTCCAAGACCAATTGAGACCCGGCCCTCACGAATCTCACTTCGTGGGGGCCATTTCGTTTTTGGGAGCGTTTCCTTTATGGTGCGTTAAGCCTACGCTCCCGCAGGACGGGCAGCGGATCATTTCTCCCCTTCTCAAGGCCGGAATGCAGCGAGGCGAGAACGGACAAGCGGCCGTCTTCCTTGAGCAGGCCGTTCCGCAAACAAGCGGCCAGGGCGGCGGCCTCGATGGTCTCCACCTTCACTATTCCTTGGAACGCGTATCGACCAAGGCCAGCCCCCATCCCGAACAGCCAGTTGTTCCTGCCGCCCTCCGCGGTACTCGCCAGGTCGCGCGATTGGCTCGCCAATTTTGACCGGGCGAACGCCGTGAGCCTCCGCAGCTCTTGACCGGCCGGCAGATCGGCGCGCGTTTCGGATACCTCGAACTGCCGCCGGGGAAGCCATGGCTCAAGCGCGTCCTCCAGGCTGTCCTCAAGATCGGCGGGCACCTCCGGCAGATCGGTGGCGGGGACATCCCACAACGGAGCCTTTAGCCATCGGTAGGGCATTCCCGCCGGGTGCATGCTGGGCGGGAGCACATTCGAGCCCCCGGCTGATATGAGGTCTACGATACCCGCGAAATGCCGCGTTTGGATGCTCACGCCCGCCGGCGCCCGATAGTACCTGGTAAGGCCGCGCCGTCCCTGCTTTGCCACCGGAGAGCGCGGGATCGTTCCCGTGATGGCCGCGATCTGCCGGCCGTCAATCGTGTCGAGATCGACCGCCAGGACGCCGGCATAGCCGAGGGCCACTCCAAGTCCCGCCATGGGCCAGCGGGACGAATAGTCCCGGATGTACCCCAGCGAAAGCGGCGTCTCGCACAAGGCGCTCCAGCCCTTCAGTGCGGGCTTCTTCCGGCCTGAGATGATCGGGAGCGGGCTGTACCCTGCCTGCAGGAGCGCGGCGGCGTATTCTGCGAATGGTCCGGTCATGACTCACTCCGCAACCGCAACCGGGGCAGGCTGATTGAGTTTGACCTTCAGTAGAAAGACGTCTTTGCCGGCCGCTTGCGTGGCGATCCCGAGCTTTTCGCAGATTTCCGCCAGCGCCTCTACGAACGCCGCCATCAATACCGGCTGCTTGCCCTTGAGCTGACAGGCCACCGTATAGGCCGCGTGCAGATCGGCGAGCGCTACCCGGTCCCTTGCCCCGCCGGGTTCAAGGATTTGCGTCATTGCCTCAAGCACGTTGCCCAGAGGTGCGGCTTCCGAGGCAACAAGGCGCGGCTTGGTAGGGGCCTGGAGCGGCTGCGGCGTAACCTCTGCCGCTTCCGCTGCCCTTCTCACGGCCGAATGCAACCGAGGCGCTCCAGTATCTGGTTGCTCGATCACCATGGGCACCGGCATCGGCCGCGGCGCTTCTCCGACAGACTCCAGGGCGTCATAGGAGGCGGCCGGCTGCTCGATCTCTTCGTGTTCGATCACTACGGTCGGCGCCGGTTCCTCGCGTCTCGCTACCGTTTGCGGGATTGCCGTTGCCGGCCGCTTTTCGTGTTTTTCGATCTCCTCGGCAGCCAGGATCAGGGCGACGATCAGCAGTTCGGCCACGATCATCATCGCGGTGTTCTGGCGGGTTGCCAGCTTCGCCGCCTCTGCGTCGTCCAGTCCAAATAGCCGGGCGAGCGCCCTGCCTTGCGTATTCGTCTCCCGCACCGGCCCGGCGTGCTCGATCTTCTCCCGAAGCGCTGCGATCTGCGCATCGAGCTTCGCGGCCCGATCCGTCAGCGCCTTCCGGGCTGTCACCTCGGAGAGGTCGGCGAGCGCCTGGCTTTCCGCTGCCTCCTTCGCTTGGCACTTTGGCCCGCGCTGTGCACATTCGGCGCCTGTAGCCTTTGTGGCGGCCGTAGCTTTCGCCTGGGCTGCTTGCACCGCAACTTCATCGGCCGGGGTGAAGGTAAGTCCCGCGCGCTCATTCTCCGCCAGCGCGAGGCTGCGGCGGGCATCGCTTACGGTGTCTGCGATTTGTGTCCGCTGCGCTGTCTGCTCGCTCCCGCGCCCGGCCATGGCGCCGACTTCGTTGCTGATGGCGATGGTCAGCGATGCAAGCGCAACCGCCCAGATGAAGCCGCTGGCTGGCCTGTTATAGAGCCAGATGCGGGTTGCGAGCGCGGGGCCGAATAGGCCGCCGACCGCGATGAAGCCGTACAGGAAGGCCCAGATAGCGCCAGATACGGGGGTGTCGCTCGTCGCATAGGCGTATTGCCCGGCGACGATCACGACGACGAGGCCGCCGGTGTACCCGAAGACTTTCGCAAGGGTCCGCATGGCTCAATCCCCCTCGCATTCGCGCAAAAGCACCCGTTCCAGCCAGTCGGTGAGCTTTTCGCCTTTGGCCTTGAGCTTCTTCTTCAGACGCTGCTCAAGTTCGGGATCAACTGCGATGTTGAGCTGCTTCGTGCGCTTGCTCGGCGCCTTCAGGGTGCGAATATCGGCCCGCTTTGTACCGGCAGCACCTTTGCGCTCGCGAAGGATGCGTGTCTCTTTCCTGGGCGCGGAGAATTTCGACTGCATTGCCTGCCACATGGTGTTGAGCGCGTCCGGGGCGTCTGCCGCCTGCTCCAGGGTTGTCTCGTTACTCATCGAGGCGCCCTTTCCTAAGCAGCGTCGCGACCTCATCCCACAGGCCGTTTACTTCCGCACGCGATTCCCTATCGAATTCGGCCGCGCTTCGTCCTAGGTTAAGCGCGGTTATCCAGGCCTTGCGGTACTTCACCCGCGTCTTAAAAATCGGCCCCATCCCGGAAAGCGGCTTGATCATTTGTTCAACCAAGATCGGGTGGCGGCCGTCAACGTGGCTCAATAGGAAGGCGTGCGGACGCTTGTGCTCCCGGCACATTTCTGCCGCGACAACGGAGGCCGCCAGATCGAAAAGGCCGCAGCGGACGGGGATTATTACGGCGTCCGCTGCCTCAATGGCGGCCTGGATAAGCTCCACATCCATAGGCGGCGTGTCGATCAGGAGGAAGTCGAACCTCCCGGAGGCGGCGAGCGCCTTGACGCGCGCGGAGATGAGGCCGTCTCCTGTATCGAGGTGCAGCTCGTCCGGCCGGCCACGCGCTTGGAGCCACATTGTCATGCTCGCCGTCCCTGGATCGAGGTCCAGTAGCGCCACCCTGCCCTCCTGACCCGCCCGGACGGCGAGCGCAGTGGCGAGCGTGCTTTTTCCGCTCCCGCCCTTGGCGCTGGCTATGCAAATTGTTTTCATTCCCTTGGTCACTTGTATCGCATCTATAGGTTGCATCGACCGGCAACACATAGGGGGCAATTCGTAAAAGGTCTATTCCTGATACGGAAATAATCATAGGTCAGATGCTGGGTGTTGCCTTCGTGCGCCATTGCACCGGGAGATATGGTTCGGCGGCATGCCTATGCCGGGTTGCGGAACATAGGGGCAGGAGGCGGGACATAGGATTTTGCACGCGCGCGGTGCCATAGACCTATGCTTTCTGATTGCGCTGCCCGGCCTATGGTCCCGTGCGCGGACGTTGGGTGAAGTCCTTGTTGCAGGAGAGGAATGGGAGCCTCGATCATTGCGCAGGATCGTCCCTTGAAGAGACCTAGATTTCTCGGGTGCGCATTTTAGCTAGGCGTAGGTTTTTGAGGCATAGGCGACGAATTCGCCGAAAAACCTATGTCTCGGATGCTCCCGATTTGGCCTAGGTCTCCTGTCACTTTTCCTATGCTGCTTCCGCCAGCGCTGGGTGGAAGGGGATTAAGATCGTGGCGCGCGCCTGACCGGCGCCTGCGATGCCCCCTTCCAGCTGCGAAACTGCCGTGCCCATGTCTTGATCGCCGCCGCATTCGCGCGTGATGCTATTGCAGCCCTGCGCTTGTTCCAGCGCTGTTTCGCCTCGGCGATCTTGAGCAGGTCCACGGCACAATCGACAAGAATGTCGAATCCAGATCGCTCACCGCCGCGCGCCATCCTCCGGCGTCTCCGGGCGGCGGCGAGGGACATGATCTCCGCGGATGGTTGTTCAGGATCGTCGTTCATATCAATTCTGTTCCATATTCTGCCGAAGGCTACAACTTGAGCGCGAGCGCTACAGGAATGCGCCCACGATATTCACAGGCTCGCGCCCGCCGGCTTCCTGGCCCCTGTGCAGATAGGTCAGGTCGGCAATCGGCATCGGCTGCCACTTCGCGATCCGTGGACCCGTGCGCGTGTTTTCTGTCACCGTTAGGCCGGCGCCGGACGCGAGGTCGCGGATGACAAAGTCAGGTGCCGCCTTGCCCGGCCTCCAGAACTGAACAGCCCCGGTCAGGCCGCGATCTTTGAGCGCGCGGCAGGCGGCAAACATGGGTTCGGTCGCGGCGGCAAGGATGATCTCGCCATCGGGTGCGCCCAGATTGACCTGCCAGCGGTCCCGCCAGCGCTGGAGCCGTTCGAGAGAATGAGGCCGTTCGACGGGCGAGAGGTATAGGTGAATCATGGGGGGGGCTCCTTAGCAAAAAAGCTGGCGCAGGGTGTTCTCGGTGGTGGGGGTTTAGCGGCCTAAGGCGCGCGGCCGGTAGGGTAGTGGCGGGCCGGACTTTCGCGGCTGTACATCGGGTGCGCCGCAGCTTCACGGCGCGGTTTCAGCTCCCGGACCGGGAAAGTGTGGAAATGACCAAAAGGAACGCGGCTGGAAGCGATGCCGGGCCGGTGCTTAATAGTTCGGGAGCGCGGTCTTTTCGACGCGCCTTCCGTTTTCAACTTCGGGAAATTCGCTTTGCAAATCAATGCGGGATAGGTGGGGGTGTTTCTACTTGCATGCCGTTGATTTTGCACGGCATGCGTGATAACAACCCCCTCCACCATCTACCGTTGTTTTTACCAGTTTTACCGTGGGGGCCGGCGGCCGGCCTGGAGCGGCAGCACGGTGATCGGTTGCACGTAAGGTTAACACAACCAAAACATTGCAATGGGCAGCGCTCGCGCAATAATAAATGCGGTTGGATGTCTCTCATTCCCGGCCACGACAGGCCAGGGGCTTACTCTTGAGGCCAGAACCATGCTGATTACGTTGGGAACATTCGCAATTGTGTGTGTCTACGTTGGCCTGGCAATGGCGTGGATGCGTTTCCTGGACCGCCGCCGCGGCTGGTAGCTGCGTGCCGGAGCGGCTTTTTCTTCCAGACTTCTTTATAGGCAACGGTGCAGGTAGCTAAATAAGCTTCCACCGTCGCCGGAAGGGCGATGTCAGCCACTTTCCAGTGCAAATGACGCCGTAGACCATGGCACCCAATACCATGTATGCGACCGGGGCAACGGCAAAGCCTAGCCCAAACGACGCGATATCGAAATCGGCTGTGAAACCCATCGTGAAGGTCTTTCCAATTGACCTGACGTTGTTTGCGCATTCTTCATAAACCATTTTCGTAAACAAACCTTCAATGCAGGCCCCGGCTGCACCGATGCTTGGCCTGCGCGGATGCAGTGCCCGGCGAAATATTGGCGGCGGACTTTGCCCACCCTGTCGATTTTGCCGCGCGCGCGATGCTGTCGCGCGATGCTTGCCGAGGGCGCCCCCCCGTGCCAAGTTAAGGGCTCAATCTAGCTGGGGAAGGAGTGGCGCGGATGGACATGAACTTGGCCCGGCGGCAACAGCGCCAGCCTTCGCTTGTGGACATAGGCGCTTGGCGGCGGCTGCTTCCGTGAGCGCGCCGGCCGAAGGCATTATCCAGATCGAGCTTTCCGTAAGCGCCGGCAAAGGTGCGGCACGCATCGAAAATGCCCGCCCGCTAGGCATCGCGAGCAGGTTCTCTGGCAAGAAGCCCGCCGAGGTAGCCAATCTCGTTCCCTTGGTATTCTCGATCTGCCGCGCCGCCCAGTCGGCCGCCTGCGCAGAAGCCATGGAGAACGCGCTCGGCAATGCCGGGAGCACGCGCGCGAAAGCGATCCGCTCGCTGCTCGTTCTCGCCGAAACCGCCCGCGAGCATGCCCTTCAGGTGCTGCATTCCTGGCCGCGTTGCGTGCATGCACCCGATCCGGCTCTCGCATCCGCCTCCATCAAGCGCCTGCTGACGCTCGACCGCGAGATTGGCAAATCGGTGCGGAACCCGAATGCAATCGATGCCGCCAGGCTGGACCACGCGATTTCGGAGCTGACCGCTATTCTCGGCGAGGCCGTGTTCGGCGAACTGCCCAGCGAGTGGCTCGTGCGCCGGGATGTGGCCGAGCTGGCCTTGTGGGCGCGGCGCAACGAAACGCTGGCGCAGACGATTTTCGAATATCTGGTTCAAACCGGCATGGCCGATGCCGGCGCGGCGGAGATGGCTCCGCTTCCCGCGCTGAAACCGGAGGACTTGCGGAACGTCCTGTGCAGCGAACGGCCCGATGCGTTCGGTGCACAGCCGGTGTGGGAAGGCCTTCCGCGCGAGACCACGCCGCTCAGCCGGCAAGCGGCACATCCGCTTGTCGAGTCCGTGAAGAAGCGCTACGGCTACGGCCTTCTGGCCCGGCTTGCCGCTTGCCTTGCCGAGCTTGCGGAGATACCGGGCCAGATGCGGGCGCAGGCGGCAGCGCTTGCCACGGCCGAACACCATGCGCAATCTCCGGCGCGCAACAGCGGCTCGGGCCTGGGATTTGCCGAAGCAGCGCGCGGCCGGCTCATCCACGCGGTGGAAATCGCAGACGGCACGGTTCAGCGCTACCGTATCCTGGCGCCCACGGAATGGAACTTCCATCCGCAAGGCGCCGCGGCTCGCGGTCTCGCGTGCATAGCACTTTCGCCGGCAGCACGCCGCGAAATGCTTGCGCGCCTCTTCATAACAGCCGTAGACCCTTGCGTGGGCTACGAGCTGAGTTTCAACCGATGCACGAAATGTCGATCTGCCTGAGCGTCGTCCAGGCATTGCAGGAGCAAGCGAAAGTTCACTCCTATACGCGCGTGAAGGCCGTCTGGCTCGAAATCGGGCCGCTGGCGGGCGTGGAGCCTGAATCGCTTTTGTTTTGCTTCGATGCGGTGGCGCAAGGCACGCTGGCGGAAGGCGCGAAGCTGGAAATCGTTCACACACCGCTGGTTGCTTGGTGTATGACATGCAGCAAGAACGTGAACCTGGGCAACCGTTTCGATGGCTGTCCTGAGTGCCAAGGCCGCGAGCTGCAAATCACAGGCGGCAACGAGCTGAGAATCAAGTCGATGGAGGTCGATTGAATGTGCGCGACTTGCGGATGCGGAAAGGGCGAAGTGCGCATCGAGGCTGGAGCCGCCGGCCCCGGCCGTGACCACGCGCATGAGCATGACCACCACCACGAGCATTCCCACGATCACGATCATGACCACGGTCCCGAGGATGGCGAGTCCCGCATCATCCAGCTTGAACAGGACATCCTGAGCAAGAACAACGCCTATGCCGCCGCCAACCGCGCACGCTTCAACGCCGCGGGCATCCTTGCGCTGAACCTCGTTTCGAGCCCCGGCTCCGGCAAGACCACACTCCTGGTGAAAACCATTGAGCTGCTTAAGGGCGAGCTGCCGGTGGCCGTCATCGAGGGCGATCAGCAAACCTCGAACGATGCCGACCGCATCCGCGCCACGGGCGTGCCCGCCATCCAGATCAACACCGGCAAGGGCTGCCATCTCGACGCGCATATGGTGGGCCATGCGGCCGATCGCCTGGAGCCGGCGCCCGGCTCGGTGGTCTTCATCGAGAATGTGGGCAATCTGGTCTGCCCAGCGGCTTTCGATCTTGGCGAGGCACACCGCGTTGTGGTGCTGTCGGTGACAGAGGGCGAAGACAAGCCGCTCAAATATCCCGATATGGTCGCAAGCTCGCAGCTCATGCTGATCTCGAAGATCGACCTCCTGCCGCATATCGATTTCGACGTGGCCGCGCTTGTCGCCAATGCAAGGAAAATCAATCCCGGCATCAAGGTGCTGAAGGTGTCCGCGCGCACAGGCGAAGGCATGGAAACCTGGGCGAATTTCATCCGCGGGGCGCGCGGGCTCGCCTTGACCGGCCGCGAGGATCTCGCGGCGCAGGGCTGATAAGCGGCATACGGGTAATTGGATTCCGTGCTCTATAATACGCGCATTACCCCTCACCCCAGCCCTCTCCCCATGGGAGAGGGAGTCCGGGCGTGCCCGCTGAGAGGGCGTCCCCTCTCCCNNGCAAGCTCGCCAAGGCGAGCTTGCGTGGGAGAGGGACAGGGTGAGGGGTAACGCCCTTCGTATTGGTCTCCTCCCTCGGCGGCGGCGCAGATGATCGAAAACACCGGAACCAACGAGGGCATATCCATCCGCGTGCGCGGGCTGGTGCAGGGTGTCGGCTTCCGTCCCACCGTCTGGCGACTCGCCCAGCGCTTTGGCCTTTCCGGCGAGGTGCTGAACGATGGGGAAGGCGTACTCATTCACGCCTGGGGTCCGCCGGCAGCTCTAGCCGAGTTCGAAATCACGCTGTCTATGGACGTGCCGCCCCTGGCACGGATCGACTCCATCGAATGCACCCCGCTCGCAACCGTCTTCGATGGCACAGGCTTCCGGATCGTCGAGAGCCAGCGGGGCGCGGTGAGAACCGGCATTGCCGCCGATGCACCGGCCTGCCCCGCCTGCCTCGCAGATATCCGCGATCCCGCCAACCGCCGTTATCGCTATCCCTTCACCAATTGCACCCACTGCGGGCCAAGGCTTTCCATTGTCCGCGCCATCCCCTACGACCGCGCAACCACAAGCATGGCGGCGTTCGACATGTGCCCCGCCTGCCTTGCCGAGTACCGCGATCCCGCCGACCGCCGCTTCCACGCTCAGCCGAACGCCTGCCCCGAATGCGGCCCGAAGGTCTGGCTCGAAGGAGCGGCCGGCTCGGCGGCGGACACTTCCAGCCATCGCGATCCGATAGAAGCTGCGTCGGCGCTCATCGCGGCGGGGGAGATCGTCGCCATCAAGGGCATCGGCGGATTTCACCTAGCCTGCGACGCCTGCAATGCCGATGCGGTGGCACGGCTGCGGGCACGCAAAATGCGCTACGGCAAGCCGTTCGCGCTGATGGCGCGGGATTTTGAGGTGATTGCAGAATACGCGGAGCTTGGGGAAGCGGAGCGGAAACTGCTTTCAGGCGTCGCCGCGCCCATCGCTATTTTGAAGCGCATACCCAGCCGCTTGATGCCGGTTGGCGCAACGAACGAGGGAATCTCCCCTCACCCTGTCCCTCTCCCCCTGGGAGAGGGGACGGTGCGGCACGCTCCGAGTCCCATTCAGGCGTCCCCTCTCCCAAGGGGAGAGGGACAGGGTGAGGGGCGCGAGCTTTGTTTTTTGCCGCAGCCAGAGCGACGCGCGCCACCCCTGGCCCCCGATATCGCCCCCGGCCAATCCACGCTCGGCTTCATGCTGCCCTACACGCCGCTCCATCATCTCCTGATGGAGAGCCTCGCGCGCCCCATTGTGCTCACCTCGGGCAACCGCAGCGACGAGCCGCAGTGCACCGGCAATACGCAAGCCCGCGAGCGGCTGGCCGGCATCGCGGACTATTTCCTGATGCACGACCGGGACATTGTGAACCGCCTCGACGATAGCGTCGCGCGGGTCATGGCGGGCAAGCCGCGCATGTTGCGCCGCGCCCGAGGCTATGCGCCGGCGCCGCTTCCGTTGCCGCCCGGCTTCGAGGGTGCGCCGCCCGTGCTCGCGATGGGCGGCGAGCTGAAATCCACCTTCGGCCTGCTGACAGACGGGCAAGCCATCGTCTCGCAGCACATGGGCGACCTGGAAGAAGCCGCCACGCATGCCGATTACCGGCGCAATCTGGAGCTTTACCGCAGCCTCTTCCGCTTCGAACCGCAAGCCGTGGCGGTCGATGCTCACCCCGATTACATTTCCACCAAATGGGGCTTGGCGCTCGCGAAGGACAGCGGCCTGCCCGCCGTAAGCGTTCAACACCATCACGCCCACGTCGCCGCGGCGCTCGGCGAAGCAAGCGTGCCCATGTCCGCTCCGCCCGTGCTCGGCATCGCGCTCGATGGCCTTGGCCTGAGCGAGGAAGCGGAGCTTTGGGGCGGCGAATTCCTGCTGGCGGACTATCGCTCCTACCGGCGGCTCGCTCATTTCGCGCCCGTGCCTCTGATCGGCGGCGCCAAGGCCATGCGCGAGCCCTGGCGCAACACGCTCGCGCATCTGCAAACCTTCCTTGGCTGGGAGAACGTCCGGGCGGGTTATGCCGGGCTTGAGGCCGTTCAGCGGCTGGAGCGGAAGCCGGTCGAAACCTGCCTTCGCATGATGGAGCGCGGCATCAACTCGCCGCCGTCTTCCTCCGCCGGCCGCCTTTTCGACGCCGTTGCCGCCATGCTCGGCCTTTGTTTCGACGCCGCGTCCTACGAAGGGCAGGCGGCGATTGAACTGGAGGCTCTGGCGGAGGATGCGATGGCAGAGGCCGGCGAAGGCTATGGTGCTGCCTTGCTCGCAGGCGAACCTGCGCAACTTGGCTGGGCGCCGCTCTGGACCGCGATCTTGGCCGACCTTACCGCCGGAACGGATCGCGCCATTGTCGCCGCCCGCTTCCATCGCGGCATCATCGAAACGGTGGTGGCAACCGCTCATTCACTAGCGCAGGCGCATGGCTGCGAAGCCGCGGTTCTGACGGGCGGGGTCTTTCAGAACAAGCTCCTGCTCGAAGGTATCGGCGAGCGGCTCGCGCGGCTCGGTCTCAAGGTCATCGCACCCGCCGCCTTCCCCGCTAATGACGGCGGCATCTCGCTCGGCCAAGCCCTGGTCGCCGCCGCCCGTTCCGCTCACAGTTGAGTCACCAATCGAAACGGCTCCGGGCGATATCGTCAGGCGGCAGAATGCCGGTTCTGATAGACGGCCAAGTGTGTGTAGGCGAGCGCGAGTAGCGGGACCGATACGTTCAGGCGGACGGCGCGGGCAAGCAGATCCCCGACAATCTGATCGGCTTCGATGGGGGCACTTTTCTGCATATCGCGAAACATGGAAGCGGTGAAAGGCGAGCCTGGCTCAGTGAGAAGCACTCTTGTGTGTGCAAGGAAAGCTTCGCCCGGCCCGTGACCTGCCGCCGCCGCGGTTGCCGCCGCCTCGTCCAGGAAGCGATTCACGAAATTGCTGCCGCCCGGTGCGGCCACGATCTCGCCCACACTGCCGCGCATCAGGCAGGTGGTGCCGGCGAGCGTCGCAAGCATCACCCATTTTTCCCACATTTCCTGCTCGATCGAGAGCGACAGGCGCGCATCGAAAACGGCATTTTGCATGAAGGCGTGCAGCGCCTCGATGCGTGGCGTCCGTGAGCCGTCCAGCTCGCCATAGATCAGCTCGTGGAATTCGCTAAGGTGAAGAATGCGGCCTTCCGCATCGAGTTGTGCCGGGATCTTGCAGAGACAGCCGGCAAGGATGCGGCTGCCGAAACGCGCGGCAATCGTGTCCATATGCCTCATGCCGTTGAGCACCGGCAAAACCATCGTGTCCTGCCCAACGGCGGGGGCCAAATCCTCGAGTGCTGCTTCGAGCGCGTAGGCTTTCACGGTCAGCAGGATCGCATCGAAGTGCGAAGGGATGCTGCCGGCGGTGACGAGCTTGGGGGTGAGCGTGAAATCGCCGTGCGGGCTTACAACCTGGAGCCCTTTGGCCTCTAGCTCCGCCGCACGGCGCGGGCGGACCAGGAATGTCACATCGCGGCCAGCCTGAGCCAGACGGCCGCCGAAATATCCGCCCGTCGAACCGGCCCCTACAACCAATAAGCGCATAATTTTCTCCGATTGCACCGCATCGAAAGTTAAAAATGGGGGCTTTGTCTTCGGAAGCAACCGCCGGGCGGCAGCGGCAAGGCAAGCCTTGGCTATTTCCGGATGCTCTCCTTCCGAATGGCCGTATCGCCGGCCCGTCCCAGCATGCCGCGGCGTTTACCACCCAGCGTTTTGGGGTTGACAGAAATGCCCGATGCGTTCATTCGCCTTGTGAGACGGACCGTGATCTCGTTTTCCGGCCGCACGGCAAACAAACTCCAAAACCCCTAACGCATTCACAAGGCCATCAGAAGCGCATGGTATGACCGCGGGCACACACGCCCGAACCCAGGAGTGAGCAAGCGATGACCATGGCTAAACCTTTCGCCGGCAGCCCCATCGCCAATATCTCCACCAACGTCGCCACCGCCTGGCCGAACCGTTACGATGCAGTTGTCTTCCTCGCCGTTGGCGCGCTCTTTGCCGGGATCGTACAGGCCGCGAGATGGATGCACCAGCCACTTGCCAGCCTGGATCTCCATCCAGTTTCGCTCGACCCCTGGAACCTGCCGCAATACGCGCTCCTGACTACGCTTAGGATGTTCGCCGCACTGGGCCTCTCGCTCCTGTTCACCTTCCTGGTCGCACCGCTCGCCGCCAAAAGCAAAAAGGCCGAGCGCCTGATTATCCCTGCGCTCGACATCTTGCAATCCGTGCCGGTGCTGGGCTTTCTCACCTTCACGGTGCTCTTCTTCATCGCTTTGTATCCAGGCGGCGAGTTTGGCGCGGAGTTGGCGGCGATCTTCGCGATCTTCACCAGCCAGGCCTGGAACATGACGTTCTCATTCTATCAGTCGCTGACCACCGTGCCAGGCGACCTCGACGAGGCGGCGACGCACTTCAGGCTCTCGCCCTGGATGCGTTTCTGGAAGCTCGACGTGCCCTTCGCGATGCCGGGCCTCGTGTGGAACATGATGATGTCGATGTCAGGCGGCTGGTTCTTCGTGGTGGCCTCCGAGGCAATCTCGGTCGGCGATACCAAGATCATGCTGCCGGGGATCGGTTCCTACATCTCGCTCGCCATCGAGCAGCAGAATATCGGCGCGATCGTCTGGGCGGTCGGAGCGATGGCAGTCGTTATCGCGCTGTACGACCAGCTCGTGTTCCGCCCGGTCGTGGCTTGGTCGGACAAGTTCCGGGTCGAGTTGGTCGCAGCCCAGGCGAAGCCGGAATCGTGGGTTCTCGATCTTATCAAGCGGGCGCGGCTCTTTTCGGCGATTGGCGACTTCGTGGGCCACCTGCTGCAAACCTTGAGCGGTAGCGTTAGCCATCTGTCGAAGCAAATTCCGGACGCGCCCAAGGTAAGCGTTGCCACCGGCAGGCTCTTCGATTGGGCCTGGAACGCGGCGCTTTTGGTTTTCGCGGGCTGGGCGTTGTGGTCGGTGTACTCCTATGTGCACGCGGCAGTGGGCTGGTCCGACCTCGGAGAAGCCGTCGCAAGCGGGTTCATAACCTTTTTCCGCGTCATCGTCCTCATCGCCGTTGCCAGCCTCATCTGGGTTCCCATCGGCGTTTATGTAGGCTTGCGGCCGGCGCTGGCCGAGCGGGTGCAGCCGCTGGCGCAATTCCTGGCGGCCTTTCCGGCGAACGTTCTCTTCCCCTTCGTGGTCGTGGGCATCGCCACATTTCACCTGAACCCAGATATTTGGCTGTCGCCGCTGATCGTACTCGGCACGCAGTGGTATATCCTCTTCAACGTGATCGCGGGCGCCAGTGTCTTTCCAAGCGACCTCAGCGAAAGCGCGACGCTTTACAAAGTCAAACGCTGGCAGTGGTGGCGCAAAGTGATGCTGCCGGGAATCTTCCCCTATTACGTAACTGGCGCGCTCACCGCGTCCGGCGGATCGTGGAACGCGAGCATCGTCGCCGAGGTGGCGAGCTGGGGGGATACCAAGCTCGAAGCGCATGGGCTCGGCGCCTATATCGCCAAGGCCACGGCCGCCGGCGACTTCCACCGTGTCGTGCTCGGCGTAGGCGTCATGTCGCTTTTCGTCGTTCTAGTGAACCGGGTGCTTTGGCGCCGTCTTTATGCCCTGGCAGACCGCCGTCTGCGTATCGATTGATCGGAGAGGAACCCATGGGTGTATATCCAGTTACGGCAATACGGGGCAATGCCAATGGACGGGACCCGCTGGTCTCCGTCTCGCATGTGCGGCACTTCTATAAGCGCGGCGCGAGCAGCAATCTACTCGTGCTGGACGATGTCGACCTGACCATGCACGACAACGAGATTGTCGCGCTCCTGGGCCGCTCGGGCTCGGGCAAGTCCACGCTCCTGCGCATAGTCTCGGGGCTGATGCCGCCAACCAGCGGCGAGGTCACGATCGACGGCCAGAAGGTCGGGGGTCCCGCCGATGGGCTTGCCATGGTCTTCCAGACTTTCGCGCTGTTCCCTTGGCTCACGGTCCAGGAGAATGTGGAGCTGGGCCTCGAAGCGCAGGGCGTGCCGGCGGATGAGCGCAGCAAGCGCGCCCTTGCCGCCATCGACCTGATCGGCCTCGACGGCTTCGAAAACGCCTATCCGAAGGAGCTGTCGGGCGGCATGCGCCAGCGCGTCGGCCTCGCACGCGCGCTCGTGGTGAACCCCAAGCTGCTCCTGATGGACGAACCCTTTTCCGCGCTCGATGTGCTCACGGCGGAAACGCTGCGCACCGACCTTCTCGACCTCTGGTGCGAAGGCCGCATGCCAATCCGCGGCATTCTGATGGTAACGCATAACATCGAGGAAGCGGTGCTCCTGAGCGACCGCATTCTGGTGTTCTCGTCCAATCCCGGCCGCGTAATCGCGGAAATCAAGGTGAATTTGCCACAGCCCCGCAATCGTGTGGACCCCGCCTTCCGCGCACTCGTGGATGACATCTATGCCCGCATGACGGCGAGAGCCGCTCCGGCACGCGAAGGTCTGTTCCCTGGCACCGGCATTAGCATGAGCCTGCCGCATGTCTCGACCAACACGCTGGCGGGCCTTGTCGAAACGCTGGCCGAACCGCCCTTCGACGGCCGTGCCGACCTGCCGCTGCTAGCCGAACGTGTGCAAATGGAGGTGGACGAGTTGTTCCACGCGGCGGAAACGCTGCAACTTCTTCGCTTCGCCGAGCTTGCCGAAGGCGATCTGCAATTGACCGAGGCTGGCCGCCGCTTTGCCCAGGCCGGCACCGACGAGCGCAAGGCGCTATTTGCACAGCACCTCGTGACCTACGTTCCGCTGGCGGCACACATCAAGCATATCCTGGAAGAGCGGCCAAGCCGCCGTGCGTCCATCATCCGCTTCCAGGACGAGCTTGAGGACAAGATGCCGGAGGAGGACGCTGAAACCACGCTGCACACGGTCATCAACTGGGCGCGCTACGCCGAGGTTCTGGTCTTCGACGGCGAGACGGGCATGGTTGGCTTGGACACCCCACCTAGTGCTGCACAAGAATAGCATTTGCCGCCAATTCGCGCGTCCCTTGTCCAGTGCGCCGCAACGGCCCCTACAGTGAGTCAAGAAAAGCAAAAAAGGCCGGTGGCGGCAAGTTCCCTGGGGAACCGCAGCACCGGCCTTGCAATCCGCAGACTTATGCTAACCACGCTTACGCACGAGCAGCGCCTTGTGGATCGTCTCGAACTGCTCCATGGTTTTGTAGCGCACAACGATCTCGCCGGCCTCACCGCTAGCGGGATTGATAACCACCGAAAGGCCCAGTGCATCGGACATTTCGCGCTCTGCAGCCCGCGTGTCGGGGTCTTTCTGCACAGGCGTTTTTGGCACGGCCGGGTTTCCGCCAGACTTCCGGCCCATCACCAGTGCTTCCACCTCGCGCACGTTCAGGCCTTTTGCCACGATCTCCTTTGCCAGTGCCTCGGCATCGTCATGGCCCACCAAGGCACGTGCGTGCCCAGCACTGAGCGAACCGTCACGCACCAGTGCCTGCACCATGTCGGGCAGCTTCAGAAGCCGCATGGTATTGGCGAGATGGCTGCGGCTCTTGCCGATGATCTGGCCAAGCTCGTCCTGCGTATAGCTGTACTGATCGACAAGCTGACGGTAGCCGCTGGCTTCTTCGATCGCATTCAGGTCGGAACGCTGCACGTTCTCGATGATTGCCAGCTCAAGGGCTTCCTGGTTTGTAAGGGACCGGACAATAACCGGCACAACATGAAGCGAAGCTTTCTGAGCCGCACGCCAGCGGCGCTCGCCAGCCACGATTTCGTAGTAATTGCCCTCAAGCGGCCGGACGAGGATCGGCTGCACCAACCCCTTTTCACGGATTGAAGCCGACAGTTCCTCCAGCTCGGCCTTTGCCCGCTCTGTCAGCTCGAAGTTCTTACGCGGGTTGAAGGCACTCGCCCGCACACGGTCTATCGGCACCATGCGGGTTTCGCCGTTGGCCGGCAGCACCCTGGGAGCCCCTGGAGCCGACACCTGCACACTATCCCCAATGAGCGAGGCAAGCCCCCGGCCCAAGCGGTTTTTCTGGACGGGGGATGGTCCCATTGCGAGAGCGCCCGAACGTGTTTCCATCTCGATTCTCCAGCTCGAAAAGACTTACAAATTCAACATTGGTGCTGTCGAGAGACAGCTTTGGCCGCTGTGGTCTTCCCGTGCTGCAAAAGAGAACGGTACCGGATGGCCTCACGCGGCATGCCCTGACCAGCAGGTCAGGGCTCGCAATGACGCCAAACCTATGCTGCCACAGCCGTGCGTTCCCGGTCGATCATTTCGGCGGCAAGTTCCATATAGGCCCGGCTGCCAGCGCTCTTATGATTGTACAAAAGCAGTGGCTTACCGTGTGAGGGTGCCTCTGCAACGGAGACATTGCGCGGGATGACCGTCTCATAGACCTTCTGCCCGAAAAAGCTGCGAACCTCGGTTGCCACTTCGTCCGAGAGCCTGGTGCGGCTGTCGTGCATGGTAAGCACGACGCCGTGAATTTCGAGCGACGGGTTGAGGCTCGACCGCACGAAGTCGATGGTTTCCTTGAGCTGTGTGATTCCTTCGAGTGCGAAGAACTCGCACTGCACTGGGACCAACGCCGCATCGGATGCCGCCAGTGCATTCAGCGTCAGAATGCTAAGGGACGGCGGGCAATCGATGAGGACATAGCCAAGCCGCTCATGGGGAGGCCGGTCCCGCTCGGAAGCCCTCAAGGAATTGATGGCATCCCGCAGGAAATAAGCGCGATTAGGCGCAGCCGAAATTTCGGGCTCAAGACCGGCCAGATCCCGCGTCGATGGCGCCACATAGAGCCCTGGCACCGCCGCGGGTGTCATGGCCTGCTCAAGTGCTGCCGCGCCTGCCAGAACATCATAGGTCGAGACGTGCCGTGCCTCTTCGGGCACGCCAAGCCCCGTGCTGGCATTGCCTTGCGGATCGAGGTCGATCACAAGCACACGCTCGCCAACCGCCGCCAAGGCCGTGCCAAGATTGATTGCTGTCGTCGTCTTGCCCACGCCGCCCTTTTGATTGGCGATCGCGAACACCCGAAGGTCTCTGCCGCTATTCGTCACTGCTCGCCACCCTGATTGAGCATCGGTTTCCCGATCTCCAAAATCTGCCCCTCTGTGCCGCTGATACTGGGATGGATCTTCAAATCGAAAATCCAGCGTTTCCGGGCATCGGCGACTTCGACTCCGGCCTCACGGCCTTTCAAAAACAACGCCACTGACGCAACACCGAAGAACGGCAGGGCCAACTCCATCAGCGTATCCAATGGTGCCAGTGCCCTGGCTGTCACCACATCGGCAGCCTGTGCCACGCCCTTAGCCGCGGCATCTGCAATGCGCATGTTGTGAACATGGGCCGGTGCCCCTGTCTGCCGTGCCACCTCGGAGAGAAATGCACACTTGCGTGCGTTGCTCTCGATGAGGTGCACCTCGCACTCTCTCTGATTCGCAAGCATAATAGCAATTACCAGCGCAGGGAATCCCCCACCCGATCCGAGGTCCACCCAGGTTTTGGCGCCTGGGGCAAGCTTTACCAGCTGGGCGGAATCCGCGAAATGGCGTTGCCACAGTAGGGAAATCGTGGCCGGAGCCACTAGGTTTACAGCCTTCTGCCACTTAATCAGGAGGCGCTCGTAGAGTTCCAGTTTTTCCACCGTTTCATGTGAAACTGAGAATGTGCGGGCGAAATCCGCCGCAGTCTCGATCTTCGCTGGCCTTTGCAAATGTTTTTGCCTCCTCGTCCAAATCGCAACCTGGCGGACGATTATAGAACGAAAAATCGCCGGAGCGGCTGGCGCTCCGGCGACAAAGTAGCCTCAAATCGACAATGAGGAGTGGCTTACGCCCGGCAGAGCCCTAGCGGCCCCACCTTCTGCGTTCGCCATGCCCGATCTTGTCCAGGTCGGCGCGGGAAGGCGGGCCATCCAAACGAAGCCCGGCGCTGCGGCGGAAGTCGCGGAGCGCACGGTAGGACTCCGGTCCGAATTCGCCATCGGCATTAACACCCAGCATTTCCTGGAGACGCTTGACGCCTTCTTCGTCAAGCTCGGTCTCTTCGGCACGGGCATGATATCCACCATATGCACTCTGAAGATCGGCCGATCCCTCGGCATTCGCGCCATAGGGCGATTCCAAGCTCTGGCTGGTCTCAACCCGCTTGATGATGCCCTTATCGACATCGGTCATGTCAGCAGCACAGGGGAAACCGGCAATCGTGCAGCGATGCGTCCCGGCGATCGAGCCGCGCACGCACAGCACCTTTCTGCACGCCATGTACTTGGGATCGGCAAAGCGCTCGCCGTACTTGGTCACCGCTTCGCGCCGCCAAGCCTCGTTTGCTATTTTCTCTGCACTGTTGATGATATTGAAGCTTACACGGCCAGAAGCCTGCAGCCGCTCCTTTTGGCAAGCAGCCGGAAGCTGTTTGCGAAGCTCCATCTCCTGCTCCATCCCGCCCGGATCGCACAGGGACTGAGCTTGAGACAGGGCCGGAAAGATAGTCATTGCCGCGATGGGCAGCAGCAGTCGAAACCATTTTAACGTCATATGCGAAACCTCCAAATCGAACACCTGGGCAGTCTACCTCCCAAGTAGCAGCCAAACCGCCATAGCAGGCGGCGCCTAGAGCTTCACCCGTCCCAGGCGGCGCCATGTAGACAAGAATCTTTGGAGAAATTCAAGCGAATTGGAGGCGTTCCAGGGGCGGCTCACAATCTCGTGCGGTGCAAAATGGGGGCAGCTCTGGGGAGCATTTAAGGCATATTTCATATGAAATGGATGGACTTGGCAGCATCTTGCTGGATTTGGCGGTGAATTGCGATGCCCTTTGAGCTGCCTGGCCCGTCAGCGGATGTCCGCTTGCACATCCTGGAGCCTTACAAAGCTCAGGCGGCACGGCTCGCCTTGCGAATGTGCGCCAGCACGAGCATGAGCGCGGCAGGCGTGATGCCATCGATGCGGGAGGCCTGGGCGAGCGTGGCGGGCCGGTGACGTTCGAGCTTTTGCCGGATTTCGTTCGAAAGGCCCGATATGGCGGCAAAATCCAGCGTGGCAGGGATGGCGACGGCCTCATCCTTCTTGAAGGCGGCGATGCCGGCCTCCTGCCGGTCCATGTAGACAGCGTAGCGTGCATCCACCTGAAGGCGCTCAGCCGTGGCGTGAGGGATTGCCGCCAGCTCGGGCCAGACACTTGCAAGCGCAGCCACGCTCATATTGGGGAAGGCAAGCAGATCGAACGCGGAACGGCGCCGGCCGTCGCGATTGAGCGCGATGCCATGAGCCGCCGCCTCGTCCGGTGTCAGTGTCAGCCCTTCCAGCTGTACACGTGCCGAAGCAAGCGCCTCTGCCTTGCCCGTAAACACCGCCGCACGCCTGGAACCGATGCAACCGGCGTGCATGCCAAGCGGCGTCAGCCGCTCGTCCGCGTTGTCCGCACGAAGGCGGAGCCGGTATTCGGCCCGGCTCGTGAACATGCGGTAGGGCTCGGACACACCACGGGTCACCAAGTCATCGATCATGACGCCGATATAGGCTTCGGTACGGGAGACCGTGAAATCCGCCTGCCCACCGCCAGCCTTCAGTGCCGCGTTCACGCCGGCAACCACGCCCTGCCCAGCCGCTTCCTCGTAGCCCGTCGTTCCGTTGATCTGCCCAGCCATGAACAGCCCTGGAACCTGCTTTGCTTCGAGCGTGGGCAGAAGCTCGCGCGGGTCCACATAATCGTACTCGATAGCATAGCCGGGCCGGATCATGGCCGCATTCTCAAGGCCGGGGATGGTCTTCAAGAACGCCCGCTGCACATCTTCAGGCAGCGAGGTGGAGATGCCGTTCGGATAGACAGTGTGATCGTCCAGGCCTTCCGGCTCCAGGAAAATCTGGTGACTGCCACGATCCTTGAAGCGGACAACCTTGTCCTCGATGGAGGGGCAATAGCGCGGGCCAATGCTCGCGATCTGGCCGGAATACATCGGTGCACGATGGATGTTGGCGGCGATGATCGCGTGGGTTTCCTGGGTGGTGGCCGTGATGTGGCAGGCGATCTGCGGTGTTTCGATGCGTTCGCTTAAGAAGGAGAACGGCACTGGCGGCTCATCGCCTGGCTGTGCTTCGAGCCGGGAATAGTCGATGGTGTGGCCATCGAGGCGTGCCGGCGTGCCGGTCTTGAGCCGGCCCATGCGAAGGCCCAGGCCGTATAGGCACTTGCTCAGGGCTATTGCAGGCTCCTCACCCACCCGGCCCGCCGGAATGCGTGTCTCGCCCATGTGGATCAGGCCGTCGAGGAATGTTCCGGCGGTGATGACCACGGCACCCGCACGCAACTCCTGACCGCTGGCCGTGACCACGCCCGCCGCCGCACCGTCCTTCACCAGCAAATCTTCCACCGGCTCGGTAATCACCTCAAGATTGGCCTGCTCGCGGATAGCGGCCTGCATATGCTGGCGGTACAGCTTGCGATCGGCCTGAGCGCGTGGCCCTTGCACAGCCGGCCCCTTCGAACGGTTCAGCATCCGGAATTGGATGCCGGCCTGGTCGATCACGCGGCCCATCAGCCCGTCGAGCGCATCGATCTCGCGCACGAGGTGGCCCTTGCCGAGTCCGCCGATGGCCGGATTGCACGACATCTCGCCGATGGTCTCGAACTTATGTGTGACCAGTGCCGTGTGTGCACCCATGCGTGCCGCCGCAGCCGCTGCCTCGCAGCCCGCATGCCCAGCTCCAACCACGATGACATCGAAAATAGCCCGATCCAATCCAGCCTCCATAAGCCCGCAATATGTGTACGGGTGCACGTGGAGTCAAAGCAAGTGAATGGGCTTCCTACAACTTCACCTACTTCAAGAGTGCCACAAGATCGCAGCCGCACTTGGGGCAAGGCCGCTTCGGTTGATCCATCTTGCACTTGGGGCATTCTGGCGAGCCTAGTTTGAACGCCTTACTCCCACAGTTCGGACAGGCGATGTCGCTAATGGTGCTTCCGGTGGTGCACTTGGGGCATTTCACCTTTGGCGGCTCTCCCTTATTGGGTGAGGCCGGCAAGAAAACAAACCCTACGACAGTTGCACCTATGAGCATGAGAATGAATTCGACCATATCCAATTCCGTGGGTGCCTGCCCAATGGCGATTAGGCAGAGTAAGGACAAACCATACACCTATTCATAGGCCTTGCGGCAGCCCTGCCGTTGGCCAAACACCTGCGGCGATTTATCCAAAAATGGGCGTTGGGGCGTGTTGCACGGTAGCCCGCTGGAAGAGAGCCAAGCGGCCTGCAACGTAAGCCCTGGCACTGAGGGCCGCCCGCTACGATCTATTTCACGTGTGGCATTATGCAATGTTGGGGCCTGAGATTAGCTCCACGCGAGCTTTTTCATCTACATTCGCCGCAGCACAAAGCCGAGAAGGGGCAGGACATGGATGCTTTCGATGTTATGACAACCGCCATTGTCACGGTTGGCCCGGATTCATCGATGCAAGCGATTGCCGAGCTGCTGTTGAAGCACAGCGTTAGCGCCGTCCCTGTTGTGGACGAGGGCGGAACCGTTATTGGCATGGTCAGTGAGGGCGATCTGTTGCGGTTCAGCGAGGAGGACCGCAAGGCCAGGCGCGATTGGTGGCTGAGCTTAGTGGCCGAGGGCAAAACGCTGACCCCCGAATTCCTGGCGTCCTTGAGCGACCACAGGCGCACCGCACGGGATATCATGTCGGCGCCGGTGGTGACGGTAACCGAGCACACAGATGTTTCGGAGATCGGAAAGCTTCTGACGGTGCACTCCATAAAACGGGTTCCGGTTGTCAGGGACGGCCATCTCGTCGGTATCGTGAGCCGTGCCGATCTCGTCCGTGCGCTCACAGTGCAATTTCCCGCACCCCGTGAACATCATGGCGGCCTCTTCGACTGGGGCAGCCACACCCCCAGTCAAGAGGGCCACGCCGAGCCAAAAGCAAGACCTGTGGAATCCACAGCTCTAGCCAGGGAGAAGGCCATCACGGCGTCGGAATTCCGCTCGCTGGTGGAAACCGCCATGTCAAAGAAGGCAGCGGAGGCGGAAGCTGCCCGGCGGGCCTCTGAAGGAAACCTGAACCACATGATACAGGAAGCCATCGAGCATCATATCTCGGATGAGCACTGGCAGGACCTTTTGGGTTTGGCCCGGCAAGCAGCCGCTCACGGTGAGACGGAGCTGCTAGTGCTGCGCTTCCCGGCCAAGCTATGCAGCGATGGCGGCCGCTCGATCAATGTGCCGGAACCCAATTGGCCTTCCACGTTGAGAGGCGAAGCGGCGGAAACCTACTTGCGCTATGAGCGGGAGCTGAAGCCGCTGGGCTTCCACCTGATCGCCCGTGTCCTGGACTTCCCTGGTGGCTTCATGGGCGACATCGGCCTCTTTCTCCACTGGGGCGGCGCCTCGTTGTAGCTGATGCGCTGGAGGATCGCTAAACGGTGCGGATGGAAGAGAGAAAGCCAAGCCACACAGCCCTCGGTGCCGCCATGCATCGTGCAGCACATTGGGTTCTGGAAGGCGGGTGGAGCTTTGAAAACCCGTTCGCCTCACCGCTCTAGTTAACCTCAGGTGCCTCCCGCTGCGCTGTTTCATGTGAAACGGAATCTTTACTTTCCGATGCAGAACTCCGAGAAGATCTGACCAAGAACCTCCTCCACATCGAGCCGCCCTGTCAGCCAGCCCAGTGCATCGGCAGCTTCATGCAAATGCTCGGCGGCAAGCTCGGGGTGATCGCTGGCCCCTGCACAGGTGAGGAAGCATGCCAAGGCGGCACGAGCCCGCTCGATTTCCTGGCGATGGCGAGCCCGTGTGATGAGCGGAGTTTCAGTGGCGCCGAAATTCTCCCGTGCAAAAGAGACGAGTCTAGCTTTCAGTTCGTTCAGCCCTTCGCCGGTTTTTGCTGAAATTTGGATTACTCCAGGGTGTAGAGCCAAGGGTGACGGCAGGAGATCGGCCTTGTTCAGTACAGCGATCACTGCCCTGCTCTGAGCCTTGCTTCCCTCATCCTGTCCTTCTCCCCCTGGGAGAAGGAACGCCTGAATTGAGCCTGGCAGATGCAACACCGCTTTCTCTTCCAAAGGGAGAGGGGCAGGGTGAGGGGTTGAGGCGTCGAGCATAGCCAGCACCACATCGGCATCCGCTGCGGCTGCAAGTGCCCGCCGGACGCCTTCCCGTTCGACCGGACCTGGGGCATCGCGGAGACCGGCGGTGTCATGCAGGACGAAGGGAAAGCCGTCGAGATCGAGCGCTACTTCTATAATGTCCCGGGTCGTGCCTGGCTCGTCGAAAACGATGGCTGCCTCGCGGCCAGCGAACGCATTCAACAGGCTCGACTTGCCAACGTTCGGTGCTCCCACGATGGCGACCTGGATGCCTTCCCGGACCATCTCGCCCCGCCGGCCATCGGCCAGTGCCTGGTCCAGCTCGGCTGCAAGTGCCCGAACCAAGGGCAGCGCCTCGTTGAAAGCCCCCTCGGCAATATCTCCCTCATCTGAAAAGTCGAGGCTCGCTTCCACATACGCCATTGCCCGCAAGAGCGATGAACGCCAAGCCTCGTAGCGCTCCCACAGCCCCCCACTCAATTGCGAGAGCGCCTGGCTCCGTTGTGCGGCCGTATCGGCATGGATCAGGTCGGCCAGGCCCTCTGCCTCCGTCAGATCGAGCTTGCCGTTTTCAAAGGCACGCCGTGTAAATTCCCCCCGCTCAGCCATCCTCAGGCCCAAGCCGCCAAGCGCATCGAGCACACCGGCAACCACGGCACGCCCGCCATGCACATGAAGCTCTGCAACATCCTCGCCCGTGAAGCTTGCCGGTCCAGGGAACCAAAGCACCAAGGCTTGGTCCAAAATCTGTCCGCTCTTCGGGTCATGCAGATCTCTGACCGTGGCCATCCGCGGTGCGGGCACCCCGCCTTTGCACAAAGCCTCCAGCACCCCACGTGCAGCCTTGCCTGAAACCCTTATGACGGCGACGCCGGCCCGCCCCGGTGCACTCGACAGCGCAAAGATAGTCATAACGTTGTTTTCCAACCCCAAAATCTTGTACCATTGGCTACAGGGCACACATGCCTAAAAAGACCTATAATTGCAGCGGCCATTTTCGTGCCGCCAGCACTATCCTCACTATTGCATGGGACTGAAGGTTGCCTCATGGCGTCAAACCGTTTGAGTGAAGAAACTAGCCCCTACCTCCAGCAGCACAAGGACAATCCCGTACATTGGTGGCCCTGGTGCCAGGAAGCCTTCGCGGAGGCGCAGCGGCTCGACAGNNGCTCTCATGAACACCCTGTTCGTGAACATCAAGGTCGACCGTGAGGAGCGGCCCGATGTCGACACGCTCTATATGACAGCACTCCAGGAGCTTGGCGAGCAGGGCGGCTGGCCCCTGACCATGTTCCTTCTGCCCGACGGGATGCCGTTTTTCGGTGGCACCTATTTCCCGCCGGAGCCACGTTATGGCCGCCCCAGTTTCAAGCAGGTGCTTGAGAATGTCGCCCGTGTCTACGCCAGCGAGCAGGAAACCATCAAGCAGAATACCGCCTTCCTCAAATCCAGGCTGACGCCCCGGCTCAATTATGGTGTAGCCCCTGAATTCTCCGAGGAGCAACTCGCCGCCGTCGCCGCCAAGTTCATTGGCGCCATCGACCCAACCAATGGTGGCTTGCGTGGCGCCCCCAAATTCCCGAACACCGCCATCTTCCACTTCCTTTGGAAGGCAGGCCTCCGGTATGGCCTTATCACCTGCATCGAGGAGGTGAAAAATACGCTCCTGCATATCTGTCAGGGCGGCATCTACGACCATGTTGGCGGTGGCTTCTCGCGCTATTCGGTCGACGAGCGCTGGCTTGTTCCGCATTTCGAGAAGATGCTCTACGACAACGCGCTCCTGATCGAGCTGATGACCGAGGTCTGGAAGGAGACGCAATCGGACCGGCTGAAGGCCCGTGTTGCTGAAACCATCGGCTGGATCGAGCGGGATATGATCGTTCCAGGTGGCGGCTTGGCTGCCTCCTACGATGCAGACTCCGAAGGAGAAGAAGGCAAGTTCTACGTCTGGACCGCCCAGGAAATCACGAGCGTGCTGGGGCATGGCGAGCAGGCGGCGATCTTCGCCCAGGTCTACGACGTAGCCGAAGGCGGCAACTGGGAAGGCAAGACCATCCTCAACCGCCTCAATGCACTGGCACTTCTTAACCGGGCGGAAGAGCAGGCGCTCGACGGATGCCTGAAGAAGCTCTTCGAGGTCCGTGAAAAGCGCACGAAGCCCGGCTGGGACGACAAGGTGTTGGCCGACTGGAACGGCCTTGCCATCCGAGCCATCGCCAAGGCCGGCGACGCCTTCCGCTGCCTGGAATGGGTTGAGCTTGCAGCCAAAGCCTATGCTTTCGTCCAAAGCAGGATGTTCGTGGATGGCCGCCTGTTCCATTCCTTCCGGCAGGACAAGCTCAAGGCGCCAGCAACCTCGGCGGGCTACGCCAACATGATTTCGGCGGCCCTGGCTCTTCACCTGATCGCAGGCGAGAAGCGCTATCTCGACGATGCCACGAGTTGGACCGCCGTCATGAACCAGCACTATGGCGCGGACGGTGGCGGCTACTTCCTTGCGGCCGACGACACTGCCGACCTCGTGGTGCGGCCGCTTTCGGCGAGCGACGATGCGACCCCGAACCCGAACGCCACCATGCTGCAGAACCTGGCGGACCTCTATGCCCTCACTGGCGATATCGCCTATCTGAACCGGGCCGATGGGCTTCTGGGTGCATTCCAAGGAGCGGTTCAAACGGCAGCCATTGCATTCACCGGGCTGCTGTCCGGCACACTGACCTTGATCTCCCCGCAGCACATCGTCATGGCGGGCGACAAGGCATCCCAAGATGCAATGCCCTGGCACAGGGCACTTGCCGAGGTCTCGGTGCCCAATGCGATTGTCCAATGGGTGGCCAGTGGCGAAGCGATCCCTGCAGCATCGCCCGCAGCCGGAAAAACCCAAGTGGATGGAAAGATCACGGCCTATGTCTGCTTCGGCCAGCACTGCTCGATGCCCCTTACTGAGCCTGGGCAGCTAAAGGAAAAGCTGAAGGAAGACCGCCACGCCGGCGTGCAGGTTGCGGCTTCGCCGATTTAAGAAGTCTGCCTTTACTCTGTCTCTCTCCCCTGAGGGGAGAGAGACCCCTTGAAGTTCCGCCACGGCTTGTTTTAGCAATTGCTGCCACCTGCCGCTTAAGTTTGCTCCGCTCATGCCAGCCGATGGCCCGCCAGAAGTGCAAACCTTTGCTGTTGCCGGTGAAGACATCGAGGTGGAATTTTTCGATCCCCTTGGTAGCGACGGCTACCAAGGCACGGGGCCACACCTAATTTGCACGCCAGATACTGCAATACCCCCTCGAAAGAGCCGGCATCGCCCAGGCTGGTGCTACCAGTCCAGCTGAGCTGGTCCATAATGCCTGGGTAAACATCCAGCCTTATTGGGTGCAAACGGTAATCCGGTACCGTCATGGCTTCGATACGCTCACAAAATTAACGCGGTTTGGTGCGCTTCCAGCCCATTTGGGGACAAAAAGAGCACCTTTCGATTTAAAACAATATAGCAGAAATGTCTTGAGCAACCATTAAGCTGGCCATATAATTGATTTACAACGAAAATACACAGGCAACCCAGACCAAGTTCTGGTTAATTGGCAACCTGCAACTATGTTTAACGGCTATTTTGAAACGCATAAATCGAGCGAAAAAACGAAAAAATTCACAGAAATACACATGTGACACACATGCAATTTTCGAATTAACCAAGGGCACATTAACCATAATAGCCGCCTATGCAAAATGAACGATTTGTTCACCTCTGCAAGCACCGCTCGTCATGGCCGCCAAAGCCAAGTCCCAAGCCTATTTCATTGAACCGTGCCGGCTAAGAGGAGCAGCGGCACATGCGCCAAAGCGACCGCATAGATCAAATCGAACCAGATAACACGCAGCGCGTTGGCCACCACCACCACAATCTGGAACAGCTTTGCAATTAGCAATAGCGGGCTCCGGCCACTGCCGCGCTTCACCGCCGCGGAAAAGCTTTGCACATCCTGCGTGCTTGGAAACGCATGCATGCCAATTGAAACGCCCAGCCAAAGCAAGAAAATGAACACGGCTGGGGTCTGGCTAACATCGAGCTTGAACGCAACCAGAGGCACAAAACAAAGAACGGCACAGAGCAGCGAATTGACGATAAGCGGCCCGATGGAAATCAGAAAATGTGCCCCCAGCCGGTCCGTTGGCCCGTGTATCACATAGCCTTGCGGACCGTTAATACGGAAATAGCAAACCTCATAGACAGGGACGCGCGCAATATCGCAGAAAAACCTGTGTGCGGCCTCATGGACGATAATCCCAGGAAAGGTCAGAATCGCAATCAGAAACCCAGGAAGGACAATCATTTCTTCACGCTCCTGAAGTTTCCACGGTATTTCTCCGGAATGACCTTCAAAATCCGCTGATAGTCGGAATTGTTGAGCTTTATTCCGGTAAGATGATTGAACCCGGCGAGCTGCTTGGCTTCGGAAGCATGCGAGAGCAGCACGATGGCGATGCCGATATGCCCCCGCTCTGAGGACGGAAACGCGGTGAGCACTTCCGTATATTGGGCCTCGGCCATGGCCCGGTCGCCCCTTTCGTACGCCGCCTCGGCGCGCTGCAGCGAAAGATACACGTCAAGATAGGGCTCAGCCAGCATCAGCGAATAGGCAAGTGCTCCCAAAACAGCCAATGCAAAAGCAGAAAGCCAGACAGGATAGCTGTGCCGTTTCAATGGCACAGGAGCAGCAGCCATGGACATGAACTAAGCTTTCGTTCGTTCCCAAAGGCGGCTACGTCTAGGCTTGGTGTGTAAAATTGTAAACGTACCTACGGTTGGAGCGTTTTCAGCACCTGCCCTTCCCGGTACCCATTCCGCGATGCCTCCCCAGACTGGGAGCCAGCCTTTGTCCGGCACTTGCAAACGCTCTCTTGAAAATTTACTTAAGCAATGTTCCTGTTTTGTTCTTTTCACAATAACGCCAACAACACAGCACGTGGCCTTTGATCCACTGCCGTTCGCGCCCGGTAACCAACCCGAGCCTTCTATATGACCGCCAAACAACGGGCGATGTTTGAAGAGTTCGCCAAGAGGAACTGATCTGGTAGCGTTACTTGCTTGAAGCTTGCTTCTGCAAGTTGATGTAATAGTAGCACTCTCCCGCCGCCTGTCAACAAGTATTGAAAACGGCAACTTCAGGGTTGCTTTTTCGTTCCTTGCTTACCAATACGCGGGTCCGCAGCGCCCCTCCCAGCGGGAGCTAGCGCCTATATAAGAGCTTGTTCCCGCAACAGAAATTGATTCCGGCGCCGCGCCCTCAATGCGCCAGCAAACCTGTGTGCATGATCCGCTTCCACTCGCCGCCGGCCATCCGCGTGTAAACCTTGCACGCGCGCCCGCGCCAATGGCTCTCCCGGCCCTGCCCGTCGCGCCACAGCGTATCCACGTCGACCGCCGCGAACCCGCCGTCCGCCTCGTCCGTCACAACGATCTTGGCGATCTCGCGCCTGTTGTGGACCAGGCGGTGCGTCGCGAACAGCCCCTGCCAGCCCCACGTCCAGCGCTCCCGGTCGAAGCGCCCCATGACGAAAACCCAGGAAGCAGGGTCGTGGTCTTTGTCCGTGGGCGGCCAGGGCCAGACCATGTCGGGATGGAAAAGCTCAACCAGGGCAGCCGCGTCTTGGCGGTCCCAAGCGCGGGTCTCCCGATGCACCATCTCCTCGATGGCCTGCCGCGCCTGTTCTGTTGGTTCCATCGCTCTACCTCGCGGTATTCCTAAGCTAAGACCAGCGTCCAGAACCGACCTCATTCAATTGCGGCTGCCTTTCAGGATATGGACGACCTTCACGGTATTGTTGAAAGCTTGTCGAAGCCTAACAATTCAAAGGGGTTAATTCCACGAAATCCCCATTTTGGGGAATAAAGCGTCTGTGACTGGAACGCTTGTAGCACAGCATCCAAATCATGCTTGCCATTTATGTCGAGGAGCACAGCGATATTAGCGAAATATTTTGTCGAGCGGGCGCGAGCGAAAATCTCGAACGGCCCACTGCCTCCTACGTAGTAGACGAGGGTTTCTGGTAACCATTGATTGTCCCAATGGTTATCTGCACCACGCAAAGCCCCCAGCGCAGCACGGATAAAAAGCAAGAAATCCGCCTGCATGAGGCTTAGCATGTCGACGCCGGACGCATGCGAGCGCATCTCCAAAAGGTCGGCGTGAAGTGAAAGCCGATTGAGCTTGATTCGCGACTTACGGTGCTCCAATGAACTCAGAGACTGCCGGAACCTTGTGAAGGAAACGACAGCACTACTTCCGCTGCGAGCGCTTTTTCGAAGGTAATATGGCTGGCGCATCATGTGCGCAGCGAACTCAAAGCATCCGTATCTTAGCAGAATCGCTATGAGGTGGAGAAACAACTCATCCACGATGAACTTGAAATTATCGAAATCCCCGTCGTGCCATTGATGCATTCCCTCAGGAACATCCATAAAAGGCAGTAGCTGCTCGAAGAAACGGTGGAGCTGTTGGTAGGTCTCCGGGGCGTCGCGGTATTGCGCTAGCGCAACGAATATCTCAACTATCTGCGCTCGATGCGGCAGGAAGTCATCAATATACCTAACCACCTTCTCATCGAAGTCGTTTTCGCCGTTGGTCGAAATGCGAAACGCCTCAAGCCCGGCGATGCAAGAGTCGAGAAATTCGTCGACGGCGCCCTTCGCGTAGGGCTTGGCATTCCTGATCGCATCGAGGCAGCGGCGATGAAGTGCGGCGTTGGCCAGCCTTGGTCTCTCATCCTCTGTGAGAAACGAAGGGGCCTTACCCAGGGCGGGCTTCACGTCCATAGGCTTGTCGTAAATCCAACGGACAAGCTTCTCGAAGTTCGGCCCGTAAACCTCATCGCCGCTTAGATCTACGTAGATGCGACCCTTGTAGTAGGTCGGTAGGAAAGGCTTCCCATCCGGCCCGATTTCCGTCGTGACGGCAACGAATTTGTTCTGGTCGGCCCTCACATAGATGGCTGGAGAAATGATTTGCGCTTCAGTGCCTACACCGCCAACACGTCCGTCAGTCTTCTCCGCGTACTTGCGATCACAGACAAGGATGACTTTTGTTATTTCGGGATTGGTAACCATCTGCTCCATGAAAGCGATGGCGTCGTGCCCTTCCCTTAGGTCCCATTTGTCGAGCTTCACATCAACGCCAACCTCCCGAAGCTCGGTCGAGAACTTTAGCACCCAGTTTTCATGCTCAGGTGAGGTCCAGCTGTAAGAAACGAAAGCCTTCGGGTTCATTGTCGTTGCCTAGTGTTGGATAAGCGGCCGCCTGCCTCCTGGTAGGTCCTACAGGCGAATCAATCACTAGCTCATATTATAATTGGTTACGTACCTACTCGGACGTGTCTCAAATACGCAACCACAAGCAATCCACGGGCCGCTTGCAAGCCCTCCATGAATCGCTGAGGCGGCCAAAGGCCGCCTCGCGTTGATGTTAAACCCACGTAGCTTCCCGTCTACCCCGCCGCACCGTCCATCGGCCCCATCGGATTGAGTATGCGCCGCAGCACATACATCTTGTGAAGCTGCGCCTGCGGCACCAGCAACTCTTCCCTGCGAGTGCCGGACTTGGCGGCATCCAACGTCAGGAACACGCGCTAAACCGTAAGAACCCGCGCGCAGAAAACACGGGCTTCCTGCATTAACGATATCTATATTAAACACGATACTGCCTTAAATGAAAAGAGGGTTTATTTAACGAAATCTTGGCGTATGCTGTAAAGGTCCCGCCACGGAAACTGGAGCTTCCGGAGCAGGCCGCGGCACCCTATACGGGCCGGCCAAACATGCTTGCTCCCAGTTTCCGCCTTTCCGTGTTGCTAGAGGGCGAACTGGGAGGTGCACCATGCCGAAACGGAACGCTTTGCGCTATGGGCCTCTTGGGCCGAGTTGCGCGCATGTCTGCGCCGATATGCAGAGACTTTTTGCCGAGGACACGGAATGGAAGAGACCCTGCATGCAGCATGTTCTTCCCGTGGCCCACTGGCTCGTTTCGGCCTACCCGGAACGTACTTTCTTCACGCGCTTCATTCCTCCCCGCCATCCCGAGGAACGCCCAGGCGCCTGGCAACGCTATTATGAACGCTGGTCCGGCTTAACCATCGAGAAAGTCGGGCAGGAGATGGTTGGCCTGATTCCCCAATTGGCGGAGTTCGCCCCGCCGGCGGCCGTTATCGACAAGCGGGTTTATTCGCCGTGGCACTGGCCGGAGCTGGATATACGGCTTAGGGAGCGATCGGTGGATACGATTATTGTTACGGGCGTTCGCGTGCTAAGCACGGTGCTTGGGGCTGTCGACCGCGGCTACCGCGTCGTGGTCGCGACCGACGCATTATGCACCACTTCCGATGAGACCCAAGAGGCGCTGCTGACGCTGTACAGAAACCGCTACAGCGAACAGGTTGAGGCGGTGACTTCGGATGTCATTATC
>PMBZ01000188.1 GCA_003153975.1 Hyphomicrobiales bacterium
CAAAATGATTTCGGACAGACTCTAAGGTTCCGCCCCTCACCCCAGCCCTCTCCCCATGGGAGAGGGAGTCCGGGCGTGCCCGTTGAGAGGGCGTCCTCCTCTCCCATGGGGAGGGACAGGGTGAGGGGAGATTCCGCCGATAGTTACCGTAGCCGTGCCACTCTCACAGAGCGGCTAATTCTTCTTCTCTCCACCCTGCTGCGCGGCGGTGTCCTCTTCCTTCGGTGCGTCCTTCACGATGACCTCGCCCTTGGCGTTGATGGTCACGAGCGCACCGACATCCGCGTTCGAGTTGCTGTCGTAAGTGGTGACCCGCCAGGTCACCTCGTTCTCGGTCCCGTCCTCTTCGACGGCCAGGAAGGCGTTCGGCAATTTCTTGTCGTCGATTTTACCGACCACGGCGGACTTATGGACCTTGTTCGGGCTGCCATCCGAGCCCAGGGTCATGAGTTGCACGACCATGTGCGCCTGCGTCGTATCGCCCGAGGGCGTGGTAAGCACGATTGCACGGAACACACCGCTAATGTCGCCGTCCGCCCACGAGCCCGCGGTGGCAACCTCGGTCACTTCCGCCGGGACCGTAAGGGCGAGCTTTGTGGTATCCTCGGCCTTCGCCACCGAAAGCGTTGCAAATGCGACGATAAGAGTTGCGGCCATTTTCCGGTACATTAAAACTCTCCTTCGGTAAGCGGCGCGGCCGGGTTCTTCGCAGGGACCATGTGCGGGATTTACATTGCCCCGTCAATTTGATGACACATTAGGGCTGCGCTGTGACCCGCACAAACGGCAACCGCCAGATTCCGCGCTTTTTCGACAGCCCCTGTGAGGAATATAGTGTCCGACGCCAACGCTTTTTCGCAAACCCTCGCATTGTTTTCGCCCATTCACAAAGATGGCTACAAGTTCGTCGCCGCCGCTGCCGCCGCAACCGTGGTTGCATTTCTTATTTCAACAATCCTGGGTTTAATTTTCGTCTTCGTGACGGCGGCATTGGTCTTTTTCTTCCGGGATCCTGAACGGATGGTTCCCGCAAGGGATGGACTTGTACTTGCTCCAGCCGACGGCAGCATCATTAGCGTGGGAACGGTGACGCCGCCGTCGGAGCTTGGGCTTGGAAGCGATCCCAAGACGCGCATCTCGATCTTCCTGACCGTGCTGGACGTTCACGTCATCCGCACGCCGGTGGCAGGCCGCATCGAGGCCTCCGTTTACCGGCCTGGGGAATTCCTGAACGCGGCCTCGCCGGATGCTCCTGCCAAGAACGAGTATCAGGGCTTTGTGATCGAGACCAAGGACGCGCAGCACATCGGTGCGGTTCTGGTCGCGGGCACCGTTGCGCGCCGGATCGTGCCGGAGGTAGGTCAGGGCGACAGCCTCTCGGCCGGCCAGCGGGTGGGGCTCATCCGCTTCGGCAGCCGCGTGGATATCTATCTTCCGCCCTCGGTCTCCATTCTGGCTGGCGAAGGCCAGCGCACGATCGCGGGCGAGACTGTTCTCGCGGATTTGGAATCGCAGGAGCCCAGCCGCATTTTCCGGCGCATTTAGCGGGGCTTAGTTTGCGTTTCCATTCGAAACGAAAAGGGAGTAAAGCAGAAACGGAAGGCGGCGGCCGGATTTTCCGCGCCCGCCTAGTTTGGAGCAAAAGGCCATAGAACGCCCTATGAGTACGATGTTTTTCCGCAATTTGTGCCGGATGGCACGGGGCAGGTCTTCATGAACGAAGAGCGGGAAACTCCTCCAGAGGCGGTGGCTGCCGCTGCTGCCCGCGCGGATCGTGCTTTCGCGCTGAATGCTTTGCTCCTGCTTCCCAACATTCTGACACTCTGCGCTGTGCTTTGCGGGCTGACGGCGCTGCGCCTGTCGGCGGAAGGGCAGTTCGGCTGGGCAATAGCGGCGATTTTCGGCGCGGTGGTGCTGGACACGGCCGACGGCTATCTCGCGCGCCTGCTGGGAGCGGAAAGCCCCATCGGAGCCGAGCTGGATTCCCTGGCCGACTTCGTGAATTTCGGGGTCGCGCCGGCCATGCTCATCTATTACCGGGGTCTGCACCTGCTGGGTGGGCCAGGCTGGCTCATCGCGGGAATTTATGTTCTGGCCACAGGGTTGCGGCTCGCTCGCTTCAACGTGCAAACGAAGCTTGCGAAGTCGCCCGAGGACAAGAAGTGGTTCTGCGGCCTGCCATCCACCGCGGCCGCGGTCGTGGTTTCGGTGGCCGATGCGGCGGTCAATATGGCGCTTCCGCCCGCTCAGGCTTGCCTTGTCATGGCCGCCATCGCTCTTGCGGCAAGCGCGCTGATGGTGAGCAAGGTGCGCGTGCCCGCACTCTTCAAGCGCTAGGCACATAGCCGCAACGTCGTCCCCGCGAAGGCGGGGACCCATATAAAAGCTTGTCGCGGCAGCGGAAATGGATTCCCGCCCGCGCGGGAACGACGATGCGACGGGAGCGCGCCGGGCGAAACCCGGCGCCGCCGCGAAGCCTCTATAGAAGCGGGGAGCTGGGGCTAATAGCCGAGGGGGTAGTTGCGCTGGGTCTCAACCCGTTCCCAGAAGGATTGGTTGTTGTAGTGCCCAGGGGCGCTGTTCTGAGGATTGAACGGGAAGGAGTCGTTCTGGTACCAGTAGCGGTGGCCGCCCACGTGTTGGCAGCAGTAGCGATGATGGTGCATGCCGTGGTGCTTTTTCGCATGCGCGCCGCCAGCATCGGCGGCTTGGCTGGCAACCGGAAATGCGAAGGCAGCGAACACCATTGCCGCGCCCAAAAGGAGCCGAGAACCCATAAATAATCTCCCGCTTACGCAGATTGTGAAAGCCCCGGCGGTACGCCTCGCGTTCCCGGCATTCCGCCCCGGATCAAACTATAAGCACGGCGGCCTTAACGGCTAGTGAGGTTTTGCAACGGAAGGAAAAAAAGCGCGTAAGCCTCTAAAGGGCCTTGGCGGTCAGCGGCATTCCGTACTCGATGCCCTTGAACCTTTGCCGCAGGGTCTCGACCTGGCCCAGCGCCGTGGCATGAAGGAGCATCACTTCGCGCTTAATGAGGCCATAATTCAGGAGCTTTTCGGCATGCTCGCCAGGAATGTCAGTTACGAGGCACGGACGTTTCACGATCATCTCAAGCGAGGCACGCTCGCCACGTGACATCTGAATTCTGGGCATGGGACTCTAACGCATCCAATTAACAAATTACAAACGCCGGTTGCAAGCAGCTCCGGCCTTCGCCTATTTGTATTGGGCATAATTGCGGCGAAAAAACGTAGACGAGACTATACAACTGGAACGGAAGCCGGATCGCGGCGGAATGCAAAGCATTGGGGAGACCGAAATGACACAACAAGCCGAACAGGAAACGTGGCCCTCCGAGCTGCGGCTCAATCCGGAGAAAACCGAGCTGCGCGTGGCGTTTACGAGCGGTATTGCGGAGAGCCTGCCTGCCGAGCTTCTACGCGTGACGAGCCCGAGCGCGGAGGTTCAGGGACATTCGCCAGCCGGGCGCAAGCTTGTTTCAGGCAAGTGCCATGTCACAATTCAGGAGATCGAGCCCGTTGGAAACTACGCGGTGAAGCTCGTGTTTAGCGATGGCCACGATACGGGCCTGTTCACTTGGCCTTATCTTTACGATCTGGCATGCCGGAAGGCCGAAGTCTGGGAGAGCTATCTCAAGGAGATCGGTGCGGCGGGATTGAGCCGCGAGCCGCTCTAAACGCGCGGCTTGCGTTAAGCTTGAGGTTCCGCTGTCGAGAAACTGTCGCACAGGCATGGTATCGTTGCGCTTTGATGCAACAATTCCCGGGCGGGCAAGTGTCCGCGGGGCGACGACATTGGACCATGCTTAACAGCTTTAATGACGGGCCGGCAGCGCGCGGTCTGCCGGATAGCGGGGGTTCCGGCGTCCCGGCGGAGCCCGCCTGGGTGGAGGAAAGCCAGGACGCACCTGAGGAAGGCGCGCTGACCAGGCTCTCCTCGCGCCGCCGGCTGATTCTCCTCTTTGCCGCGATCGTTTCGGGGCTGGCGCTGGCTTATGGCCTGCCATGGCGCGCCGTCATGTGGGCTTGCGCACTCTTTTTAATCGGGGCGGCGCTTATACCGCGCCGGAGCCTGGCCGTGTTCACGCAGGCGGCCCGCGAACGGCGGGAGGAAGCGCTGCCGCTCAAGCTGGCCGGAGCCCTCGCGGATGCGCTTCCGGAGCCGGCCATTCTGCTCAGGCACGACGGCGAAATCGTTTCGTTCAACGCCAAGGCGCGCGATTTGTTTGGGGGCTTGCGGCCAGGATCGCATCTTTCGAGCGCCACCAGGAGCCCGCAGATCCTCGATGCCGTGACGGCGGCATCGCCCTCCAAGCCAATGCAAACGGTCATGTTCAGCGAGCGCGTTCCGGTCGAGCGCCACATGGCGGCGACGGTTTCCTGGCTCCAGCCGGGGAGCGGCGCAGGCGCTCTCATTCTGCTATTTCTGCGCGACCTCACCGAACAGCGGCGCCTCGATCAACTCCGCGCCGACTTCATCGCCAATGCCAGCCACGAGATCAAGACGCCGCTGGCTTCGGTTTTGGGGTTCATCGAAACGCTGCAGGGTGCCGCCCGCCACGACGAGGCCGCCCGCGAGCGGTTCCTGGGCGTCATGGCCAAGCAGGCCGCGCGCATGGCCCGGCTGATCGACAATCTCATGTCGCTGAGCCGGGTGGAGATGCAGGCGCATTTGAAGCCCCGGGACACCATCGTCATCGGCGAGCTTGTGTCGCAGGCTTGCGATGCGCTGGAGCCGATGGCGGCGGAGGCGGATATAGAGGTCGAGGTGCGCTCGGACGTGGAGGACGCGGCCGTGCTGGGCGACCGGGACGAGCTGATGCAGGTCTTCATCAATCTGTTGCACAACGCGATTAAGTACGGGAAGCCCGGCGGGGCCGTACAGGTCTCGCTAATGCGCGTGCAGCAGGGGGCCGCGCCGGCCATTGGGATCGCCATCGAGGACAATGGGCCGGGCATTCCGCTTCAGCATTTGCCAAGGCTGACCGAGCGCTTCTACCGCGTCCCAGGGCAGCCGGCGCTTGAAAAGAGCGGCACAGGCCTTGGCCTTGCCATTGTGAAGCATGTGGTAAACCGCCACAGGGGAGAGTTGCGGATCGTGTCGGAGGAGGGAGCTGGGTCGAAGTTCACGGTAATTCTGGCGGAGTACCAGTCCCCAGGTGCAGCCGTTGAAGAGCCCAAATAGTATTTTTTGACACTTGGCGCGTGGAATATGGGAACGCCCGCGAATTATCATAATATCGGGGAATCAATAGGACGCGAGAGCGGGAAGCTGTTGAGCTTGCGTCCGTTGCAACAAAAAATGGGCCTGTGGCTTTGGGCAGATTTGCTGCCCCAGATATCAGGGGAGGAGGCGGCCGTGGTGGATCATACCGTTCGAGCCTACGATGCGGAATTGAGGTCCTTGGATGCGATGGTCGCTCAGATGGGGGGGATGGCGGAGCATGCCCTGGGACAGGCCATCGACGCGCTCCTCAAGCGCAATCCGGACCTGGCCGAGGTTACGCTCGAAAAAGACAAGGACATCGACCGGCTGGAACGCTCGGTTGACGAACATGCAGTCTTGATCCTCGTACGCCGGCAGCCGGTTGCGAGCGACCTCAGGCAGGTCATAACCGCCATCCGTATCGCGGGCGATCTGGAGCGCATCGGAGACTTTGCCAAGAACATTGCCAAGCGCGCCATAACCATCGCGGGCGAGCAGCATCCAAAACAGGTCATGGCGGGCTTCAAGCATATCGGCGAGGCGGCCATGCGCCAGCTCAAGGAGGTGCTCGACGCCTATTCGCAGTGCGACGCGGAAGCGGCCGTGAGAGTATGGCAGCGCGACCAGGAAATCGACGCGATGTACAACTCGCTTTATGCGGAGCTGCTTCAGGCGATGATGGAGG
>PMBZ01000255.1:0-2599 GCA_003153975.1 Hyphomicrobiales bacterium
ACCGAGGACCTGGTATTCATGTTCGAGTCCATGGGCGTGAACACCGGCATCGACATCGGCAAATTGATCGAAGTGCGCCAGTCGGCGTTCGCTGCGCTCCCCGGCGCCGAACTCTATGGCCATATTGCCAAGGCCGGATTGCCCAAAGGCTATCAACGGTTGCCGCGCGCGGCTTGAATCGTCCTGAATCCCGGCAGCGTGCAAGCTCGCGCTGCTCGACGCCTAGAGCCCACCGCAAAATGCCGGGACACCTCCCCTGATTCAGGGGCAGCTACAGCCCTGGAGCAGCCTCCGGGTTCAGGCTCGCGTCAAGCCGGCGAATTTGAGGATCAGCGGTATATGCCCGGGAAAGCTTTGCAGACTGTGGTCGCCGCCTTCGATCACGATTTGCTGCGCGCCCTGGTATTTTTCCACTGCGTCGCGATAGTCGAGCACCTCATCACCCGTTTCCACCAGCAAAAGGTAACGCTGCGGACGGACCGTGGGCAGATAGAGTTTTTCCCACTGGCGCAGGTGCTCTTCGGTGAGTTCATATTGCTGGTGGGTGTACAGGTTGCGCTGCACGCCGAGATAGGCGCGCAGATCCTCGTGGGGGTACACGGCCGGGTTGATCAAGACGGCGCGAAGATCGTGCCGCTCGGCGAGATAGGTGGCGTAGAAGCCGCCTAGGGAGCTTCCGACGAGGGTGACGGCGTCCAGCGGGTACTTCGCAATCTCGGCCTCGACCATCGCGATGGCGCGCTTGGGCAGGTGCGGAAGCGCGGGGCAGCAGTAATGCTCGCCCAGGCCGTGCTCCTCCATATAGCGTTTGAGCACTTGGGCCTTGTGCGAGCCGGGCGAACTGTTGAAGCCGTGCAGGTAGATCAGCATCTTGGGTTGATAACGTCCGACGCGCCGGTTCGATCACCCGCCGGGCGGCGAAGATTTCGCCAATGCGGCAGCCGTGCTCAGCCGATCGAGCAGCTTCTGGTGAATTCCGCCGAAGCCGCCGTTGGACATGACGAGCACCTGGTCTCCGGGCTTCGCCGCGGCGGCGATCGTGGCGACCAGGGTATCGAGATCGTCATGGCAGATCGCCCTGGCGCCAAGCGGCGCGAGCGCGTCCGCCGGATTCCAGCCCAAGCCGGCGCTGTAGCAGTACACCAAGTCGGCTTCGGCGAGGCTGCCGGGGAGCGCATCCTTCATGATCCCGAGTTTCATCGTATTGGAGCGCGGTTCGAGCACCGCGAGGATGCGTGCCTTGCCGACCTTGCTGCGCAGGCCGGCCAAGGTGGTGGCGATCGCCGTGGGATGATGGGCGAAATCATCGTATACGGTTACGCCTCCTGCCGTGCCGCGCAGTTCCATGCGGCGCTTGACGTTCTTGAAATGCCCCAGCGCTTCGCAGGCCGCGCCCGCAGGCACGCCGGCATGGCGTGCGGCGGCGATGGCGGCAAGCGCGTTGGCGCAATTGTGCTGACCCAGCAGCCCCCAGCGGACCCTGCCCTGCTCCTGTCCGGCAAAACTGACGCGGAAGGCATTGGCATCCAGCACCTTCGCTTGCCAGCCGCCATCGACTCCAAAGTGTTCGACGGGAGTCCAGCAGCCTCGCTCCAACACGCGCTTTAAAGCCTCATCAGTGCCGTTGACGACGAGCGAACCCGATCTTGGAATCGTTCGGACGAAATAGTGAAATTGCTGCTCGATAGAAGCAAGATCTGGAAAGATGTCTGCATGATCGAGCTCAAGATTATTCAGTACGGCCGTTTTCGGGCGGTAATGTACGAATTTGGAGCGTTTGTCGAAAAAGGCCGTGTCGTACTCGTCCGCCTCGATCACAAACAGCGGGGAACCAGTCAAACGGGCGGAGGTGCCGAAATCTTGCGGCACGCCACCGATAAGGAAGCCAGGATGCTTGCCCGCGGCTTCCAGGATCCAGGCGAGCATCGAGGACGTGCTTGTCTTTCCGTGAGTACCGGCGACTGCGAGCACCCACTTACTGCGTAAAATGTTCTCCGCCAGCCACTGTGGACCGGAGATATAGGGCTCGTTGCGGTCGAGGATTTCTTCTACCAACGGGGTACCGCGGGTGATTACATTTCCGATCACCCACAGATCCGGCCTTATCCGGATTTGTTCGCTGTCATAACCTTCGATCAGTTTGATGCCTAGCGCCTCGAGCTGGCTGCTCATCGGCGGATAGACGTTGGCGTCGCTGCCGGTGACCTCGTGGCCGGCCTGCCGGGCGATGGCGGCGATCCCGCCCATGAACGTGCCGCAGGCGCCTAGAATGTGGATGTGCATGAAGAGGACCGTTGGTTGCTTGCAGGATCCGCCGTCCCGTCGTGGCGTGGAATCCGCAAAACTTGCTGGCAGATTTTCCGGCCCGCGGCTTTGGAACGACGCAGTACGCGCAAGTTTACCGTATTTCGGTTGCCGCCCCGCTGCGCTATCATTCCTATCTGCATACGCGTGGAGCGCTGCCATGCCCAAGGAACAGAAGTCCAAGCAACAACACATGCGCATCCGGATTGCGGCCGTTGCGGCGCGCATCATGGCCGAAGATGGCATCGAAGATTTCGCCATGGCAAAGCGCAAGGCGGCGCGCCAACTCGGCGCC
>PMBZ01000255.1:2605-2929 GCA_003153975.1 Hyphomicrobiales bacterium
GCGCTGGCGGCGATGGAGCAGCTCGCCGACTTCAAGCCCTACCTGACCGGGCCCGTATTGAAGGGTACGGCCGGGCGCTATGCCGACATCGACCTTCAGGTATTTGCGGACAGCGGCAAGGACCTGGAGATTTTTCTGCTGAATCGGAATATCCCCTACCAAACTGCGGCACTACGCCATTACAGCGGGGACCAAGAGCGCGCGGTAAGCGTCTTGTCCATGGACTGGAAAGGCACCCCGGTCCGGGTTGCTGTCTACTGGCCCGACGACGAGCGGCGCAGCGTCAAGACCTCCCCCTCGGGGCGCCCGCTCGAGCGCGCGGGC
>PMBZ01000011.1 GCA_003153975.1 Hyphomicrobiales bacterium
CGGTGGAATTCACGCCGCTGGTAACATCGATGGCCTCTTGCACGGCCTGCGTATCCTCAGTGCCGAGCCTGCCAGCGGCGAAATCGGCGATTAGTTCCGGCGTGATATTTGAATTTGAGATGGACATCTTTGAACTCCGGAAAACATTCCCTTTGTGAAAGGCCGCGCCGGCTTAAGCGTTGCAACTGCATTGCTTTGCAACTTAAAGAGGGGCGCGGCATGCCTGTGCCGACAGGATCGGAATATACTCATTGGCAAATATATGAGTGCAAATGCCCGTGTTTGCGTGGATGCTGTTAGCTGCGCCGCTGGCAGTACCGGACCGCTAACGCCTGTACCCGCTGACCCCCCAACAAGGCACTTCATGACCGCCAATCACATTGCCCGCATGAGCGCCAAACGTTTGATGCCAAAGTTTGGGGATGCCCTGCCGCTCACCGTCGAGCAAGTCATCCAGAGCGCGCCGGCACAACCCGGTCACTTTATCGACTTTGGCGCGCTGGCGGCCATTTCCGCGCTCGTGGTGCAATGCGCGCAGTTGGCGTTCGATTTGAAAAGAAGCAAAGGCGGCGGCCGGAAGTTGGACAAAGAGGGCCTGAGGCGCGAGTTGCGCCGGGAGTTCAGACTGCCGGAAGGTGTCAGCGAAAACACGCGGGACGTAGTCATCGATGCCGTCGCCGAGGAAACGGAAGCGGGGAAACAAGTGCAGCCATCTTACTGCTTGAGCAGAACGGCGTTCAGGGCCTGAAGGAGCTGAGCCGGCCGGCAGGGCTTGCGGAGGAAATTGGCTCCAGGAAATTCCCCCTGCAATTGCTCGCGCGAATAGCCAGACAGCACGATGAAAGGCACAGCGCGCGCATCCAGCGCCACCGCGACGGGGCTGGCGCTCTCACAGGCTAGATTGGCATCGACGATGGCTGCGTCGCAGGAAACGCTTTCAATGAGCCCGAGCGCCTTTTCGAGCCTCCCAGCCACGCCAGCGATCGCGAAACCTGCATTAACGAGCAAACCTTCGAGGGTGAGTGCCAGCATCGGCTCGTCCTCGACAATAAGTATGCGTGGGGCTTGCGGCTTATCCTCTGGCATCGTTTGCCGGCGATGTTACTCGTCCCCTCCCTAACGCGTCGGCGAACGGCGCGCTTAATTTCCAGAATAACCCGCTCTCGCGATAATCGATCTCGGCGGTGCCGTTGACCGCCGCCTCTGCCATGCGTCCGATGACGATCTGGCCGAACCCCTTGCGGCAGGGCGGACTTACTTTGGGGCCGCCCTCTTCCAGCCAGGACATCGAAAACGCCGGCTGCGCGGCCACATCGACATGCCATGAGATGCGCACCTGCCCTTCGCCATTCGATAGCGCGCCATATTTTGCGGCATTGGTGGCCAGTTCGTGCAGCGCCATGCCGATGCCCTGAGCAGCGGCCGGTGTCAGGTTTGTGTGCGGACCGTCGAGCAGCACGCGTGTGCCGAACAGGTCCTTGAAATGTGCAAGCTGCGCCTCGACGAGGCCTGAAACCTCAACGCCATGCCACTGGTTCTGGACCAGCAGATCCTGACTGACGGCCAGCCCGTAGATGCGCTCGCAGAGACGCTCCACGAGGGTTGCCGGATCGCCGCCGCGTGCTGTCTGCTCGGCGACCGCCTGCACCACGGCCAGCAGATTCATGGCGCGATGATTGACCTCGGCCATAAGCAGCTTGTTGTGCTCCTCGGCCTGCTTGCGCTCAGTGATATCGCGTATGTTGCATTGGATGACGGCGGCACCGTTCTCGTCGTAAAGGTTGGCCACAACTTCAACTTCCTGATGCACTCCCCCCTGGCTTTCGAGCGGCAGGTCTTCGTAACGGACCTGATGCACCTCTTTCAGTTTCCGGACCATTTCCTGGCTCGCGGCTTCGTCTTTGAGCAGGCCGATCTCGAACAGTTCCTTGCCGACCAACTGGCCGTGCGAGTAGCCCAGCAGCATCGTCATGAACGGATTGGCGTCGGTGATTTTGCGCGTATCGGGGTTAACGAGGAGAACGCCATCCTGCGCGGCTTCAAAAAGCCGGCGGTAGCGGACTTCGGAAACACGCAACTTTTCCTCGGACCGCTTGCGGCCGGAGATTTCCCGGATGACGGCGAGCATCCCTGCCGGCTGGCCAGCGGTCTCCCGCAGCACGGTGACGCTCGACTCGACATCCAGCTCACGCCCATCGGGTCTAACGTGGATGTTTTCACCGCACCATTCGCCGCGCTTGCGCAGGGCGGTCAGCGCCGCTGTCTTGGCGCTTGGTTGGAGCCATCGCGCTTCGTAGACCTCNNTATTGCCGTTCGGCGGCGGCGTTGACATAGGTGATGCGCTGTTCGCTGTCAGTTGCGATCACGGCGTCGCTGACCTGCGCGAGGATTTCGCCGCGGAAGCGATTCGATGCGGCGTCCATGCCTTGCAAGGTGTAGATGAGCGGACCTGTGGCGCTCTCCACCACGAGCGCATCGACTTCGCCTCTATGGATCGCACGGAGTGTTTCCTCCGCTTCCTCTAGCCGCGCCTTCAGTTCCGCGTTCTCTGTGACAAGCATGTGCTTGGTACGCGAACCTTTACGCATGGTGCTCAGGGCCTTCTTGCCGAAGACGCCTTGACGGTCTCCTCGCGGAGATCGAGCCCGCGCAGGATGCGGGCCGTCTGCGACATATCGCCAATGAACCGGCGCATGGGCAGCGGAAATTTTTTGATCAAGGCCGGCAAGGCTACGATCTGCTCGCCTTGCGCCAGCGCCGGATGTTGGGAAATGTCCACGACTTCCAGCTCGTAGTGTCCTTCCAGATGTTCCTCGCAAATCTTCCTGATGTTTGCGATTGCCCGAGCGGATTGCGATGTGGTGCCGGCGATGTAAAGCTGTAGCAGGTAGCCCGCCGCGCCATGTGGCGCCGCTCCGGTGCCCGTTGCGTCAAGTCTGGCCGCGCCCGATGCGTTGTGTTTCATGCCAGGTCAGCCCCCCATGACCGGCTGTATATCGAGTCCGGCAAGCACGCGCTTTTCGTTGGAGAGATCACCGAGGATTTTTCTGCCCGGCTCGGGAAGGCGGCGCACCAGTGTGGGCACCGCGAGGATCTGGCCGGTGGCGGCGAGCTGCGGGGGCTTCGTCAGGTCAATGACCTCGATGCGATACTGGCCGGCGAGGTGCGTCTCGCAAATGCGCTTGAGATTGGCGAAAGCCGCGAGCGATTTTGCGGTCTGCCCCGCAACGTAGAGCCGGAGTTCGAAGGCCGCGGCTGCCGGGCATGATGTTTGGGTTGTCATCTCCGGCAATCGCTATCCCTTTGCCTGGCCGTTGCTGCCCGCGGCACCGCCGCGCAAATGCGCCATGGCCTTGCTGTTCTGTAACGCCGTCTTTTCCAGAAGAGTTTCTTGCGCGATGGCGAAGTTCACCTCCGCCGCTTCCGATTCCGCCTCGACCTGCAGCGCGGCGATCTGTGCCTCGATAGCTTTGCGTTTGCCCGCAAGATGCAACAGCTTGCGCCGGTGATCCTGCTGACGCACCTCGTCCGCCGCCCGTTCATGCGCCTCTTGCGCCACGCGCGCTGTGCCGGTGAGCACGCGGTCGTCCCCGGCATAGACGTCCACGAGGTCGACACCCTCGTCGCTCATGACGAATTCGCGCACCTGGTTCGAGTGTGCCATGCCGCGCGATTTCAGCACGTAAATGGTGCGGTTGCGTTCGCCGTTGAACTCCACATTGCGCAGAAGCAGCCATGTATCCATGAGCGACGAAACGCCCATCTGCGAGTCCTCTAAGGTCGCGCCACCACCTGAGTTGAGGCTGGTAAAGAGCGTGGTGATCTGTTGCTGCTTGAGGAAATCGGTAAGCCGCATGAGCGTTGGCTTCACCTCCGGCTCGCGGCGCTCGAAGGTGAGATTGCTGATCGGATCGGCAACGACCACGGCCGGCCGAAAGCTGCGTACCGCATCGTGCATCATCACCAGATGCTGTTCCAGCCCGTGCAGCGTGGGCCGGGAGGCGTGGATCTGGAGCAATCCCTTTTTCAGCCACGGTTCGAGGTCGATGCCGATGGAGCGCATATTGCGCACGATCTGCGCGCTCGACTCCTCATAGGCAAAAAGCAGCGCTTTCTCACCGCGGCTGCAAGCGGCGTCGACGAACTTCGCGCCGATGCTGCTCTTGCCCGTACCTGACGAACCGGAGACGAGCACGCTGCTGCCGCGAAAGACGCCTTGGCCGCCGAGCATCTCGTCGAGCCGCTCTATGCCAGTTGGGACGCGCGCCACGGAGGCTTTGTGATCGAGCTGCAGCGACGTGATCGGCAGGACCGAGAATCCTCGCTCGCCAATGAGGAAGGGGTATTCGTTCGTGCCATGCGCCGTGCCGCGATACTTCACCACGCGCAGGCGCCGGGTGCAAATCTGCTCGGAGATGCGCTGGTCGAGGATAATCACGCAATCGGCGACGTATTCTTCCAGCCCGTACCGCGTGATCGTCGACTCGCCCTTTTCGCCGGTAATGACGGCCGTTATGCCGCGATCCTTCAGCCAGCGAAACAGTCGGCGCAGCTCCGCGCGCAGGATGGCGTGATTTGGCAGCCCGGCGAACAACGCCTCGACCGTGTCGAGCACGACGCGCTTCGCGCCGATGGAATCGATGGCATGGCCAAGGCGGATGAAGAGCCCTTCGAGATCGTACTCGCCGGTTTCCTCGATCTCGCTGCGTTCGATATGGACGTAATCGAGCAGGATCATTTTCTGCTGGGCGAGCTTGTCCAGATCGAAGCCGAGCGAGCGGACGTTGGCTGTGAGATCGGCAGCGTTTTCCTCGAACATCATGAACACGCCCGGCTCGCCGAATTGTGTCGCGCCGCGCACGAGGAATTCCATGGCGAGCATTGTCTTGCCGCACCCCGCGCTGCCGCAGATGAGCGTGGGCCGCCCCGCAGGCAGACCGCCACCTGTGATCTCGTCAAGGCCCTGAATGCCGGTGGGGGCCTTGAACAGTGCGGGCGGACGTTTAGACAATTCTTGCTGTCCTATCGTTTCGCCATTTGAGGACCGCTTTGTCATCGATTTCCGTTGTTAAATTAAGCCATTCGGTGCGTTTGGATACATCGTTGCCGGCAGATGGCCGTTTCAGCCGGTCAGTGTACCCGGCTAGCTCAAAATGGGGCACGTACGCAGGCACGCCCGCCTTCAAATGTGCGCCCTTTGGCCACTCTCACGATTCGATAAGGCGCTGCGGCTAGCCGAAAGACAACTTCGGAATATACTCACGGGGACGATGGTTCTAAGTTGTGTCGATGGGCTTGATCCCGTGGAGCCAATGAATCCACGTGCCGCGCCAGTGTAACATTCAAGCAACGAAATATTCTGGTCGCCCGGGAGGGCAACCTGTTCCGGCTCGCTTTCATTGGACTGCCCATCCAAGTCCGGATTTGTGAGGGCTCGGGGTGAAATTCCCTGGGCCTACCCGGCAGCCGCATGCTCGCAGTTATGCGGTCAAGTGATACCGCTTCCAGGTCCGAACGCCGCTATTCAGGCCAGGGCTTACCATCCAATACCCCATTTCTGCTCGCCACACGACCTCGCCATTTTGTCTTAATCAGCGTCGACGGCTCCTTTGGGGCTGGGCCGCGTAAAAACGTTGGAGAAAAAAAGAGCCGTTAGAATTTTGTTCCCCCGCCTGAAGAAGGCAATAGCAGAATGCGAGCGGGAATTCTTGGCTCTATTTATTATATTCGTTACAATTCACCTGACAATCGCTCAACGAAGCTGCACTGCGGCCTAGGAAAGAAAAAGATTCTACTGCTTTTTTCCCGTACACGTTTTCACGCAGCCAGGGTCATGGCCGGGAGTTTCGTAAATGTTTCCACCGCGCCTGCTTTCAGGTCTTTAAGCCGGCGATATCGAAATCGGTTGCGATCTGGCGCTCGGGGGCAAAATTTCTTGGTTGGAAGCAAGCTGGCGAGTGTTCGCCCGTGCGTTGAGAGGCACTGACTTCAGCCTGGAGATAGCACAGGGTACGACTCCTCGTTGAAATTAAAATTCCCAAACCTCGATAAAAACGTTTTAAAACAATATGTTAGTCGATGGTTTGGCGCTCCCTAGGGGAGTCACTGCTGCATATTGGAATATAGCACATCATCGCTTGTATGCAATAACATCAACAACTTATCGCTACAGCCTGTCTTTACTCATCGCTCGATATCGCATACAAGCGGCGTATCAGGTGTGGGTAAAAGTGTGGGTAGGACATGGGGAAGCTTCACAAACTCACCGATGTACAAATTCGCAAGCTGGCAGCCACCGGACGCTTTCCCGATGGCGGCGGGCTTTATTTTCAGGTGGCTCAAGGCGGTTCGAAGTCCTGGATTTTCCGCTATAAGCGGGCGGGCAAATCCACCGAAATGGGACTTGGCGGATACCCGGCTGTAACCCTTGCCACGGCCCGCCAGAAAGCCACTGAGCACCGGGAGAATCTTGCCGCTGGTATTGATCCCCGCGCCGCGCGCGATGCCGTTGCCAAACCGGAACGGGTCATGACGTTCGATGAAGCGGCCGAACGCTACGTCACCGCCCATGAGAAAGCTTGGCGGAACCCCAAGACCGCCCGGCGCTGGCGAAGCTCAATCCGCGATTATGCCTCACCAAAGATCGGCAAGCGCGATGTGAGGACTATCACCGCCCCCGATGTTGTGGATGTGTTAGAGGGCATTTGGCTTGAGAAGAAAGACACTGCATTCAAGCTCCGCGGCAGTATCGAGAACATTCTGGCTTGGTGCACGGTTAAAGGCTTTCGCAGTGTCGATCACAGCAATCCGGCTCTCTGGCGTGGCAACCTCAAACACATGCTGCCGCCGCAGAAGCGCGCTCAAAGCGTCGTCAATCATCCCGCAATGCCATGGCGCGAACTACCTGCTTTCTACGCCCGTTTGATAACCCGTGAGGCTTTGGCGGCAAGCGCGCTGCGGTTCATCATTCTCACGGCTTGCCGTGCCTCAGAAGCTTTGGAAATGACGCGAGCGGAGCTTACCGGCGACGTGTGGCACCTCACCCGTGAACGCGTGAAAGAGTATCGCAATCGGGATGTGCCGTTGGTTCCGCAAGCGCTCGAAATCATCAACGGCATGCCGGAGCGGTCTGGCAACCCGTATGTGTTTTTCGGGGAGCGTGAAGGCCGTCCGCGTAGCCTTCAAGCCATCGATAACCTCATGGAACGGATGGCGCCCGGCTTCACTACGCATGGGTTTCGGTCATCCTTCCGCGATTGGGCGGCTGAGTGCAGCACGATGCCGCGTGAGATTGCCGAGCTGTGCCTTGGGCACTTGGTAGGCTCAGAGGTTGAGCGGGCTTATCGACGCTCTGACTTGCTCGCTAAGCGCCGGGAATTACTCACGTTTTGGGTACAGTTTCTCGACGTGCAAAAATAGAACAGCGTTTAAACGGTACACAAAAAGAGCACGGAACGTATATGTTGGTATGGTGGCAGCCACCATTTGCAGTAACGGAATATTAATACAACGTTTTTTCTTTGTGGGCATATAATCGCATCGTATAATGCATCATCGCTAATCACAACGATGGTGAAATTATGGATACTCCTATATTGCCAAGCGATAAGCTGGCATACAGCATTGACCAAGCCGTTGCGGCCATCGGTCTATCGCGGGACACTCTCTACCGGGCGATGCGCGCGGGGCAGCTCAAGCCGAAAGCGGCGGGTGTCAGAACGCTAATCACTCGCGGCGAGCTGCAAAGATATCTCGATGAATTGCCCGTGCTCGATTTGTCGGCACCCGCACCGGGGCGGCGCGGCCGTAAGCGGAGTGCTGCGGCATGAGTGCACTCACAAAAATCGAGATCGACAGCTTGATTGACACCGCGCGGTCTATGGTTGAACCGGGTGCGCTTGATCGCCGCGCCCGCGTGTTCGACGATCTAAGGGCCGCCACTGGTAGCAACCTGCCCGACACTGTGGATGGCGTGCCGGTGCGGACCTATATTCGCGACCAGCTGAAACTCACTTATTGGACCGCTAATCAGCTTGAGGGCTTGGCCCGAAAAGCCGTGTTGGATGCGCCGCATCCGCTTTACCGCCAGAAATTACTATCGGGCTATCTCAGTTCCCTCAACAATGACGGGCGTACGTTGCCGGAAACTATCGATGGTGTGCCGGTGTGGACGTGGCTTGACGCGCGGCTCAAGGGGACTGTGCAATGAGCGAGAAAGATAAACCGCACAGTCTGCCCCAAGTTGCCTATACAATCACGGAAGCGGTAAAAGTTAGTGCGATCAAAAAGGATGGAATTTATTACGCAATCAATAACGGCTTGCTGGTTGGTAAAAAATTTGGCAATAGGACACTTATATTGCACTCCGATCTCGTCAAGTTCCTCAATGCCTTGCCAGATTACGTGCCGGGTACCGAGGAACGACCCAAGCTGCCCCGCAAACCCAAGTAAAATAGAAAACGCCGGGGCGTGTTGCGCGCACCCCGGCGTGTCAAGTTTCAGCGAAAAAAAAAGATGCAAAATGACTACTAAGGCCTGTTTACATTCCCCG
>PMBZ01000028.1 GCA_003153975.1 Hyphomicrobiales bacterium
TTCTGCGGCATACCCTGCCAGACGAAGAACAGGCCAACCACGATGGAAACCGGCAGCAGCACATAGAGCGTGCAGCGCGTGAGATCCACCCAGAAATTGCCCACCGTGTTCGACTGCCGGCGCGCGAAGCCCCGGATAAGCGCCACCGCGAGCGCGATGCCGGTGGCCGCCGAAACGAAGTTGTGCACGGTAAGCCCGGCCATCTGCACGAGATAGCTCATCGTGGTTTCGGGCGTATAGGACTGCCAGTTCGTGTTCGAGACGAAGCTGACCGCAGTGTTGAAAGCCGAACTTTGCTCGATATTGGCTTGCCCTTGCGGGTTGAACGGCAGGTAGCCTTGCAAGCGTTGCAGCAGGTAAAGCGTCACGAAGCCCGCCACACTGAAAAACAGCACGGAGAAGGCATAGGTAACCCAGCCCTGCTCGCGCGTCTCGTCCACGCCGCTTGCCCTGTAGAGCAGGCGCTCGACGGGCTGAAGCACGGGGGTAAGCAGGGTACGCTGGCCGTTGAACACGCGGGTCATATAGCCGCCGAGCGGCCTGGCGATGACCACGATAACGAATGCGTAGAGCGCGATCTGCGCCCAGCCTTGGAGTGTCATGATCGGGGTTCCCTAGAACCGCTCGGGGCGGACAAGCGCGTAGACGAGATAGCCGAGCAGGAAGGCGGTGACGGCGCCGGCGAGGATATAATCGAGCGTCATGGAGTCCTCACAACCTATCGCAAGCTAGAACGTAAGCCAGGGCCACGGCGAAGAAGCCGCACCCAAGGGCAAGCATGAAGAGATCTGTCATTTTGCACTCTCTTGGCGAATTGGGCGCCGCCGGGCCGCAGCGCTCGCGGCGAATCTTAGGCGCGAAAGTGCTAAGGAACGTCTTCGGATTGCAATATAAAAGCAATCGAGGGATGGGCCGGCCGCCATAGGAATTTCATAGTGGTTCCGGATGGCGGCCAAGCTTGCGTCACCGCGGCACGGACCTGCTCAGCGGTCCGCGGGCCACTGGGCCGTCCCAACGCCTTCGCCCAGATCGGCCCCGGCCAGGCGGCGGCGCACCTCGAACAGTTGATCGAGCAGTGCCGGCTCGGCGCGGTTGTAGGCCTCCGCATCGGGCTTGCGTTTGACCACAACGCCCAAAAGCTCGGTGATGGCGTTGCCGATCGAGTTCTGGCTGATGGTAACGATCAGTTTGCCGTTATCGTTGCGGTAGATCAGCTGCTTGAAGGCGGGCTGCCAGCGGATCGCGTTGGCATATTTGGCGTCGTGAATGCAGCGGTCCCGCACCATTTTCGCCGTCTTCAGGAAATCGTTATCGAACAGCAGCTTCTCCTCGGCCAGCTCCGGAAAATACAGGTCGGGCAGCATGGGCGCGTTGCGCGTGGAAACCTGGCTGAAAAAGCTCCGGTAAAAATCCAGGAAACCCTTGAGGATCGTGTCGTACTCCTGCCAGAAGCGCACCGAGCGCAGCATAGGCGCTCCCCCAGCGATTTCCCAGGCGGGCAGGCCCTGCGGATAGCCCGTAAGCGCGATGCGGCACGTCCCGTCGCGGCAGGGCTTCAGAATCTTCAGATCCAGCCCATCGAAGAAGGCGCGGTACACATCGCGCATATGGGCTTGGAACAGCGAATGCTGGCCGCCATCGGTGAGATTCGGGTTGCCCGGCTCGGCCAGTGGGGCCGCGGCAAGCTCCGCCTTATCGAAGACGATGAAGTGGTTGTGCAGCATGCGGATGCTTGGCACGCCGGGCGCGGTGAGCGCCCAGGTGGCGTCGAGGCTCGCTTCCCCCGCCAGCACCAGATGCCCGTCCGGATCGGGATAGCGTTCGAGCATGAACTCGACGACGATCTGGTTCATGCGGTTCCAGACGTTCTTCACCGCCGCCGGCACCTGCGTGCGCCGCACCGGCCGGCCCAGCGGGTCGAGGATGGTCCGCGAGGTGTTGTAGATGATCGAGGTGTCGAAGATATTGCTGTGGCCGATCGCCTTGCGGTAAAGCAGCAGCCCTTCCGGATTCTGCAAAAGCCCATTGTTCTGCGTGAGATCGGCCAGGTTTTCGGCGCTGTTGAAAAACTCGTTTGGCGCCATTCCCTCGGGAACTGCGAGCGGTATCGGGCGGTAAGGTGTTACGATTTCGCGGGGGCCGGTCTGCATCTGTCCCTTTCATTGGTTGCTGGTTCCGATGGCTGGTACACCTCGCCCGATGTTCGCACGCGTTTCAGCGTCATCCCGGAAATGCCATAAGGCATCCTGATTACGCACAATCGTCAGCCTGAATCGGGAAGCACAGAACATATCGTCAACCCATTGATTTGACACGGGTTAACCGATGAAGTGCGGCAAGACTCTGCTCAGACACAACCCGCCCACCTCGCCGAAGTCGAGTGTCGGTTTAGCTGCCGATAACGGCTCGGACACGATGGCCCTACGGTTTGCAGGCCTCGGTCAGGTTCCGCAGCCGACCGGAATTGGCTGACGAATATGCGTAATCAGGTAAGGCATTATCCGGCGCCGTTTCAAACGACGGCGCCGGTGCTTTTTGCTAGGCGCTCCGGGCGCCGAGCGCGGCGAAAACCAGCGCGAATCCCGTGAACAGAAGATTAATGCCCACATAAACGCCCAGGATGAAGACGCTGCTGCCGGGCCAGCCCGCGATCACCAGCCCGGCCAGCGCCAGGTCGATGACGCCGCCCGCCAGGACCAGCACCCAGCGTCCGGTATGGCTCTTGATGGCGAACGCGAGCGCGAAGCTCGATATGCCGTGCACGATGAAATATGCCGTAAGCACCATGGCGAGCGTTATGGCGCCCGGCAGCGGGAAGAGCGCGATGACCAGGCCCAGGATCGCGGTAAGCACCGAGAACAGCAGCGAGGACCAGTAGCCCGGCGCATGCGCGGCACCGAAAAGCGAGAACGCGCGCATTACGCCCGCCAGGAACAGGAGCCAGCCCACGAAGACCGCCACCGTCACCGATGCGATCACGGGGACCGTGAGCGCGACCATGCCGAGAACGGCAAGAAGCACGCCCTGGATGGCGAACATCCGCCAGTGCTCCTTGAGGCTCTGGCGCATGGCGCCTTCAAGTTCCACCCGGTCGATGTTGGGCATGGTCATGGCTCTCTCCCTTGGCGCGAAGAAATGGCTATCGGCGGAATACGAGGCGGCCGCTCGGCTTCAAACCCGATCCCGCCGCGGCGAGCGTAAGCCTGAATCTCCAACCATGCGTTAAAGACTGGCGCGGGCCGTAAACGCCCCATTTCGGCGAATGCGGATGGAGTAAGGCTGGGCCGCGACATCTTTTGCCTCCATCCATTTGCGGATTGTCCCTCGCTGTTTGCTGGCCGCTTTCCGCGATTGCGGAATTCCGGAACAGATATTCGCGAAAGCCAATTACAAAACCTTGGCCGTTTGAGGGACCGGCATTCCGGCCAAGAGGGAACCGCCTCCGCGTTGGGCCGCAAGCCCCTGTTTTGGGCAGCATCAGGCTTTCAGTTGATATCGCACATCACGTTGGAAAAAACACCTTCAGTAGCCCCACGATCAGTTGATCCTTAGGAAATTAGTGTTAGAAACGCTGCCTAGTTCCTTTTTGCGCCGGGCCTCCGCACAGGAGTCCGGTGGGTGTTCCCTTTGCTGATTCTACTGTGCTTACGGCTGAAAACAAAAAGAAAACGGGGATTAACATGGCATTGAAGGATTTGACACCGGCGAAGTTTCATTGCGGCCTCGGGCAGTGCCCCGGAGTATACGCGGAAGAAGATGGCCGGTATCTCAGAATTATCGGTAAATCCATCGAAGCTGGGGAGCTTGAAAAGCGCGTAGGCGCTGACGAAAGCGTTATCCGCATCGACCGCGCGTTGTTAAACAATGTCGGCGGCCCTTTTTCGCGGTTCTTTTTACGGATGGGTCTATAGACTCTCAGTTAGATTTGGCCCTTTTCAAGGACGCTGCCGGACTAGCCGGCAGCTCCAGTGTTTTAGCGCCCTGCGTGTTCAGGGCCGGTGAGGCTGGCACTCAATTGCGCACAAACATTTGAGTCGCTGCCTGCCCCTGTTTGCATGGCCGTGAAGAACAGAAAAGCCAGCAGTGCGAAAACTCCGACGCCGAACTCTCTCGCCTCCGCCAAAGGGTGCGAGCGCAAGAAGGAGAGCGTTGCCATACCGGCAATGGCTGCGGCGATGGCCGCCCGTCCATGGTCTGAGAAAACCCAGATCAAGACACGGAACACACCGATAAACAGGCCGCTATCGCAGCTCCAGGCCGGCTCTTTCAATACTTCCGCGAGCGGGAACTGTTTTGTGCTGGCCAGCACCAGAAGTGTAATCGCACTGACCAAGCGGAAAGCCGATTGCAACATTTCCGATGTTTTCATGAGCTTCCTCCTTGCCATCGCGGGAAGTACTCGCTATATCGATGCGGGTCTTCCGCGCTTTTAATCTAACATTACAGGATGCTCACGTTCCGCTTGGTTTAGATCAATTTCATTGAATATTTCTCCAGATTAAGAATGTTTAATAGTGGCGCCGTTTGATCGGTTTTGACCCAATAAGGAAAGTTTCAAAAGTTTCAAAAACCTTTAGGACCTGGCCCGGTGCAACGGCGAGTGGTGGCTTGCAAAAAGCTCTTTTCAGGTCCAAGCTGTAAAACCCCTTGTAGCAAAGGGGTGTTCAACGAAGGCCGTGACGGTTTTGTCAGACGCTTCGATGGCTGAGCCGTGATCGCAGCGCCTAGTACAATCCCGTCGGCTTCAACGGGGAGATCGTGCGGTGCCTCTCAGAGAGATTACCCCTTTTCATCTCCGTTGCGGTCTCGGACAATGCCCTGCCGTTTTCGAGGATGGACCGGAAGAGTTGGTAATCATCGGCAAAGTGGTGGTAGGCAAAACCGGCGAGAGCCTTTCCGGCAGGATTGGGGAGGATGAATGCGCGATCCGGATTTCGCGCGAGATGCTCGGCGGGCTTGCGGCAAATCAACCCAGTGGACAAATACCAGAAACTTCAGGTCGCGGAGGGCCAAGGCGGCGGCCATGCCATCGTCTTGCAGCGGCACGGAAATTTCGCCGTGGTTCGAAACCTGCAAAGAACCGCGGCTCTCACGGCACTAAACCATAAAGATATTTTGAACTGAGCCGGTTTTTTAGTATATAATGGCGCGCATTTGGCTCATGCTGCGGCATATTTCATGCGATCTTCGATCAGACGTCAGCTCGATGAACTAGGCGAACTGAACTCTATCTGCTCTCCGCGGCTTCACAAACTTCTTCGTGAAACGCACAGCCTGAGGCTTTGGCCGGACGACGCCAGCGTGAACGGCTCCCGTGGCACCGCGATCTTTGCCGCTTTCGACCCCTGGGATACCTGCTTGCGGGTTGTGCCCCGCTCCTTCAAATATTTCAGGGCCGCCGAGAAGCAGGGCTTGGTTAACTTCAAGGATTCGCTCGCGATCACCCGCTCGCTCATCGATTGCTGCTCCTATTTGCAGCAGCGCTACCGCGGGCATTTCTCATATTTTTTCGATTTGCCCGAGATCAAGCCGTTCATGACGAGCCTGCTTGACGACGCATCGCTTCTCGATACAGAAAATGTCAGCGCCAGTGGGGCTTGCGCGGATATATTTTACGCTACCGTTCCCTGGCCCTTGCGGCCCCGGCACCATCTCATTTCCAGAACTCTGCCCCAGATATCCTTTCAGGCAAGTCAGGCGGCCGAGCCCTTCACTGCCATCAACGACGCTATCGAATACGCGAGCTGGGGTCCCTGGATCGGCTTGTCGGTTACCGATGTTTGCAAGTTCCTTTCTCATTTAAAGACGGCTGTTCCGCCTCCGCCGACGCACTGCTACGTTCTGCCTGGCCGCAGAATGATCATTCCCTTCTTTTCCCAGGGCTTTCAAGGGCTCGTCGTCGGGTTCTTCACCGGGATCGACAACGGCCAAGCAGAACTCGTGCGCACCGAGCTTCTCCAATTCGGCCAGACGCTTGCAGACCGATGGTCGCTCCTGCGCTGGCGCCACTTCTGGGAGAGCCTGCGCAATCAGGGCAGCCCCAAGCAGCTCATCGGAGCCATCCTGCAGCTAGTCTCGCCCGTCTCCTACGTAATCATAGAGACCTCAAGCGGCATCGAGGGGTACAAGCTCAAGGACGAGGAAACATATTGGGCCGGCTACCGCACCCTCACGTCCGAAGAGGCGCGGATGCTGAGCGCGCGGCCAGCCGAGCTTAAGCTGAACGGCACGCTGTTTCCCGGCTCGGCCGTGACCATCAAGCTGCTCCCGGATTACCCGATGCTGGACCAGGAGTTCACCAAGGCCCGCATCGACATGCTTTTGCACAGCCCGCTGGAGTTGTGCATGCCGATGCAGAAATCCTCGCTGACACTCGATGCGCTGAAAGAACTGAGAGCCAGCCTCGACACGCGCTCGTTCGACGGCCCGCGCTCGCTTTCCGTGCGCCGGCAGATGTATGTGCTCGACAAAATCATAAGGAACTACCCCGCGGGCGCTGTCGTGGTCACGAACAACGAGTTGCTGCGGTATTTGAAGACGAAGACGGAGAACATTCCGAGCGGCTACCAGATAAGCTCGCATGCCGACGATATCAGGAAGCTCCTGGGGCCGGCGGCAACCGTCGAACGGTCGCGCAACGGCATTCAAATCCGCTGGATGGCCGGCTAGCGCAGGGCTGGGCAATGCGGGCTCCCGCTCACACCAGCCAGGCGGAAAGCTCGCGGAAAACAGCGCACTGCCCCCCTGCCCCAACCGGAGAACCGTTTATTGCAACCACGGGCCGCAAACCCAGGCTGTTGGAGAGAAACACCTCGTCCGCGGCCAAAACGTCCGCTACGCCGATGCCGCGCTCGATGGCATCCGTCCTGGCGATCACCTCCTCGCGCATAATGCCTTCGAGGGCGCCATCGCTCGCGGGCGGCGTAACCACCTCTCCATCCTTCACGATAAAGATGTTGGCGGCGCTAGCTTCGGCCACCTTGCCGGCGGTGTTTAACAGCAACGCCTCGCCAGCGCCTCGCTGCCGCGCTTCCTCGCGCGCGAGGATGTTGTCGAGATAATTCGTGGATTTGATACGCGACAGCGGTGAATATTCGTTCCGCCGCGTCACGCTTGCAACGATGCAGTGCGCTGGCTCCCCCGCGGGTGGCAGCGGATGTGCGGTGACAAGCAGCGTGGGCGTGCAACTCTCAGGTATGGGCAGCCCGCGCGCGCCGGCTCCTCGTGTATAGGTGATGCGGATGGCCGCCTCTTGAAGCGCATTGGCAGCGAGCACGGCGGCAACGGCGCATGGAAGCGCCTCCGGAGGCGGCGGCAACCTCAGCACCGCGCATCCCCGCCCAAGCCGCTGTAGATGCCTATCGAGGTGCTGGGCAACGCCAGCCCTGGCCGCAAGCGTTTCGAAAAGACCGTCGCCCAGAGTGAAACCCCGGTCTCCCACGCCGATGCGCGCATCGCCGCTATCGCACAGCCCGCCGTTCAGCCAGACCTTCATCTTCCGCCTCCCCACACCCCGCCCGCAGAAGCGGCGCGACTTTCAGCAAACTTTCCTCGTACTCCGCCGCCGGCGTCGAGTCCGCCACAATCCCCCCGCCCGCTTGCGCCAGGACCCACTCCGGCGTCACCGTCAGCGTCCGTATGGTCATCGCCAGATCGGCTCTGCCGTCGAAGCCGATCCATCCGTACGCCCCGCAATAAGCACCACGCGGAAAGGGCTCAAGCTCGCGGATAATTTCCATGGCCCGGATTTTGGGCGCGCCAGTGATGGAGCCGCCAGGAAAGGTGGCGCGCAGCACATCGATAGGGCTGGCCCCGGCGCGCACGCGCCCCGTAACCGTGGAGACCAGATGATGAACATGGGCGAAACTCCGCAGGCGGTTGAGATGCGGCACGTCCACGCTATGAGGCTCGCAAATCCTCGATAAATCGTTCCGCATCAAATCCACGATCATCAGGTTCTCGGCGTTGTCCTTGGCGCTTTCCTGAAGCTCCCGCGCTAGCCTTGCGTCGCGGGCGGGATCGCTATCGCGGCGGCGCGTGCCCTTTATCGGCTCGGCCGTGACAAGGCCCTCGCCGTCCAACGCCATGAAGCGCTCCGGCGAGGCGCTTAGGATCGAAACGTCCCCGCAGCGCAGAAACGCGGAATAGGGCGCCGGGCTTATGGCGGCAAGGCGCCGGAACAGATCGAAATCGCTAAGCCCGGCGGGCCTTTGTGCCGCGAAGCGCTGCGTGTAGTTCACCTGGTACACGTCGCCCGCGCCGATGTAATCGATGATGCGGGCGATGCCGGCTTCCGCCTCCTCCCGGCTCTGCTCCGCGCGCCAGGTCAAGGAGGGGGTGGGCGCGGGCGGCGGCAGCTCCATGGGCGCCGCGCCGAGCCGGGCGGCGAAGCGGGCAGCCTTCGCTTCGTCCGGGCCGATGACAACGGCGGTGCGGTGGCGGCGGTCGAACAGCGCGGCGGTATCGTAGGCAGCAAAGAACATCGCGGGCACGCGGATGTAATCGGCCTTGGGCGGCGGCAGCTTTTCGAGGGAACCGCCAAGCTCGTAGCCGAGATAGCCGATGAGCGCGCCGCAGAACGGCAACCCGCCACCGCCGCAGCGATGGCGCCGCCAAACCTCCTCAAGGGCTTCGAACGGATCGAGCGCGGCCTTCCGGCCCGGCGGCACAGCCTCTATAACCTCAACCGGATCGGCGGCAACGAGGCTGACGCAATCGCCTTCCAATCCACCGCTGCAGCCCAAAAGCGCGGCATGCGTGTCTTCCGCGAAGGCCATGAAAGCCGCCGCGGGCTCGCGATAGGGGATCGAAAGGACTGTCATTCCGCCTTCATCCATGGAACCACACCGTTGCAACGGCGCATGCACCGATCCGCCGTTCATTTCACGATTGCATCCATGTTTAAAGCGCTTATCGGAACGCGGGAAGCCGGCGATCCAGCGCCCGGCACGGTTGGCAAGCGGAAATCGCGGGATATCGAGGACGCGGCACCGCGTTCGCAATTGCGGGCGGGTCCACGCCGCGAGAGGCTGGCCCTCCTGGGCCTGCCAGCCCTGTCTGCTTGACGGCGTGCGCCGCGAGCCCTCACCTTGCCTCCCCCCGCGGGAGGCGCAACAACGGCCTTGAGAACCTCGCCCAGAGCGCACTGGTCTTCGTGAAGCCCGCTCCGGTTCGCGGCCGGAAAACCATGCGCCCCGTCATCAACCTGTTAAAGGTTTTTTTGCGCGCGCCGGTATAGTTTCTGCGTATGCTTGGCGATCATCGCCTCTTCGTCGGTCTTGACGACAAAGACCTTGGCAAGACTACCGGCGGTGGAAATCAGTGTTTCGCCCCGCTCGTTCCGGCCCTCTTCCACGCCGATGCCGATCCAATGCAGATCCTCGCAGACCTTGCGCCGGATGAAGGCGGAATTCTCACCGATGCCTCCGCAGAAGACCAGTGCATCCAGACCATTCAATGCGGCCGCGAGGCTACCCACCTCGCGCTGGATGCGGGACACATAGTAGCTAAGCGCCTGACTCGCTTCGGGCGTGCCGGCACTCTCAAGCTCGCGCATGTCGCCGCTGAGGCCCGAAAGGCCCTTGAGCCCGGATTTCTTGTAAAGCATGTCCCCGATCTCCTGGCTGGTCATGCCCTCGCGATCCAGAAGATAGAGCACCACGCCGGGATCGAGCTGGCCGCAGCGCGTACCCATCGGCAGGCCGTCAAGCGGCGAGAACCCCATGGTCGAAGCCACACTCCGGCCGTCCTTGATGGCGCACATGGAGGCTCCGGCCCCCAGATGCGCGATCACCACGCGGGCCGCGGCCACGTCCGGCGCAATCTCCGCAAGCCGGCCCGCTACGTACTCGTAGGACAGCCCATGGAAGCCATAGCGGCGGATTCCTCTGTCGTAATAGGCGCGCGGCAAGGCAAACGCGTCGTTGACCCAGGAATGCGAGCGGTGAAACGCGGTGTCGAAGCAGGCCACCTGCATCGCGCCGGGAAAGGCTTGCCGTGCCGCCCCGATGCCGGCGAGATTGTGCGGCTGGTGCAGTGGCGCCAGCGGGATGAACTCCTCCAGCTCCGCGATGATTTCCGGGCGCAGAATAAGCGGCTCGGCGTAACCCGGCCCGCCATGCACGACGCGATGACCGGCTGCCTCCACGGACATCGCTGGAAAATGCGTCTTGAGCGCGTCGAGGATGTGCTGCAAGGCCGATACATGGGCATTCGCCTCGTCTTTCGGAACCAGCCGGTCCTCAAGCCCGTCGCCGGCGCCCGCGCGCAGGACGAGATGAGGCAACGCCCCCAGCGCCTCGACCTGCCCCTTGGCAAGCAGCAACGGCTCCGGTCCTTCCGCCTCGAACAGCGCGAATTTGAGCGAGGACGAGCCGGCGTTGAGCGTCAGGAGGTGCGCTGTCATGCAATCTCCCGCCGCGCTCCCGCAGTTGAATGCTGCCAAGCCCGGTAGAGCGCCGCGACCGCGCAGGAGGCAAGCCTCGCCTTCTCGTTGTCCGCGCGGCTGGTCAGAATCACCGGCACCTTGGCACCTAGCACGATGCCGGCGGCCTCGGCATGCGCGATGAAGGACAGCTCCTTGGCCAGCATGTTGCCTGCTTCGACGTTGGGCACGATCAGGATCTGGGCGCGTCCCGCCACCAGCGAGGTTATGCCCTTGGTCTTCGCGGCCTCTATGTCGATTGCGTTGTCCATCGCAAGCGGCCCGTCGACGATGCCTCCCTTGATCTGGCCGCGCTCGGCCATCTTCGACAGAACGGCCGCGTCCAAGGTCGAGGGGATTTTGGGCGTCACCGTCTCGACCGCCGAGAGCACGCCGACCCGCGGCTCCTTCATGCCAAGCGAAAGTGCGAGGTCGATCGCGTTCTGCGTGATATCGACCTTGTCCTCCAGCGTGGGCGCGATGTTGATGGCGGCGTCCGAGATCAGGAGCAGGTTATCGAGGCCCGGAACGTCCATGACGAACACGTGGGACAGACGCCGCGAACCGCGCAAGCCGCCCTCCTTCTTCAGGACCTCGTGCAGCAGCTCGTCGCTGTGCAGGTGGCCCTTCATGAGCGTCTGTGCCCGGCCCTCCAGGATCAGCGCGACGGACTTCGCCGCCGCCTCACGGGTGCTGCCGGCCTCGATCATCTCGTAGCCCGCGATATTGCAGCCCGCGGCCTTCGCCGCTTCCTCGATCTTGCGCGGGTCGCCCACGAGAACCGGCTCGATGATGCCAAGTTCCGCCGCAATGATCGCACCTTTGAGCGCGGTCGGCTCCTCCGGCGCCACGACCGCGGTGCGGAGCGGCCGGAGTTTCCTGGCTTTCCCGATCAGCCTGTCGAAATGGCGGTGCCGTGTCACAAGCAGCTCTGGAACGTTACCGTATTCGAGCCTTATTTTTTCGGACGGCGCCTCCACCTCCGCGACGCCGTCGGCGATTAGGTCGCCATTATGGCGGGTTATGGTGGTATCGAGCGCCACCACGTTGCCCGCCTTTTTTTCACGGACGCGGATCGTGACCGTCAGCTCGTCGCCGAGATGCACCCGTTCCAGGAACTGCAAAGTCTGCGACTTGTAGAGCGTGCCCGCCCCCGGAAGTATGTTTCCCAGCACCGAGGAGATCAGCGCGCCCACCCACATCGACGGGGCGACAATGTCTGTCGAGTTCTCCTGCCCGGCTTGCGGCAGGTGAAGCGGGTTGAGGTTGCCCGAGGCGTGGGCGAAGATGAAAAGGTCGTTCGCGGTGAGCACCCGCTTGACCGTTGCAACGTCTCCAACTTTAATTTCATCGTAGGTCCGGTTTTCCCGTAACATACTGGCCTCTTTCATCGGCTGGGCGCTCGCAGCCACCACAATCGGCGGCCATGCTGGCGCGAGGCTGGTGCGGCCCGCCCGGCGCGGCGAAACTTCATAACCCGTATCTCTCACAACATGGCGCCACGATTGCGCGGCGGAGATTTGGAAGGCGGAACGGGAAAAGGCAAGTTTGGCGGCCTGACAGACAGCACTCAGCTCACAATAAGCCAAGCGGCTCCTTGACCGTCTCGGCGTCCGCGGTGTCGGCGGAAATCGTCTCCCTGATCAAGCGCTCCGTTGTCTGCTCCAGATATTGCCACAGATCGGCATGCACATCGTTAAACTGCCGCCACACGACTGCATCGAAAAAGAGCCGGGGCGCTTTGACCATGACCGTGGTATTGCGCTGACGCGGATAGCGGTAAGGTTTGAAGCCGTGACGCCTGCATAGGGCGATAAACAATCGCACGGACCAACGGTCGGGTAAGCTGAACTTCATTTCCACCGGCCGGTCGATGCGGCTGGCTTCCTCAAGCTTCGCCTTGAGCCGCGCGGCCGCCTCCGCCGCCGCGTGCCGCTCCCCGGCGGTCGCCGCGCCCAGATAAAGCGCCTCAACTTTCCGCAAACGCTCCCGAAGTTGCTCTTCGATCATCATCTCTCCGTCCTCTAAGAACGACGAGGCCACGGCAAGGCTCCTCAGTCAACCACAGACGTCAAGCCGTCCACATGTCGGGAAAAACTGGCGGCAATCGGCCTGAGCCACCCATTCGCCGTTGCTGGCAGGGCTGCGAAATACCAGGGCGGAAGAAGCCCAACCGCTGGCGAGACTCCGCCAAGGCGCGGCGGCACCTTCGCCCAAAAAGCCAGGGACAGCTAAGTCTATGCTCTTGCGAAACAAGCAGCGCCTGTGCGACTTCTCGGGCGGCGTGGTTTAGGGGGGGGGGAAATGCCTGGACTGCTAAGCACCAAGGGCATCGTGCTCGCCGCTCTCAAGCAGGCGCAGAAGCTTATCTCCGCGGCCGGCGAGGAAGGCGGCATCGATCCACAGTTCCGGATCATGACTCCGGAAGGCGATTACTTGGTTACAATGCCGATTGCGGACGATCCGGGCGAGCACCTGCACCAGACGCAATTGCTGTCGAAATTCATGGCGGCGAAAGCAGCGCACGTGTTCACGGTCGCGGGCCAGATGGACGATCCCGATGCGGTTTACTGCTTTGGCGCAAGCCACGAGCGCCAGTCCGCGGCCTTCGCCCTCATCGAGCGCGGCGATCCGCTCCGCTTCGGCGCCGTCGAATGGCTGACACCCGATGAGATTGCCGACGAGATCCTGGCCCTTCTGCCGCACGGCAGGGAACTGCCCGACGCCGCCATCGCCGCCGAACTCGATGCCTATTTCGGCGAGCGCGGCAAATTTCCAGCCGTGCGCCTGGGTGGCCGCGCCCGTTAACCTGGCTCGGAAAGCATATTTAGCGCAACGCGGAAGGGCGTTGATTGCCGCGCTTGCGCCGCGCGCTGCCGCGGCCTATTTGCGCAGGCCGGCTCAGCGCCGCGACTGCGTAACGACCCGTAATTCATATATTTTTTCTCCACTCTGGCGCCCGCGTCCACGCTCCTGGGCCTTCCCCAGCGAAGGTAGGTGCCTTCCCGTCCGCAAAAGCGTCGCATTGGCTGCCTATTGGCGGGGCCCGGACAGATTGTATAAGTTTCTATTTACTTGAAGGGAACCTGCATGGCGGTTGGGCCTTTGACACGGCAATGGCGCATGGTGCTTGCGATTTGTTGCATGGCCATCGCCGGATTGACCGCGCCAGCTCTGTCGCAAGAGCCGCGAGCGCCAGGGCAGCACGCCTATCTCGGCGTCGGGCTCAGCAGCCTCTCCCGCTGGGAGGCGCTGATGCGGGGGCTGCAGCTTCGCCCCGCGGCCGCCATAAGCAAGGTCGAGGCCGGGTCGCCGGCCGCCGCCGCTGGCCTGCAAAGCGGCGACATCCTGCTTCAGATCGACGGAAAGGCCGTCGAGAGCGCGGGCAAGGCGCTGAAGCTCATCGCAGCCAAGACGCCCGGCACGGAGGTCGCCCTGCGGTTCCGGCGCAACGGGCGGGAGAAAACCGTGCGGGTAGAGCTTGCCGTGAAGCCCGGAGAGCCGGCCCCGGCGCCGGCGCCGGAGGCCTCCGCCGGCGAAGCTGCAAAACCCGTGGAGCAACCGCCACAGCCTCAGCCTCAACCTCAGACGGAGGATCTCGCCAAGCTCGATGCGGAGATCGGCGAACTCTACCGGCGGGGCAAGTATGCCGAGGCCCTTCCGCTTGCCGAACGCTACGCCGCCGCGGCTTTGCAGCGTGGTGGCGACAACTTCCCCGCCTATGCGGCGGCCATCAACTGGGAAGGCGCGCTCTACAAGGAGCTGGGCCGCTACCGCGAGGCCGAGCCACTGTTGCAGCAAGCGCTTGGCTTGCGCGAGGGGGAACTGGGTCCCCAGCACGCCAGCACCCTCGCAACCGCCGGCCTGCTCGGGCAGCTTTACGCCGCCAAGGGCCAGCCGGACAAAGCCGAAGCATTCTACCGGCGCGCGCTCGAAGGCAATCAGCGCCTCTCCGGCAAGGAGGGCCAGCAAACGATAGGAACCCTCTACGATTTGGGGATGCTCTACGCCGGCCAGGGCAAGGGGCAGGCCGCGGAGCCTCTTTACCGGCGCGGACTTGAGGCCAGCGAGCACCTGCTCGGCAAGGATCATCCGGTCACGATAACGGGCGTTGGCGTGCTGGCCATGCTTTACCAGGTCCAGGGCCGGTTCAAGGAAGCGGAGCCGCTGTTCAGGCGCGCTCTTGACAACAAGGAGCGCACGCTCGGAAAGGACAACCCCGAGACGCTGAACTTCGTCGCCAATCTGGGCGAGTGCTACCGCAGGCAAAAGCGCCTGGACGAGGCCGGGCCGCTGCTCAAGCGCGCGCTTGAAACACGGGAGCGGGTTCTGGGCAAGGACCACCCCGACACGCTTCTGAGCGCGGGCCATCTGGGCGTACTGTATAAGGATCAGGGCCGCAATGACGAGGCCCTGCCACTCTTGCAGCGCGCCGCTCAGAGATGACGGGCCGATGCGCCGGCGCCGTTAGAGGCAATCGAGTGCCGCCGCTCACGATGGTTGGGATAATCCGCGCGCTCGACTGACGGCACCCCCTAGCAGCCTGTCGGACTTAACGGGCCAGCGGACCGAGCTGAGTGTAGAATCCCAGCATTGATTCGCCATACCTCGCTTCGGACGCAATCCCCCATGAGCAACTTTCGCAACTCCGACTGCCACACCGGGTTTCTTCTGCCGCCATCGGTGGACGAGTGGCTGCCCGAAAACCATCTGGCGCGCTTCATCGTGGAAGTCATCGAAAGGCTCAACCTCTCGGCGATGAGCAACAGCTATCGCGGCTCGGGCTCGGCGAGCTATCACCCGCGTATTCTGCTTGGCATTCTGGTCTACGGCTACGCCACGGGCGTGTTTTCCAGCCGCAAGCTGGAGCGGGCGACCTATGATTCCGTGGCCTTCCGCTTCATCGCCGCGAACGAGCATCCCGATCACGACACCATCGCCACATTCCGGCGGCGGTTTCTGAAGGAGATCGAGGCGCTGTTCGTGCAAGTTCTGCTGCTGGCGCGCGAGATGGGCGTGCTGAAGATGGGTACGGTGGCGCTCGACGGCACGAAGATCCACGCCAACGCCAGCCGCCACAGCGCGCTTTCCTATGAGCATGCGGGCAAGATCGAGGCGCAGTTGAAGGCCGAGGTGGCGGAGCTGATGGCGAAGGCCGAAGCTGCCGATAAAGCCGATCTTCCGGACGGCATGTCGATCCCGGACGAACTGGCGCGGCGCGAGGAGCGGCTGAAGAAAATCGCGGAAGCTCGTGCCAAGATCGAAGCGCGCGCCAAGGAGCGTTACGAGCGCGAGAAGGCTGAGCATGAAGCCAAGCTTGCGGCGCGCGAGGCCAAGGAAAAGGCCACGGGCAAAAAGCCCGGCGGCAAGCCGCCCGCGCCGCCGGTGGAAGGGCCGCTGCCAACGGATCAGATCAATCTGACGGACGAAGAGTCGCGCATCATGCCGGTTGCTGGCGGCGGCTTCGAGCAGTGCTACAACGCGCAAGCCGTTGTGGCGGAAGGCAGCATGCTCGTAGTTGCCAACGACGTGGTTCAGGCTCCCAACGATAAGCAGCAGCTCGAACCGATGCTGGCCAAGACTGGCGCCCTGCCCGAAGAACTGGGCAAGGCTGAAACCATGCTGGCCGATAACGGTTACTTCAGCGAGGCTAACGTGAAAGCCTGCGAAGCGGCTGGGATCGAGCCATTGCTCGCCATGGGCCGGGACTCCCATCACCCATCCTTGAGCGAGCGCTTCGCCGGGGCTCCGCCCGCGCCGGAAAATCCAACGCCGGTCGAGGCCATGGCTCATCGCCTGCAAACGCCCGAGGGCAAAAAGCTCTATGCCCTGCGCAAACAGATCCCCGAACCGGTGTTCGGCATCGTCAAATCCGTACTCGGATTCCGTCA
>PMBZ01000044.1 GCA_003153975.1 Hyphomicrobiales bacterium
GAAACTTTATGCCCTGCGCAAATGCATCCCCGAGCCGGTATTCGGCATCGTCAAATCCGTACTCGGATTCCGTCAATTTTTGCTGCGCGGGCTGGACAAAGTCAAAGGGGAGTGGAGCCTCGTGACCATGGCCTGGAACTTGAAGCGGATCTTCGTGCTGAAGGCCGCTTGAGGGCCAGACGCCAGCCGTCCTCTTGTCCCTGGAGGCTTCGCCAGCATCGTTTCCAGGGCTCGCACGTGTCTAATCGGAACGCCGCGAGCAAATCCACCCGCCTCTCGGCCGGAAGGATGCACGCAGCACCCCGCCGCCAACCGAAGTCCGACAGGCTGCTAGTGGCCTGTATCGGCTAAAATGAGTGGCTATGACGCCGGGATTTTTTGACGTGGTGAAGCTGGAAGGCGCAGGCTGTACTCGACGTACAGTCAAACCGTCCGGCTTTGCCACGGCGAAAAAGACCAAGTCAGAACTATTCATTTTAGCCGATACAGGCCACTAGCAGCCTGCCGGACTGAGGAAAGCGATTAGCGGCTCCCCCTGCGATCTTTGCGGCCGCCATTTTCTCCCCGGTGCTCGTGAATGCCCTGTTCGGCGTGAAACGGCGCTTCCAATTTCGTCAATTGCGCGCCGGCGCGAGCCAGCACCTGCTCAACCGCCGGATCGGGAAGGATGCGCAGAAGGGCCGGGGACCGGATTTCGGCGGGCACATGCCGGTTGCCCAGATGCCAGGCCAACCGCAGGAGCTGGCGCGGATCGTGGTGGCGAACCTCCACCACCGGCTCCGCCGCCGCCCGCACGGCCACCCAGCGCCCATCGCCGAGCCTTAAGCCATCGCCCTCGGCCATGATCTCGGGGTTCGGCAGATTGAGCAATATCTGCTCGCCACGATCCGTTGTCACCGCCGCGCGGCGGCTGTGGCGCGCTTCGAAATCGAGCGTCACGCTGGCTTCGGCCTGCGATTCAGGCCACAGTCCTTTGCGGCGATGAGCGACGGCATTATGCATCGAAAAATTCCCGTGGCAGCTTTCAAACCACTCTACCTGTGTGTGCAGACAAGTTGAAGCGGCAACTAACGGTGTTCCCCAGCGGTGCATTTTTACGGAATGGAATTGCAGCCCGGGCTTTGCCGCACTACTTGTCTGCATGGTGCAATTCCAGCGGAGGCCTTTATGCCAGCCCGGTTATCTAGCCGATTAATAGGATTTATCACTGTTATCGCAGCAGCGGTTTTTTTGTCTGGGTGCGGAATAAACACCATTCCCACATATGAACAGGAAGCCAAGGCGAAATGGTCCGAGGTGCTGAACCAGTATAAGCGCCGCGCCGACCTCATTCCGAATCTGGTCGAGTCCGTGCGCGGCTTCGCGGATCAGGAGAAATCGGTGCTTGTGGGCGTTACCGAGGCGCGCGCCAAGGCGACCCAGGTGCAGGTGACGCTGCCCTCCGATATCCTCACCAATCCCGACGCGATGAAGAAATTCGGCGAGGCGCAAGGCCAGCTCACCTCGGCACTCGGCAAGCTGCTGGCGGTGTCCGAGAAGTACCCCGACATCAAGTCGGGCGCGAACTTCATGGCGCTGCAGAACCAGATCGAGGGGACCGAGAATCGCATCGCCATCGCGCGGCGCGACTACATCGAGTCCGTGAAGCGGTACAATACCGAACTCAACACCTTCCCCGGCCGCATTTGGAAATCGATCATGTACTCCTCGAACAAGGACATGGCCACCTTCGACATAGCGCCAGCCGAGATGCAGGTGCCCAAGGTCGATTTCGGGCATAAGTAGAAATCGTATGCGACAGCAGATGTTGCTCCCCCTCACCCTGTCCCTCTCCCGCGAAGGGGAGAGGGAACGCCTTCTCAACGGGCACGCCTTGCCCCCTCTCTTCTTGCGGGAGAGGGCTGGGGTGAGGGGGCTTTTTTGCCTCCTGTCATCGATGCTGGCCGCGATTTTTCTCTTCGCCGCCGCCACCCATGCCGAGCCGAAATTTCCGCCGCTGACGGGGCGGATCGTCGACGAGGCGCATCTGCTCACGCCAGCCGACAAGGCGGCCGTTGAGGCGGACCTCAAGGCCCTGGAGGCGAAGTCCTCCGACCAGCTCGTGGTGTACACGGCAAAGTCGCTGCAAGGCTATCCGATCGAGGATTTCGGCTACCAGCTTGGCCGCGCCTGGGGCATCGGGCAGAAGGGCACGAACAACGGCGTCATCCTGATCGTCGCGCCAACCGAGCGAAAGGTCCGCATCGAGGTCGGGCGCGGGCTTGAGCCGCAGGTCACCGATCTGCTCAGCTCGCTCATCATCCGCAACAGAATCCTGCCCGAATTCAAGCGCGGCAGCTATTCCGCCGGTATCAAGGCGGGCGTCCACGACATCAAGGATGTGCTGCTGGGCGACGCGGAGGCTGTGAAAGAGCGCGCCGCCAAGAGGCCGCCCGCGGCCAAGAAGGGCAACGATTGGGGCGGGGCGATCCCGATTCTCTTCATCGTTGGCATATTCGGTTTCGTGTTCTGGGCACAAGCGCGGCAGGCGCGTCAGCCCCTTTCCGGCGGCCGCTACGGAAGGTCAGGCTACGGCCCGCCCATCTTCTTTCCCGGCGGCTGGGGAGGCGGTGGCGGCTCTGGCCATGGCGGCGGAGACGGCGGCGGCTTTTCCGGCGGCGGCGGGGATTTCGGTGGCGGCGGCGCATCGGGCGATTGGTAGGGAGACCGGGCATGATCTCGGAAGCAGACAAGTTTGAAGTCGAAGCGGCCATCGGCGAGGCCGAGAAGGGCACCTCTGGCGAAATCGTGGCGGTCATCGCGCGAGCCAGCGGCAGCTATAATTATGTGCCTTACCTCTGGGGCGCGCTTGCCGCCCTTGTGGTGCCCTGGCCGCTCATCTACTGGACCTGGCTACCGGAGGAGACCATCTATCTCATCCAACTCGCCGTGTTCGCGGCGCTGGCTGCCGCGCTGCATTACGAGCCCCTGCGCTTGATGTTCGTGCCGCGTTCCGTCATGCGCCAGCGCGCCCACCGCCGCGCCATGCAGCAGTTCTTCTCGCAGAACATCTACACTACGCCGGGGCACACGGGCGTGCTGCTGTTCGTCTCGGTGGCCGAGCACTATGCCGAGATCGTAACCGATGCCGCCATCGCCGCCAAGGTTCCCGAGACGGAATGGAAGGACATCGTCGCGAAGCTGACCGCCGACATCGGCAGTGGCAATGCCGCCAAAGGCCTCGTCCAGGCGATCCACCGTGTGGGCGAGCATCTGGCGGCCCATTTTCCGGCTCCCCCGGACAAGCCGAACCTCCTGCCGAACCACCTCGTGATGCTCAACGCCGAATAGCGTCTGGGGCTGAACGGCCCTGGCGGCCAGGATGCGAGCGGCGCCGATACCCATCTTCCTTAAGGGCGGCTGACCTGAGCGAGCCAGTCTTCAAGATTGTAGTAGTTCGAGATGCGGGCGATGAGGCCATCCTTGAACTCGAAGAAAGCGCCGCCGGGCAGCCGGTATTTCTGGCCGTGCGCCGCGGGAAGGCCGGGGTCCGCCTCAAGATAGATGCCGGTCACCAGATATTCCGCCGCGGCGCGCCCGCTCCCGCCCGCGAACAGCTCCACATCCGAAAGCTGTTCGCCGTAGGCCTTGGCGTTGTGCAGCACGAATTCGCGGAAGGCCGCCTTGCCTTTGCGCAGGCGCCCCTGATTGGGGTAATGCGCCACTTCTTCATGGACACACGCGAACATGCCCTCCCAGTCCTTGGCGTTGAAGGCGGCGTAATAGGCGCGTAGGGCTTCGACGGGCTGCATGAGCGCTTCCTTGGGCAGAGGCTGCTTTACGAATCGTTAACGGTATATTTTCCGCTTTCCGGCGATTTTTTCGCAAGCGGAAGCTAATCGCAAAACGTTGACCGTTTGATGGGCCGGAAACAGCTTTTTGCCCCGGTGGGCGAGGTTTTATAGGTTCGGTCATTCCGCTAGGATTTTGGACGCAATAGCCTTTGCAGTGATGCCATAGGGCGTTTCGTAGGGGCGTAGAAGCTTATAGCCGCGCGTGAGCGTCACGAAGCGCTCGATGCGGCCGCCGCGCCCTTCGCCCACCTCAAAGGTGGGGCCGAGCCGTTCGAAATAGGGCGCGATGGCCGGCAAAACCACGCTGGCGCGCTCCTTTGGGATAACGATCAGCGCGTCTTGTCCCACGAGCGCGCTGGAATCGCATTCGTAGGCAAAGCCGCGCGGGTCGTCTGTGAAAGCGCAGACTGGAACCTCCGCCCCAAGTGCGCCTCCCGCCTTTCCGCCCGCGCGCCATTCGTTCACAACGGCGAAGGCTGGTGCCGCGGCGCCTGCATCGCTCCAGGCCAGCGATTCCTTGAGCCCGCGCCAGCCATAGCTCCATTCCGTGGCGTCGCGCTTGGCCTTGGCTGCCTGCCAAAATGGGCCTTGGGCGATATAGGTAGTGAACACGGCGAAGCTCAGCGCGGTAAGCGCAGCGCTCGCGATGGCCCAGGATTTAAGCCAGCCGGCACTCTTTTTGTTCAGCCAGGACCCGAGCAGCGGAAAGGCGAACAGCCAAGCCGAGTTGTACCAATGCGGGATCGCCGTCTGGCCCATGAACGGCATGGCTGAGAACAAGAGGAGCGGCACGCCTGCGAGCCAAAGCAAAAAGCGGGCGGGGCTTCCGGCATCGCGCGAGCGCGCGGCATTCCAGAGCGCCAGCATCAGCGGCACGCCAACCCAAGGCGAAAGCAGCGCGATCTGCGCGCCCAGAGCCTCGGCGAAATGCCGCAGGCCCTCGGCGTTCAAAGCCAGCCGGGACCCCGTCCGCGCCGTTTGAAAGCCGAAGGACACCCACTGATGCTGATGGTTCCAGATCAGCGCCGGCGAGAAGACCGCAAACGCGAGTGCTGCCCCCAGATAGGGATATGGGTGCCAAAGCCAGTGCCGGTGGCGCGGCGAGAACATCAGAAATCCGAACAGGCCCATGGGCGCGAATACCGCCGCGTATTTGGCGAGGCCGGCGAGCCCAAATGCCAGCCCCGCGGCGAGCCAGAGCGCGGTCAAGCCATTGCTGCCCCGCTTCGGTCCGAACAGGATTTCCGCAACCGCCCATATCGCCGCGCTTAAGAACAGAAACAGCGGCACGTCGGGCAGGATCATCCCATCGGGCCAGACCTCGAAATAGATCGACGCGTTGAAGCCGAACAGCGCCCAAAGCGCCGCCCCCGGCCCAAACAGCCTGCGCGTCAGGCCGTAAACGGGTAAGTTGATGCCAAGCGCCATGAGCCAGAACGGCAGTCTCAGCCACCAGCCCTCCCCCGACAGGGCTTCGGTGGCGTGGACGGTCCATTGATGCAGCGGCGGGTGATCGAAATAGGAGAGCGCAAGCATGCGCGAGATGACGATGGTGTAGGACTCGTCGCCCGCGAAACCTGCCGCCCAGGCGCCGAACAGCCGCGCGGCCGCGCAGGCCGCCACAAAGGCGAGGATGGCTTTCGCCGGCAATCGCCCAGCGGCTGTGGCGGGTTGGACATTTTCCGCTGAAATTGGAATGGCTTGGATGAAACCGGACATCGGCGACGCTACCCCCTGGGGGCGGTCAATAGCAGCCCCTCTCAGGCGGCACAAGCCGTTCCGGCGCTACCCAGGCTGGGGAGGCATGATGAAGATGTCGAAGGCAACCTCGGGGGAGCGGCGGGTTCCAATCCTGTGCGCGAGGTTCATGGAAAACTGTTTCCATTTTCCGGAAAGAAGGGTAGCCGCTCTGCCGAGGCATTCTGAATCTTCATGGACGCAGGCAATAAGCAGCCCGTATTGCTTGATTTTTTCCGGCGTTACCCAGCGGGCCTTGGTATAGGAGAGATCGATGAAGTTCGACGGATGGTCTTCGCTGTAGAAGCCGATGCTATGGGCGTAGGCCAACTGCGCACCAGCATAGCGCAGCCGCGTATGCGTTTCGGTGTGCCAAAGCTCGGTAACGGCTTCGGCAAGCTCTTGACGCGGTTCGTCAATGGATGGGGCGCTTTTCTTTGCCATCATCGCCCCTTCAAGGGGGGCGGCCGCGACCGTTGCAACCGTCACCACCGCCGCGGCGGCCACTGCGATCTGGAAGCTGCGCCGGGCGTCCAGGGGAGCCACGAACTGCATCAGGTACAACGGCACGAGCGGAAAAATCCCCACCGCCATGACGATGTCGAGCTTGAAGCCCAGTTGAAACGCCAAACCGAAAGCAGCGGTCAGCAAAAGCGGTGCCAGCACAAGGACGGCCAGAAACTGCAGCCGCCAGCGCGGCAACCGCTCCACGGGCTCGCCGGTGCCCGCGTTCTTGGATAGCCACCACGCCAATAAAATGAGTGCCAGTACACCGGCGTTATTGAGCGCCGCCTTTAGAAAGAAAAGAAGGGCGTAATTGATGGATGTCAGCCAACCCTTCCCGGTATGGGCCATAGCATAGCTTACAGAAGGAGTGCCGGCTTTCAGCGACCAGATTACATGCGGCAGGACAAGCGCGGTAAAAACCACGGCGGCAACCCAGGGTCCAGCCGAGAAGACGTATTTTCGTCCATTTTGATGGTAAAGCAGCGATAACCCGCAGGTCATTAGCAGGATCACGGCATAATACTTTGAAAGCATACATGCAGCCGCAAAAGCGCCGAATAGCGCGGCGTCGCGCATTCTCATGTCATCGATGGATTTTACGAAAAAGAACAGCGTCCACGGCCATAGCGACACAAAGATCGTGTTGGCATTAAACCGGAACGCCATCATCGTGTAAAACTGCGTGGCCAGCAGCAAGAGTGCCGCGCCATGGCGCGCCGGACCCTTGGCGAAAAGCCCGGTAAGCATCCAGGCGCCCAAGAGGCCCAGTCCGGCGTTCAAGGCCTCAAGCAGCACAAACGACGCGTTGGTTTCGGGGAACACAAGAAACCAGGCGCCGGCGATCCACGCCCAAAATGGAGGGTGCGAATTGTAGCCAAGCTGAAACTCTCTTCCCCAGGAATAGGCTTCAAACACATCCGGATGCAGCGTTCTGCCGGCGCCGGCAACGACTCCGTGAAAGGTCCAAGCGGCGACGAATAAGACCAAGCAACCGGCAGCAACCCAGTTCGCGGGCCAGGATTCGGCGGCCGCGATTTTATTGCTTAGGCTGTAGGCTAAGCCTGTTGCCCGGTTCTGCCGTGCCGTGCCACTCATACTGCCTCCGCTCCCTTCGCGAGGGAAGCGCCTTCGCCGGTTTCTCTCTCGCGCCCGTTTAGCAAATACTGAATGAATATGTCAAACGCACCCTCGGTGTGCGACGTGCGCTGATTTTGCGCGCGACGATTCTGAAAGACTGTTTCCACTTTCCGGAAATTATACTCGCCGCCTTGGCGCGGCACTCCGAAACCGCGCGAACGCAGGCAATAAGCAGCACGTTTCGTTTTATTTTGCTCCGGCCTTATCCAGCGGGACAAGGAATAGGAGAGATCGATGCTGAGGGCGTAAACGAACCCGCCGCGTGGAACGCCTTAGACTATATCCCGGCACCTGGCAGGTGCGCGCCCAGCGGTTCCCGATCTTACGAAGACGGCGGATAAACGGCCACGGAAGCCGCTGGGGCCGGGAAGCGCTCCCGGCCGGCAGCCAGGGCGGGGTCAGTTGACCGCGCAGGGACAGCCGGCACAGCTTCCGCCGCTCTCGCATGCGGGCGCGCCGCCCTCCCTGCCGCCCTTGGCCGGATCGGCGATGAGAGAGAGCTGGCGTTTGAGATCGCCGCTTTCGCAGGATGGGCAGGTTGGTGCCGCATCGGAAGAGCGGACCAGCTTCTCGAACTGGTGGCCGCAGTCATTGCAATCGTAGCCGTAGATCGGCATGGCCATATCCCCGTTGGTTGGAAATTCGCGATAGTAAATGCGTTAGAAAGACAGCAGATTCAAGAGGCGGCGTTGCCCGGCTTACGCGGGGAACGGAAAAAGCTTGCGAAGCAATTCACCGGATTTGGCATTACCGGCTTTTCTCCGCGCCGTGCATTTCCGCGACGGCTTCCGCCATCTGGGCGATAATGGCGCGGGCGGCGGCGGCTGGATCGCTTGCCTGGGTAATGGGGCGGCCCACGACGATGTAATCCGCGCCCGCGCGCAACGCGTCGCCAGGGGTGGCGGTGCGCGCCTGATCGTCGCCCGCGACGGCTTGCCCGGTTCCCGGCCGGATGCCGGGGCACACCACGGCTAGCTTGCCCCCGAACGCCGCCTTGAGATCGTGCACTTCCAAAGGCGACGAAACCACGCCATCGAAGCCGGCATCCGCCGTAAACCGCGCGCGTAGCTGCACCAATCCGGCCGACGGCAAGGAGATACCTTGCGCGCCCAGGCTGTCAGGCGCTGTGCTGGTGAGTAGCGTTATGCCGAGCAACTTCAGGCTTGAGCCCGCGCGGCCACGGACGGCGGCGGCAACCGTTTGCGGGTCTTGCGCATGGACTGTCAGGAACGTGGCCCCCAGCGCCGCGACCCGCGCCGTGGCCCGCTCGACCGTGTTGCCGATATCGAAGAGTTTCGCATCCACGAACACGCGCGCGCCTTCCGCCGACAGCTTGCGCGCAAGCTCGACTCCGCCCGCGAACAAAAGCTCCAGCCCGATCTTGGCAACCGCGCCCGGCAGCGCCAGCCGCTGCCAGAACGCATAAGCCTCGCCCGCGTCGGGCATATCGAGCGCCACGATCAGCTTGCGCTCCGCTTCGATCTCAACCTCCGTCATCGCTCATTTCCTTCCTGTTGCCGTGCGCTCATTTGGCGCCGATGCTTTCCGGGCTGCGGTATGCCTCTTCCGGGACCGAACTCAGGCGTGAGCCGTGCAACTCTTCCGCCTTTAGCCCATAGAACTTTTGAAAGCTCATGATCAAGGGCCGCCATCTACCTGGATCGATGCGATTTGGCTGGCCCGGCACCAGCAGCGCTTCGTCCACATGAACGCGCTGAATGCGAACCTCGAAGATTTTGACGAGCCCGCGCAGCACGCCGTGATCTTCGGCTAGGCCGTGCGTTGCGGCAAGCGTGGCTTCGAGCTGGACCGGGCATTCCAGAACGCGCGGCGGGGCTACCGTTTCCGAGGGCGCCGCGCTGAAACCCGAAAGGCCGAATTTGCCAGGTTCGAAGCGGTAGCCGCGCGCAGCCTTGAGTTGAGGAACTGGGTTCGAACCTGTCGTCATGGCAAGCCGGTCCACGGCGGCAACGTTCTCTTCCGATGGCAAATTGAGAACGCACTCGCCCGTGCGCAGGAGGTTCTGTGTGGTCTTCGAACTGGCGTCGAGCCCCAGGACGCATCGCCAGCCGAGCCAGAACACCGAAGACATGGGCGCAAGATTGGCGGAGCCGTCCTCGTTGATGGTGCTGACGACCACGACTGGGGTGCCGAAATACAGGATTGCCGGTTTCGATGTTACGTGCATACCGCGCTGCCTCCGTGCTTATGTGGCAGCGAAGCTATGCCGGGGCGGAGCGCGGTGCACTCCGTCCTTTGCTTTCAAATTCGCGGCAATTCCGGCTGGGGGCGATTCGCGCAGGCCCGGCCGGAAAACGGGAAGCGGGCTTGTACCGCCAAGCTGCCGGTCAGGCGGCCTTCGCCATCGCCGAGACCTTCTCCCAGGTCGTGGCCTGCATGCTGGGCTGCGCGTTCATCCGGGTAAGCCATGCAACAAGGTTCGGATTTGCCGCGGTCAGCGGCGCCCATTCCGGCGTCGCCGCGAGGAAGCCCATTTGGCACGAGACCGCGAGGTCGGCCAAAGTCATCGCCTCGCCCGCGAAGTAGTCCTGCCCGCCCAGCAGGCAGCCAAGCTCCTTGAACACCGTGTGCGCGGCAGGCATGGCAGCTTCAACCGCGGCCTCATCCGCCGTTCCGCCCATGAGCACGGGCTTCACGATGCGCTCGAATGCGATGACGTTGCCCACACCCTGAAAGAGATACCAATCCGAGATGTTCATGACCTGATCCATCCGCGCGGCGGCCTTCGGATCGGCGGGAGTGAGGGCGGGCGAGGGCAATATGCGGTCGAGATAGCGGAGGATGGCCTGGGTTTCGTACAGCGAGAAGCCATCGTGCTCAAAAACGGGCATTTTGCCGAAGGGGTGACGCGAGATGTGCGGCTCGCTCTTGAGGCCGCCCGGCGCGATCGGCACGACGCGGTAGGGCTGGCCTTTCTCCTCCAGCGTCGCAAGCACCGCCCGCGCAAACGGGCTGCCCGGAATGGTATGCACGATGAATTCTGACATGCGGAAATCCTCTCTTCGCGTTACGCAAGCAGCCTCATTGAATAGCCTTTCGCCTCAAGCAGTTTCACAGCCTTCTTGTCGAAAGAGACAAACTCGTTCGCGCCCAGCCAAGCTTCCTCGAATACGATTACGCCATCGGCGAAATCGCCTCCGGCCTCCAATGCCGCCAATCCAGCCTCCGCGGCTGGCCGGCTTACGGCGACGTTGGCAGCGGTCATCAAAGCGCGGATCGTTTTTGTAATTTCAGGGGCAGGGACTTCATAGGCTCGCGACAGGACCCAAACCAACTCGCAGAGGGCCGGGATAGTAAGCGCAACCGTCTCTGCATTCGCCAGCTCGTCCTGGGCTGCCTTGCTTTGTGTTTCGTCGCCGGCAACGATAGCGCGGACGGGCACATTCGTACCGGCGGTTATTTTCACCGCTCTCCCGCCCAGCCCTTCGCTGCGATCTCGCTCATCTCCTCAATGGAAATGCGCGTCTGACCCGGCCGTTTCAGTGAGTTGAAAACGCAGGAGATCTTTCCCGCGGGCCGCTCTGCCTTCACTTCGATCCGGCCATCGGGAAGCTTCTCGACGCCGATCTTCCCCCGAAGCTCCACGCCCAGGTGCTTCAGGAGATCCTTGCGGAGCGTGATTTGCCCCTTTGCCGTTACAGTGAGCGTGCTCATGGCAGCGATGTAAGGCGATACCGCCTTACGAGCAAGAGGCGCCAGCAGGACCCCGGCGTCCTTTTGTGGGCGCTGGCCGCATGGCCTCAGCCCAGCAGCTTCATGAAGTTACGTTTGCGGCCGAAGCGCGCCTTGAGTTCCTCGACATAGGCGGCTTGTCCGGTCTTGTCCCGCAAGGTGGCCGTGCGGGCGACGAGTTGCGCCGCCTCCTCATAGGCGGGGTTGTTGCTATTGGGCACTTCTAATAACCCTGCTCCCTGAAGCAGGTGAGGAGCAAAAATAGGCGGGTGCAGGGGTAGCCCCGCCGGCAAGGAGGGGCGAAGGTTGTTTTTTGGTGCGGGCATAGCAGCCGTGCATGGCGGTTTCGATGCGTCCGAATACATGCTCGATGCCGACACGGACGCGGGAATGCTCAGTATTCGCGGCCTCCTGCTACGGCGTCGAAGGCTTGTTGCGATAGGCGCTATAGGCCCATGTATCCTGGCTGTCATTCTTCGGATCGGGTACGTTATCCGGTTCTTGACTGTCGTGCACGCTGGCATCCGTGACCTTGTATTTCCGGATCGATTTGTGCTTACGATTCACGTTGACGTGGTTTTTGTGGCCATAAAAGGCCACGCCGTTCTTCTTCGTCCANNGCGGCGCCTCGACAAACATCGCATCCACGATTTGTCCTCCGCTCGCCGCAAAACCGTGCGCGTCCAGCATCGCGTCAAATTGAGCGAACAATTTTGGCTGCTTCCACTATTCCTGCGCCTCCTCCGCCGGTTTCTCCTCCCCCTGCTTCCCGGTCTCCGCCTCCGGGTCCGGCGAAACCACCTCCCGCCGCCTATGCGCGGGCGCCCACGGCCGCACCCCGCGCGGCTCCGCCGCCGTGCGCATGATAAGCCGCCCGTCCACAATCCGGATCGCCGCCGCCCCCTTCTCCCACAGCGCGCCGCGGTCGAGCAGGATCTTCGGCGCGCGGCACGGCAAATAGAGGTCCAGCGGCGTGGCCAGGATCGCCGCGCGCTCGCAATCCTCCTGCACCGCCTCCCGCTTCATGGTCAGGCTCACCTGCTTGCCCTTCACCATCGCGACGCAGGCGGTGGCGTCGCACTGCCAGCCAGCCCCCGTGGAGGCCTCCTTCGGCGTGCGCCCGTCGCCATCGGCCTTGAGCCACTGCTGAAGCGCGTAGAAGCCGCGCCGCGATTTCGGCGCTTGCAGCTTGCCGTCAGGAGCGCGGATGGCGACGACTTTCGCCTCGCGGTCCACGAGCACGTCGGGCCGGTCGTGGATCGAGGTCAGCGCTATGCCGAAGCCGATGCCTGCGAGCCCCAGCAGCCGCCAGGGCCGCCGCCAGATGACGAGCCAAAGCCCGCCGCAGACGATGACGAGCAGCGCTGCGAAGGGAAAGGCCGGCACGATCACGAGCGAGCCGGGGATCGCCGCCACCCATTTCGCGACGATCATCATGCCATCGACGCCCAGGCCCATGACCTTGAGGGGCCATTCGTCGAGCCCGAATGGCATGGCGATCAGCGCCACGATCATGGCCGGCATGGCGAGCAGGTCCACGGGCGGACCACCCAGCAGATTACCGAGCGCGGAATAGGTGGTGAGATTATGGAAGTGGTAGGCGGAGAACGGCTCGACCGCGAGGCCCGCCGTGAGCGTCGTCACCAGCACGCCGCCCACGATATAGACCGGCTGCCAGGTAAGCCGCTCGCGCACGTTCTTCGCCTCGAAATGCAGGTAGCGGCCGAAGCGCTCGTAGCCCGCGATTAACGCCGCGGTGGCGGCGAAGGACATCTGGAAGCTGAGGTCGATCAGGCTGTCGGGCAGCACGATCAGGATAGCCAAGCCCGCGAGCGCCACGTTGCGCAGCGACAGCGCGGGCCGGTTAAGCAGGATCGCCAGGAACACGACCGCGATCATGAGATAGGAGCGCACCGCCGCGATGGCTGCGCCCGAAAGCAGCAGATAAATGGTGACGCAAACGAGCGCCGTGCCACCGGCGATTGTCCGCACCGAAAAGCGCAGCGCGATGGACGGGAACCACGCCAGCAGCCAGCGCAGGAACCAATACACCGTGCCCGCGACCAGCGACATATGCAGGCCCGAGATCGATGTCACGTGCGCGAGGCCCGAGGCGCGCAGATCCTTCTGGGAGTTCTCGTCGATTCCCGCCGTTTGCCCGACGGTCAGCGCCGCCGCGAGTTCCCCCGTCTGGCCGGGAAGCACGCCGGTGATGCGCGCGCCGATCCGCGCCCGAAGCTCCGCCAGCCTGGAGCGGAACTTCAAATCCCACGGCAGCTCGCGCGGCTCCAGCACCTCGGGCTTCGACAGCGTATAGCCCGAAGCGCCGATGCCCTGGTAGTAGCTCATGCGCGCGAAATCGAAGCCGCCGGGCATGACGGGCTCGGGCGGCGGCCCCAGGATCGCGCGCAGCTTCACCGTGGCGCCAGGGGTGAGCGTCACCGCGCCCCGGACGTTCACGCGCACACGGAACGGCCGCTTGGCGACATCCGCGTCCTCATATTTCATGCTCGTCAGCCGGATCACCGCGCGGCCGCGCTTGGGCGTCTGGCGGTCGAAGCTTTCCACGAAGCCTTCGAGATGATAGGCGCCGTGGCGATCGAGCATGTTTTCGGCGACAATCGCCGTCCTGAGCTTGGCGGCAAAGAAGCCGGCGGCCATGCAAAGCAGGATGCTGGTGAGGAGGAACGCGAACAGGTGGCCGCGCGCCAGGATGCGCAGCGCCAGCGCCGCGATGAAGAGCCCAGCCGAGAGCGTCAGGTCCGGCTCCTCCAGCAGCGTGAAATAAACGCCAACGCCCGCGCCGAAAAACACCGGCAGCCACAGGAACCAGCGGCCTTGCTCGGCGTCGAACTGCGCCGCCAGCGCCCGGCCCGCCGCCCGGATGGCGCGGGCCAGCGCCGGCGAACGTGCCGGCACCTCTACCCCAAACGCCGGAACTGAATGACTCACGGCAAATACCTGGAACGCACCCTCCATGCGGTATAGCTATTTTGCCATGCTGTGACAAATGTGGTTAAAGCGCGGTGCAAAAACTTCCGGATAGCCTGGACGGCGGTGCAATTGCCGCGGCTACCAATTAAGAATTCAACATGGTATAGCAGCCTGAATTGAGCGTTCCTCCCCTCACCCTGTCCCTCTCCCCATGGGAGAGGGGACGCCAGAATTNNGGAGAAGGACAGGATGAGGGGTTACAACGCCAGTATTGTTCCAGACCCGCGAGACATCCGTCCACCTCTACGAAAGCATCCCGATGACGTCCCCCACCGGCGTGGTCACACGCTTTGCCCCCTCCCCCACCGGCTATCTCCACATTGGCGGCGCGCGCACGGCGCTGTTCAACTGGCTCTACGCGAAGCACACGGGCGGCAAGTTCCTCTTGCGCATCGAGGACACCGACCGCGTCCGCTCGACCGAAGCCGCGATTGCCGCCATCCTCGACGGCATGAAATGGCTTGAACTCGATTGGGACGGCGAGCCGATTTATCAGTTCGCACGGGCGAAGCGACATGCCGGGGTGGCGCACGAGCTTCTGGAGACTGGCAAGGCCTACCGCTGCTATGCGACGCCCGAGGAACTTGCGGCGATGCGCGAGCGCGCCCAGAAGGAGGGCCGCGCGCCCGGCTATGACGGCACTTGGCGCGACAAGGGGCCAGAGGATTGGCCGAAGGGCAAGCCTTACGCCGTGCGGCTCAAGGCGCCGCGCGAGGGCGAGACCTCCATCGCCGACCGCGTTCAAGGCCATGTCACCTGGGCGAACAAGGATCTCGACGACATGGTGCTGCTGCGCTCGGACGGCACGCCAACCTACATGCTTGCTGTCGTGGTGGACGATCACGACATGGGCATCACCCATATCGTCCGCGGCGACGACCACCTCACCAACGCGGCGCGGCAGACGCAGCTCTACCACGCCATGGGCTGGCACATTCCCTCCTTCGCGCACATCCCGCTGATCCACGGGCCNNCCGGACGGCGCCAAGCTCTCCAAGCGGCACGGCGCGCTTGGCGTGGACGCCTACCGCGCCATGGGCTATCTGCCCGCCGCCATGCGCAATTATCTCGCGCGCCTCGGCTGGAGCCACGGCGACGACGAGATTTTCTCGACCGCGCAGGCCATCGAGTGGTTCGACCTGAACGCCATCGGCCGCTCGCCCTCGCGCTTCGACTTCGCCAAGCTTGAGAACCTCAACGGCGTCTACATCCGCAACACGCCGGATGCGGAGCTGGTGAAACAGGTCGAGGCCGTGGCGCCTGAGATCGAGGCCGCCAAGGACTTTTCGGGCAGCATCGGCAAGGCAGGCTGGAGCAAGCTCAAGAAGTCCATGCCGGGACTAAAGGAGCGCGCAAAGACGCTGGTGGAACTCTTGGTTTCCGCCCGCTATCTGTTCGTGAAGCGGCCCATCGACATTGACGAGAAAGCCGCCAAGCACCTGGAAGGCGATGCGCTGAAGCACCTCACCGCTCTGCACGCGCGCTTCTCAGCGCTTGAGGAGTGGGAGCCGGCCGTGCTCGAAGCGGCCACCCGCGCCTATGCGGAAGAGGCGGGAGCCAAGCTTGGCGGCGTTGCCCAGCCCCTGCGCGCGGCGCTGACCGGGCGCACCACCTCGCCACCCATCTTCGACGTGCTGCATGTGCTGGGCCGGAAGGAAAGCCTTGCGCGCATCGCGGATCGCGCGGATATTGGTAAAGTGCCCGGCAAGGCCAAGGGGACGGGATGACCGATATACCGGAAAACGTGGACCTCCGCTTTCTCGCTGTACAGCTCCAGCGCATCGATGAGCGCATTGGCAAGCTCGACACGCGCATCGNNGCCCGCGCGCAAGCCGATATCAGCGAAACCAAGGCCATCGCCCGCGAGGTTGTGCTCCGGCTCACACTTATCGAAAAGCGAATTACCGCCGTGGAGCACGTCTAAGCAAACCTGGCTTCACCAATAAGTGCCTCGGGATTGCCGCCGCCCGCAACAGCGGCCTTGGGTCGACTCCGGAAGTGCCAGTTCTCTCACGATCCCTTGCACCCCAGGTCAGTTTTGGGATCCCAATGCGGCCCAAATGGACCAAAGGTAATCCCGGCCTTGCCCCTTTGGTGCAGGCCGGGGAACCGGGCGCTTACCATCGAGCCGAGGCCGCGCCTGTGAGCGCAACCGTGGCCCGACGGGAGAGCGCGCCGGTCATGCCTTCAATCAGAAGTCGACTTTCATGCCCACATAGAACGTGCGGCCGGGACCGGCAACGGACGTGCCCCACGCGGAGTTGGCAAGGTTGTTGACTTCTCCATTGACCCTCATGGTCGCGCCTTCGCCGAGGTACGCGCCGCCGAGCGGCAGGTAGTAGAGTTTATTGAACACGTTTTCCACGCCGAAGTTGAGGTGGATGTTATCCCACGCATAGGCGCCGCGCAGGTTCAACAGGCCGTAGCCGGGTGTTTTCATCTCATTGCGCTGGGCTGATACGTCGTCCTTCGCGCTCACTCCCACCACTTCGGCCGCGCCTTGCCATCCGCCCAGCTTGTGTATCAGGGCGAGCTTTCCATTGAACGGCATGATGTTGTACAGGCCGGTGTCAAGCGAGATGTCTCTGCCATTGGTGTAGCTGAGCATTCCCGCCACGCTGAAGTCGCCATGGGCCGTTTTGGCAATAGGCGCCTTGGCCGACAGATCGAAGCCATAGAGACGCGCGTCCTCATTCACATACTTGAGATACACGAATTTGCCGGCGGTTGGAGACGTCACACGGACATTGTTGGCCATATCCCATTGCACGGCGTCGATGTAATTCTCGACATACGAATAATAGGGCGAGAAGCGGATTGCGGTCTCGCGGTCGCGGGTGTGCCAATCGAAATCAGCGCTCACTTTGTTCGCGATCTCAGCCTTCAGATAAGGATCGCCGAGATAGCCGTTTCCGTCGCCAACGAAATTGTTCATCGTGAGAGCCATGCCGCTACCACGGTCCCAGGAGTATAGTTCGTAGAGATTCGGCGCCCGCGCTGTTCGCGAAAGGCCTAGATCCATGTCGATATTGGCGTTGGGCGTATAGCGGACAAGCGCCGACAGATCGACATTGTCGAAGCTACGCGAGCGATCCATGGCGTTGAACTGTTCGCGGGTGCCGACAGAGCTGAGTTCATAATTGTTTCTAAATTGAGCCGGAACGTTGGCGGTCTGCACCCCTGGCGTCTGGTCGGTGGGCGTATTGCTATAATACCAACGGCCAGAAATTTTGACTC
>PMBZ01000001.1 GCA_003153975.1 Hyphomicrobiales bacterium
ATGTCGAGATAGGGCAGGATCTTGCCTTCGGCCATCAGCGGCAGAACCTCGTCCACATGCGGATAAGGGTAGACGTAGTGCAGGCGTACCCAGACGCCAAGGCTTGACAGCGCCTCGCACAGCTCCGTGAGCCTTGCCTTGACGGGCGCCCCCCGCCATGGGCTTTCCGCATATTTGAGGTCCACGCCATAGGCGCTCGTGTCCTGGCTGATGACCAGGAGTTCCTTGACNNATTGTTGCAGCCTTCGGAGATTTTCAAATAGGCGTAATGCGGCGGCGTCAGGCGCAGGCCCGCGCGCGGCACAAGCTCCAGATATGGCGCGTGCGGGGCCGGGGCCGCAGCGTGGATCGCGTCCACCACGGCGTCGTATTGATGCGGGCCGGTCACGGCGAGCACGTCCGGAAAGGCCTCGCGGATGCGCTTGTCCTCGACGCCGAAGCAGCCTGTCACGATCACGCGGCCGTTCTCCGCCATCGCCTCGCCGATGGCTTCGAGGCTTTCCGCCTTGGCGCTGTCGAGAAACCCGCAGGTGTTCACGACCACGACGTCGGCACCGTCGTAGCTCGGCGCGATCGCATAGCCTTCCGTGCGAAGCCGCGTCAGAATCCGCTCGGAATCGACCAGCGCCTTCGCGCAGCCGAGGCTGACGAAGCCGACTTTCGGCGCGGCCTGGGACTTTTTCTTAGGTGTTCGCATCGCTCGACAGGTTCAGAGGGAAAGAACGCCTCCTGGCGCTCTGCTCATGTAATACATCGCGGCCGCATTATAAAGCGCGGGCAGGCGTTTCCGTGAAAGCGCATCAGCGCCTCTGTAACGCGGGATAGCGCTTTGAACGGAGGGAATCTCCCCTCATCCTGTGTGCCATGACCGCCGGTCAAGATTTGGTTGCTCCCATAAGGGTCGCAGGTATGGTTAATCGCTGTATGGTAAATCTCGTACCGCTGGATATTTTTTCCGCAGATTTTCTGCAATTTGTTCGCGATTAAGGTTATTTTATACAGTTGGAAAGCCGCATTGAATATAATCGAATATTTCGGATTAACCATCGTGTTAGCAGGGCGATACAGCCCCTGGCGGCCATCGCATCGAATTTGTGTAAGCATCGCAATGGTATAGTTGCCTTCAAGCACTTAACGCCAGCTCAATATATCTATGATAAAATACTTCAAGATCGAAAGGCGCCATTCTGCCGGCTAACCGGGCAGTCTGGAGGGTTAACACGGCGTTACACCACAGAGACCGTCATCTGCCCTGCTCCAGACAACAGTCGCGGCAAACTCGCGCGGCCGTTGCAACAAACCGGCGCCGGGTGTGTTGCACGGAGTGAAAAGCCGCTTAAGGCAGATATGTCAATGTCCGGGCCACCGGCGAGCCAAGGCAGAGGATTCGATATTATGGAAGCATCCGGCGAGAGCGAGGAGAAGGTGCTCCTCCCGTCTCAAGAAACCGCGCAAGCAAGGGCCGCCCGTGACACGGCCCCGCAAGGGCTGGCGGCACGCGCGTGCTCGCTGCCCGGCGAATTGTTCGATGGGGGAAGCGCCAAGCTCAGGGCAAAGCCGCCCGCCGGCAGGGCCGTCCTGGACGAGGCGCGCTTTACCGCCGGCATCGTCCGGTTTTACGAGACCGTTCTTAATGAGCCGGTCCCAGAAAAGATGCTCCGGCTCGTCGAGGAGATCGCCAAGCGGGAGCGGGAGCGATGAGCGATCGCGCAAGGTTGCGTGACGAACTGGTGACCTGGATTCCCAACCTGCGCGCTTTTGCGCTGTCGCTGACGCAAAGCGCGCAGCATTCCGACGATTTGGTCCAGGACACGCTCGTCAAGGCCCTGTCCAACCTCGACAAGTTCCAGGCGGGCACGAACCTGCGCGCCTGGCTGTTCACCATTCTGCGCAATAGCTTCTACAACGGCATCCGCTACCGGAAATATCACCAGAGCACGGCCCTGGACGAGGTCGATCCAGCCTGTCTGGAGCAGCGGGCGACTCAGGAGAAATATATCGAGTTCCAGGATGTGCTCAGGGGCATGAGCCGGCTCGCCCCCGAGCAGCGCGAAGCGATCGTGCTGATCGCCGCCGAGGGGCTGTCCTATGAGGAGGCCGCGGCGGTTTGCAACTGCCCGGTAGGCACGGTCAAGAGCCGGCTGAGCCGCGCGCGCCAGCGTCTCGAAGAATACGCCAATGGAAAGGGTGCAAGAGCGGAACCTGTGCCGTGATTTCGCGCCAGGAATGGCAAAGCATCGGCGCAACTGTCCGGCTTCACCCGGACTCAAGTCGCGCCAAGGCCTCCAGCATCGCGTCCGGTATTGGTTCGTCCAGTATATCGGCGCCGAGCGTGGTGAGCTGCCGGCCAATACGCCGCATCCCGGCAACCTCGCGCGACAGTGCTTCGTCGTTTCGCAGAAGCGCTTCGAACTTCAGGAGTTCCTCTCCTGCCAGCTCACCGTCGAGATATGCCGATATTGCCGAGGCAAGCCCTTCGTCTTGCACGACCCGTGCACCTGTCGGCTCTGCGCTCATGGAGCAGCCGTCTTTGCTCTGGTCGGTCATCGGCATGAGTCATCTATCTGGCGGAAGCCTGGGAATGGCACTGCATAGAGCGCAACAACGCCCCCGCAAAACTGTTCCCTGGCACAAAGCGCAAACGCCACGGCAAATTCCTGCATCGGGGGCAAAACACGGCCCCACGCGCAAGTAGTCTGCTTCAGGCGTGCGCTCTACGCAAGATAGTTTCCTGCGAATGCGCCTGGGATTTCCACCAAAGATCGGGCGGTGGCCGCAAACGCAAAGGTTACAACCGGCTATTGCCGGTTGTCGCGAAGCCGCTTGTCCCTGGCGGGGTCTTTGACCCTGCCCTGGCCGGTCGGCCCTGGCCGGTTCTCGGACAGCCGCCGGTCATGCGTGGGGTCTTTGACCCTGCCCTGACCTGTGGGGCCTTCGCGGTTAGCGGAAAGCCGCCTGTCTTCCTTGGGGTTTTTCACCCTGCCCTGACCTGTCGGTCCTTGGCGGTTCTGGGCGAGCCGCTTATCGTTGGACCTGTCCTTCACACGTCCCTGGCCGGTGGGGCCACCCCGGTTCCTGGCCAAACGTTTATCGTGCGACGGGTCCTTCACGCGGCCCTGCCCCCCAGTTTTCACGTCGGAGGTAATGGCTGGCGTGGTCATAGGTGTGGCTTTGGTCCTCATGCGCTTGGCGTCCCTACCGCCGTCCTCATCTTTTCCAACTGACATAGTCGGTTTCACATCCTACTTGGCGATCGAACTGAGCAACTACAATATGAAGCCCAACGATTCGCGTTTATGTGATTTCTTAGATCTCAAAAAAATCCATATACGCAATTCGTCTTTCGAAGGAGATCATATCGGAGCAACCATGCAGCCCCACATGTTCGAGTGTAAGTTTACAGATTTTTGCTCACTTGAAAACAACAATTTCACAGGTGGCGCATAATATTTTTTAATCAAATCAATGAAGATTGAGGCAACAAGTAAACATGCAACAGTTGTCCAGAAACAATCAATCAGATGTTCTTATATTAACGAAGCGCAAGAACGAAAATACTGATATAGTTAGCGCTTCAATTAGACACAACAACCACTTATCTCTTCCGGCAGAATGTCTCTTTCCGGAACAGTGAGGTAATGTCTTTGTAGACTAGACGCAAACTAAGCGGTACTTCGAGGACCCAATCGCACACCGCAGCGCCGCAACATTCCTGCGTCTCCCGCACAGCAAACCTTATAATAATTACGCCCGCGGAAAATGGAATTCAATTCTAATTTTAGTAACCAGATTTATGTGACGTAGCTGTTACAAGCATTCAATCCATACTGCGCTCTGTGGACCACAGTATGCCGGCAGGAGGAAGCTGCCATGACGATACGGCAAAGCCACCGCTGCAACGCCTGGAAATACGTCCAGCCCGCCGCCAGAATATTTCGCTGAGTTTGCCCCAAGCCAGTGCCTCTGGCGGCGGCAATCCAAATCCTGGGCACGCAGCGCCGAGCCACTGGCCTTCGATGTCAGGGGAGGCGCATCCTATTAGGTAAGGCGCCAGGTAGGGCATGCTTGCAAGCTATTGAATCTAGTGCCCCAAATGTGAGCATTCCGTTCATGTGGGGAAGCGGTCAGGGGCGGCAGTGGCTTGACGGCAGGATGACGAGACTCGGCGGAGCGACGCTTCGAGTTCGCTCCGCCTTGCCGAACTGGCCCGGCCCCCCTATGCCAGCTCGTATTTGTCCCGCCAATCCGAGGCGACGTAATTGACGATGATGTGCTTGCGGATGGCGCCGTTAAGCGGGCGCTTGCCCACTGCGTGCCAAGTATCCGGACCCGGAATGAAGATCACCCCGAGGTTTTTCCCGTAAGGCGCCGAGCAGATATAGGGATAGTCCGGCGGGCCGCCATGCACGTCCGTGCCGGCATTCTTGAGCCGGGGATCGTCCGACAGATAGACCAGCATCGTGAACTTCTTCACGAAGATGTCCGTGTGCGGCTCCAGCCAGAAGCCTTCGGTATCCTGGCAGTATTCGATCCGCAGGTGCGCATCCGAAAGATCGGTTTTCGTCGCCTGCTCGATGGCGCTGCGCACGCGAGGGTCCTGGAACCCGGCCACGACGCGGCGGCAAACCTCGAACTTGGCCTGGTTCTCGGGGTTGAAATAGACGCGCGTGGAGTTGTTGGTCTCGCGCCGGCCGTTGAAGACCAGATCGGACGGAGGTGCGAAGGGCAGCTCCGCGATCGCCGCAGCATCCTCGTCCGGCAGCGGCTTTTCCAAAAGCCAGAAATCGAAAGGCGAGGTGTTGTGCTTCGAACGCTCTAGGCACGCAAGGAAACTTTCCGCGACGGGGTTGGCCCCCGGGGCCGTTACAGTACCTGTCATGTTACTTTCCGCTGTAGAAGAATGGAATGAGCCGCTTCACCTTGGCCGACAGCTTGTGGCGGCCGTACTGACGCGAGCGGGCAGCGTCGGAGCGCATCCAGTTCATCATGATGTAGCGGCGCTCCCCGACGAACGGTTTGTGACCGTGCCATGAATTATCCGAGACCTTGAATGCGACGAAAGTGCCTCCGCTTGGCGGAACCTCGGCAATGTAGTCTTCGAGATCGTGGCCGCTGCGCAAAACGCGCAAGCGCCCGCCGCCCTCGTCCCACGCGCCATTGAGATACAGAAGGCAGGTCGCGACCTTATCCTTCGTGTCGGTATGGATGCGGCCATCCTTCGACTGGGCGTGGCCGCGGACGGTAATCATGGTCGGCAGCCCGGTAAGGTCGATATCGAGCTGTTTTCCCACCGCCGCGGCAAACTCCGGCGACCGCATCTCCGCGATGATCGCGGCAAAGCCCGGGCCGTATGTCAAATCCTCCAGCGGGAAGATGCCCGGCTTCCCGATGGCAGGGAAATCCGTGCGGATCTTGTCCAGGTCGCCCTGTTCGAGAACTTGCGTCACAAAATAGCAGAATGGCTCTCGCGCGGCTTTGGCCGAGGCGATGGCATCGACTTTCAACATTGTTGCGGCTCCTGCTCCGTAAACCTTACGCCCCCGTGGGAGACTGGGAGAGTCGCCTACGCAGTTGCCACGGCTTTTTTACGGCCTACTTGATCGAGATCAAACTCTGGCTGGGCTTATTGCCACAGTGGCGCTGCGACAGCACATTGTTTCAAAAGCGATACCCCCGGCTCCGCCAGCCAGAGCCGGACAGCCCTGGGCCGGCGCGATCCCCAAACGCGGCCGGCCGCGGCACTGCGCGGACAATCGCACGCCCTTTGTAACGGCATATTAACCTCTTTCCGCACCCCCGGCGGCCGTTTTGCGATGTCCGCAGGAACGCTCTTCGATTTGAAGTAATTTAGCAGAATTGTCTTGAGTAAGCGTTAAGCGGGGTAATTGCGCTTTATACCATTGATAAACAATGGATATTGTTGGGGCGCAATCGCCATGCCGGGTGGCGGCGGAGCCCTTGTCTTGGTTAATTGTAAATATTCCCTTATATTTAACGGTAGTTTTGAAACGTAGAAATTAAGCAAAAGCGAGAAAAAAATCGCAAGAATGCGCCTGCGGAACGCATGCCGCACGCGCGTTTGCCATGTCCATATTAACCATGATAGGCGCTTAGGCAAAATATACCATTTATTAAGACGGTCGCGCCGCAAAGAGCGATTCGGGGCGGCCTTTTCCGGCGCCAGCCAGAGCGGTCAAAATCCTCCAAGCAATACCCGGCTCCTGAGGTCGCGATGGGTCGATAGCGGTCTTCGGCACGCAAGAAACCTGCGGCTGCTTTAGTGCCAGCTGCAGAAGTATTTGAAGATACATGGACGCCTAACCAAGTGAATCTCTGCGATTGGGCCTGCAGGGCTCACCGTTAGCTTTGATGATGACCAAGCAGGTTTCAGCGTCGTCGCCGTGGCGCAGGCTGCGCGGTGGGCATGCCCCCGCCTTCCATGTTTCCTGACGGTTGGGCCAATTGCGGGACTGGCGGTCTCAATCGCCATGCAGTGTGAGCGAAAAAGGTCTGGTAACATTTGGACTCCATAATCCCGCGCCGGAGGGGTGACCGTTATTAGTTGAAAGTGCGGCGATGCGCGGAAACGTTTTGGGTCTCCTTGTTGCCTGGGTTCTTGCTGTCTCGGGGCTTAGTGCGACCGCAGACCCCTTCATCCCGAATTCTGCCATCGGCGGCATCGTGCCGCCCGAGTGGGTCGTGGTTCCGCAAGGCGAATTGCCTTGCACGGCGCTGAGGTCGCCCGAACGCGGCGCGGCACCGTCCGATGCGAATGCCGCCCAAGGCGTCGCGCTGGAAAGCCCTCAACGTCCCAGACTTCCCGCACGCTGCCGATATCGGTTGGACCTGCATCTCGTGCAAGCACAACCCGTCGATTGGCAAAACCCGCCGTTCGCGGTCGACAGCATTGCACTCGGCAGCCACGTCTCACTCTTCAGCTCGTCCTACCTGCAATATGAGTGTACGCCCAGCGAGCAATACGCCAGTTTCGTCTGGTGCCATAGAAAGTGGACGGAGCGCGGACCACGGGGCGCAATCCTCTCTTCGAGCACGATCATGCATTCGCGCTGGGGCACGGTGCAGTATGTCAATCGGTCTATCGCGCCGTTTTTCTCGAATTCCGCCGCCATCAACAGCACCATAGCGCGGTTAAGCGCGCAGTTTCGCCTGGAGCCGAGACTTCTCAAGCTGCCTCGCGGCCCATCGTATCCCGGCGCCGTCATCGCGATTTGGGGCGACTTGACGCTGGAACCGCTAGACCCCGGCAGCAGAGCGGAACTGACAACGACCGGGCACGTTCGCAAGGGGATTCTGGTCGATTTTATTGGGAACTTTGCCCGCTCCGTTCAGTTGGGGTTGCCCGTTTACCGCTTTACTGGAGCGGGCTCCGGATCCGTTTTGGTCGTGAGCATCGATCAAGGCAGGCGAGGTAATTATCGCTTGTTCGCGATAGATGCTGGTGCCCTTCCATATCCGGATCACCTCACGGAAGAACAGCTCTCGCCAAATGCGTCGGTGCGGACATATTGGAACCATAATGGTTCGACGATGTACTTGACAGTGAATGGTTCGACCCGCGCGTTCTATTATGAGAATCCGCGTCCGGGGATGCTAGAAGCCGGAGCACAGCGAGGCTCTCTTCTATTCTCTGGCGAAGCGGTGGGCGAAACATACGAAGGCACAGCATACATCTTCAACCGACAGTGTGGTACCTTCAGTTATCGCGTCAGCGGTCCAATCCTTGACGGCTATCGACGCGTCGTATTACGGGGACAAGCCCCAGCAGTAGACCCTGACTGCCACATCATTGGCTATCGGCCAGATTTATTGGAATTTGAACTGATTTCGACTCCGCGCCCGGAAGTCGCGTCGCAGCCGCAGCCGGATGCATTGCCTAATAAGTCGCAAACATCCGTGCAGGCACCTCTGGCAGCACCACCAAAGGAGAGCGCACGGCTCAGGGAAGCTCGCTTGCTTCTGGAGGATGTCAAGGCGTTCATTGCCGACCAGAAAACGATTGAGCACATAGATGAAATCGGCGGGCGAGCGGCGCAGTTACAAGACGCCATTGACCGATCTAATGAACTCGATTCAAGCCTGTCGGCGAAGCGGTTAACTGACCTGATGAAGCAGAGCCCGGGCTTCGAAGAGTTTGCCAAACAACGTTTGGAAGAAAGGAACCGATTGACGGAACGCCAGATTGCCGAGGCAACTGACGAGGCAAAAGCTAACATATATTTTGCAGACAAGTATATTATCGCCCATATTGGCAGCGGTGATACGAAGCCGTTATTACTACTACGTCAGCGTCTCGAATATGCCATTGGATCAAGAAACTTAAACAGACTTACCGAGGCGAATGAGGCAGCGAAACGCTTTGTTAGCGAACACAGCCAATCAGAGCAAGAAGTGGAGAATGAGAAACGGCGCCAGCAAACCGAGAACCAGAAGATCGTCATCGAACAAAAGCTACGCGAGCAAAATGGCCCTAAGGCGCGCGCGCTTCTGGACCGAATACATAAGGAGATTAAGGCTTATACCGAGCATGCCGTAGGTGCCGAGGTTGCCTTTCCGCTGTTTTCGAGGTGGCTGGGCGGTCGGTCGGAAGCTCAATGGGAAACATTCGATGTTCAGACCGACATAGCCGATTTCGGAACTGTACAGTGGAAGGGGCGCCCGCTCGATAGCATAATCGCGAAGGCCATCGTTCAGCAAAAGAATCGGCCCCTCGGGCAATATAGTCGAAACTGCTTCTTCCTTGGACTAATAGACGACAGTGAATTCGCGATGCTGCGAGAGCTGTTTTCCGTGGAGTGCGAGAACGGCGAGCCTGTTATAAATAAGTTCAAGAGAGACAATCAATTTCAGAGCCGCTGGAACGCCGACTAGACGGTCGGCACGTTGTCTAACTTAGCGAGGATAGGAACAAGGCAATGAAAGAGGAATACCTGGACCGCTTATCCCCTTGTCTCAGGAAG
>PMBZ01000184.1 GCA_003153975.1 Hyphomicrobiales bacterium
CTGGCGGCCGAGAGCATGTACGATCATCCCTTCCAGTGGGGATCGAAGCGTACTGGCCCTGACCTCGCCCGTGTCGGTGGCAGGTACTCCGACGCTTGGCAAGTCGCTCACATCCAGAACCCGCGCTCGGTCGTTCCGGAAAGCATCATGCCGGGCTATCCGCATATCGTCTCGCGGAAGCTCGACTTCACCGATGCCGCGGAACGCATGAAGACCCTGAGTCTGGTGGGCGTCCCCTATACGGACGAGCAAATCAAGAACGCGCAAGCGGACTTGGTTGCGCAAACCGATCCGGACAGCGCAGGCGCCGCCGCGGTGGCTAAGCGCTATCCCAAGGCTCAAGTCCGTAAGTTCGACGGCAAACCGGGCCAGCCGGTCACGGAAGCCGACGCGCTTATCGCCTATCTTCAGATGCTCGGCACCCTTGTCGACTTCGCGAAGTTTGACGAATCCGGACCCAACCTGCGCTGAGGCTGAAGCATGACTTACGAAACAGCGCAGTCCGTCTTCGGAATGGCCGGCCTGTTCCTCTTTCTGACGCTCTCCGTCCTGGTCCTGGCCATTACTTTTTGGCCAGGCTCCCGGAAGAGCTTCGATGAGGCCAGCCGGATCCCACTGGAAAGAGAAGATTTGAACCTTGGAGGCAGCAATGGCCGATAATCGCGATATCGACCACCACAGCGGCGTCGAAACGACCGGCCATGAATGGGACGGTCTGAAGGAACTAAACAATCCGCTGCCGCGTTGGTGGGTGCTAGTATTCTGGGCGACGATCATATGGTCGGTCGCTTATTGGGTGGTCTATCCGTCCTGGCCGATGCTGCCAGGCGCGGACCGGAGCGCCGACTACGTGAAAGGCATTTGGGGCGTAAGCGAACGTGCCCAAGCCATGGCTGGCGTGGCCGCTGACAAGGCCGCGCAGAGCAAGTTCACGGACCAGATCGCCAAGATGAGCCTCAAGGAGATCAACGCGAGCCCGGAACTCCTGAAGTTCTCGGCGGTCGCGGGCCGCATGGCCTTCCTGAACAACTGCGCGGGCTGCCACGGCAGCGGCGCGCAGGGCGGTCCTGGCTACGCGAACCTGAACGACGACAACTGGCTCTGGGGCGGTACGCTCGACGAGATCCAGCAGACCATCCTGTACGGCATCCGTAACGGGGCGGATCAGGCACGCGGCGGCGGTAGCACCGCTGGCATGCCTGAGCGGGCAAGCGTTCTGAAGCCGGATCAGATCAACGATGTGGCCGAGTATGTGCTCTCGCTGTCCAAGAAGTCGGCCGACGCTGCTGCTTCCGCACGCGGCAAGGCTCTCTTCTCAGGCGACGGTGGCTGCACCGCTTGCCATGGCGACGATGGCAAGGGCAACAAGGATCTCGGCTCGGCGAACCTCACCACTGGTATCTTCCAGTGGGGCGGCGCCAAGGCCGACATCGTGAAGACGATCGCCGAAGGCCGTGCGGGCGTCATGCCGGCATGGGCAGGCAAGCTCGAACCCACAGCGGTTAAAGAGCTTGCGGTCTACATCCACTCGCTCGGCGGTGGTAAGTAAGAAATTACGATGGCCTGGAAAACCGGGCCATCGCAACTTAATTGCAGAAGATTGGTGTCCCGGAAATGCCGAAAGCGTTTCCGGGACATTTTGCTTTCTGTGACTGCGGTCACAGACCTTTTTGCGACTATGCTTTATTTTACAGCGTGCGCGGGATGACAGAACCGCGCGGGGGCGGTATAACGCATATGCTGTTGAGCGCCCTGGGAATAGATAGGGCTTGGGGCCTCCCGCTTTGGCCTTGGAGAGTGCCATGAGAGAACAGTACGACGAAACTCCACTCAGCTCCCAAGCGGTACCAGGGGCTACCAGGGTCGATGAACGGGCCATCTACCACGATCCTAAGCATCCATTTTACATACCCCGGCCGCCAATCCACCCAAAGCTCGTCCGGGGCAAGTTCCGCAATATCAAGTGGGCGGTCATGTTCGTAATGCTCGCCGTCTATTACGTCCTGCCCTGGATCAGGCTCGACCGCGGACCCGGAATTCCAGATCAGGCCTTTCTGCTCGATTTCGCCCATCAGCGTCTTTATCTCTTCGGGCTCGAAATCTGGGCGCAGGAATTCTACTACGTCACGGGCATGCTGGTGCTCTCCGGGCTTGGGCTGTTCGCGGTCACCGCGCTCGCGGGCCGCGTCTGGTGCGGCTACGCGTGCCCCCAGACGGTTTGGACGGACATCATGATCGTGGCCGAGCGCATCTGGCAGGGCGACCGTAATGCACGGCTGAGGCTTCTCAAGGCGCCGTGGTGGTCGTTCAACAAGGCATGGCGCTTGGCCGGCACCCATTTGACCTGGATGCTGATCGCCCTTTCGACGGGCGGCTGGTTCGTCTTCTATTTCCAGGACGCACCCACGCTCGCCTCCGAACTCTTGCACAACACCGCATCGAAATACGCCTACATCGCCCTCTTCATTTGCGCCGGCTTCACCTACGTGTTTGGCGGGCTCATGCGCGAGCAGGTCTGCACCTATATGTGTCCCTGGCCGCGCATCCAGGGCGCGATGATCGACGGCGACACCCTGCTCATCACCTATCGCAACTATAGGGGTGAGCCGCGCGGGCCGCACAAGAAGGGCGAAAGCTGGGAAGGCCGGGGCGATTGCGTCGATTGCGACCAGTGCGTGGCCGCCTGCCCCGCCGGCATCGACATCCGCCACGGCGCGCAGCTCGAATGTATCCAGTGCGGGCTTTGCATCGACGCCTGCGACGAGATCATGGATAAGGTGGGCCGGCCGCGGAAGCTCGTTGCCTACGACAGCTACAACAACCTCGTTGCCCAGTCGCAAGGCGAGCGCGTTCCCTATCGGTTCATACGGCCCAGGACCATCCTCTACACCGGCGTCTTTCTCCTCGTGTGCGCTGTCATCCTGTTCGGCTTGGCCCACAAGACCGTGCTTGAGGTGAATGTCGTGCCAGACCGCAATCCTCTGTTCGTGCAGGTGAGCGGCGGCGGTATCCGTAACGGCTATATCGTGCGCATCCTGAACAAGAAGCTCGCCGTGCACAAATTCGAGATCTCGGTCGCGGGCCTCAAGCAGCCGGGCCTCTCTTATGTCGGCATCGAGGGCGGCGAGCCTCCGGTCGAGGTCAAGTCCGACGACGTGCGCGCCGTGAAGGTCTTCGTAACCATCCCGGCCGAGGAGGCAGCCAAGACGCCAGCCTCCGCCGATATCGTCTTCACCGTCCGCGACACCGTTGACGGCACTGAAGTAAAGCGCAATACCACTTTCAAAGGACCAGGACAGTGAGCGTACTTGCAATGAAGAAGCCTCTGACGGGAAAGCACGTTCTAATCATCTTGCTGAGCGCCTTCGGCGTGGTTTTCGCCGTGAACGGCTTCTTCCTCTATTCCGCCCTTCGCACCCATTCCGGCGTGCAGCACGGCGCCACCTACCAAGCGGGCTTGCATTACAACGACACGCTCGCGGAGCAGCGCGCTCAGGATGAGCTGCATTGGTCGCACAAGGCACAGGTCCTGCCTAACGCACGGCTCGCTGTCACTGTTGCGGATGCAAACGGTTCTCCTGTCGCCGGCTTGGCCATCGATGGGTTGCTGGAGCGGCCATCCTCGTCGGGCGCTGACCGCAAGCTGACATTCGTGGAGGTGGATACCGGCCGGTACGAGGCTACGGACGCATCGCCGGACGCGGGCGCCTGGATTTTGACCTTCACGGCGCAGAAACCCCGCCCTGGCACCACGCCTGAGGTTTACCGCGCGAAAGAACGGTTGAAGATCGAGCCCAAGAACTGACTTGAGGGGTGCCAGATGCCAGGTTCTGGCATGCTCCGGACGTTCAACCCCTCACCCTGTACCTCTCCCACGCAAGCTCGTTTTGGCGAGCTTGCTACTCGAAGATGTCCATATCCGCGAGCGGATATGGACGGGAGAGGGGACGCCAGATCTGCCGCCGAGGATAATTCAGGCGTTCCTTCTCCCATGGGGAGAAGGGCAGGATGAGGGGAGATGCGTCCAGTTCAGGACACCATCGCGCCGGATGCTCGCACCTATGCGCCTGCCCGGAGATGACGGTTGCGCCGCATCGAGACCGGATCGGGTATTACAACTGCACCGATCCTGTGATATTATTTAAATGTTAACAACAATCGTTCGAGGAAATTTGCATGGCAGAAAAGTTTCGAATCCTGGCAACCCGTTGCGGCAGCTGCGGTTGCGGTTGCCCAACCATCATGGAAGCCGGTGAGGATTCGGTTGTAATCGTGGGATCGGCCGCGGATGCGCTGCTGAATGCCGCTGCGGTCAAGGAGAAGACCGGCGCCGGCGAGGCGGCCGTGGTGATACCGCGGAGCCTGCTTGTCGAGGCGCTGAAGGCGCTCCAGGCGTAAAGATCGCACCAATTTGAAATCAATTTGAAGTCGCCGCCCGGAATGGGCGGCGATTGCCCCCATTCTCCGCCGCGCAAATCGCGCTTCATATGGACGCGGCGGCGCTAAGCTCCTCGCATACTTAGCGATTTAGGTTGACTGAAAAGCCCGGCATCGGTACCGCTGATCTTAATATGCTAGGAAGGCGGATGCCTGAATGCTTAGCCCTGAAACTCGCCACCGTGGCTTGGCCCTGGCGTTCACGGCGCAACCGCCCCACATGAACAGCAACTGCTGAATGGACTGCAGGGGGGACCATTATGGATCGCCATGGCGCAATGAGTGCACCTGAAACCTCTCCGGCCTGTGCCGCCGATGATACAGGCGCGGCCGCCGGCAGCGCTTGCCGCACAATCTCCCGCGTCGAAGCAACCGTCACAGCCGCGAGAGGGGCCGCCCCGGCGCCGTCCGCCACCAAAACCATAACGCTCGATGTCGAGAACATGGTTTGCGGCGGCTGCATGCGTAAGGTCGAGACCGCGCTTGCCGCTGTGCCCGGTGTCATCTCCGCCAAGGCGAACTTGGCGTCGAAGCGNNTCCGCCAAACAAACCGTCACTCTCGCCGTCGAGAACATGGTTTGCGGCGGCTGCATGCGTAAGGTCGAGACCGCGCTCGCCGCGGTGCCCGGTGTCATCTCCGCCAGGACCAATCTTTCCGCCAAGCGCGTTACCGTCGTGTTTGGCGAAGCGCGGGAGGGCGGCGCCGGGAAGCTGATCGATGCGCTGGCAGCGATCGGATTCAATGCGGCCGAGCTGGCGCCGGAGACGATCCAAACCGGGCCGGACACCGGACGCTACCTGTTGAACCGGCTGGCCGTCGCGGGCTTCGCCGCAATGAACATCATGCTGTTCTCCGTTTCGGTTTGGGCCAGTTCGGACGCCAGCGATCCGACACATTCGCTATTCCATTGGATTTCCGCGATCATCGCGGTGCCGGCCGTGGCCTATTCGGGGCAGCCCTTTTTCCGCTCCGCGTGGGAGGCCCTGAAGCGCTTGCGCGTCAACATGGATGTGCCGATTTCCCTGGCCATTTTCCTCGCCACCGCGATGAGCGTGTTCCAGACGATCAAGGGCAGCGACCAAGTCTATTTCGACGCCGGCGTCTCGCTGCTGTTCTTCCTGCTCATCGGCCGTTATCTCGATCAGCGCGTCAGGGTCCGCGCCCGGGGCGCCGCGGAGAATCTTCTCAGCCTGAAGGCGCAATGGGCATACGTCATCGACAAAGACGGCTCCGTCGAACGCCTGCCGTCGAGGCTGGTCGAGCCCGGCATGCGCCTGGCCGTCGCCGCCGGCGAGCGGTTCCCCGCCGATGGCGTGATCGTCCATGGCACGACGTCCATCGACGAGAGCCTGATTACGGGCGAAACCCTGCCGCGCGAGGCGCAAGCGAATGCCACGGTTTACGCGGGCTCGGTCAATCTCGGCGCGCCCGTGGAGATGGAGGCGCGCGCCGCCGAAGCCGATACGCTGCTGGCGCAAATCGCGCGGCTCATGGAAACCGCGGAACAGGCGCGCGGCCGCTATGTCCGCCTTGCCGACCGCGCGGCGGAGTTCTACGCCCCGGCCGTCCATACGCTTGCGGCGACTTCCTTCGCCGGCTGGATGATCGCGGGCGCGGGGTGGGAATACTCGCTCACCATCGCCATCGCCGTTCTCATCATCACATGCCCCTGCGCGCTCGCGCTTGCGGTGCCCGCCGTGCAGGTGGCGGCCTCGGCGCGTCTGTTCGACCGGGGCATCCTCCTGAAGGCGGCGGACGGCCTCGAACGCCTCGCCGATGCCGACACCGTCGTTTTCGATAAGACCGGAACGCTGACGGCTGGGGTGCCATCGCTCGCCAACGGCGCCGGCATCGCCGATGCCGATCTGAAGGCCGCGGCAGCACTTGCCACATCGAGCCGCCATCCTTACGCGCAGGCTGTGACCGCCGCCGCCAAGGCCCGCTTCGGCAGCGTGCAGGCTGTCTCCGGGATCGAGGAAACCCCCGGCGCCGGCCTTTGCCGGGTCACGGACGCTGGCGAGGAACGGCTGGGCTCCGCATCCTGGTGTGGCGTTTCGCAAGGTGAGGCGGGAGCGGCTTCCCTTTGGTATGCCCGGCCTGGGGCCAAGCCCGTCGCCTTCCGTTTCGAGGACAAACTTCGGGAAGACGCCGCGGAAACGATCTCGGTGCTCAAGAACGCGGATTACGAGATCGTGCTCCTGTCCGGCGACCGCGAGGAAGCCGTCAAGATCGCGGCTTCGGCCGCTGGCATCGAAGATTGGCATGCCGCGCTCAAGCCGCAGGAAAAAATCGAGCGGATCGAGGCTTTGAAAGCGCAAGGCCGGCATGTGCTGATGGTTGGCGACGGCTTGAACGACGCCCCAGCGCTCGCCGCCGCTCACGCTTCGCTATCGCCATCGACGGCCGCCGATGTGAGCCAAACGGCTTCCGACGCGGTTTTCCAGGGCGCCAGGCTGATGCCGCTGATCGAGCTTTTGGCTACAGCCCGGAAGACCCGCACCATGGCGTTCCAGAACTTCGCCATCGCCGCCGGCTATAATATGCTCTTCATTCCCCTGGCCATGGCTGGTATGGTAACGCCGTTGATCGCCGCCATCGCGATGTCGACATCCTCGATCATCGTCACGGTGAATGCGCTGCGTTTGCGGACGGCGAAGCTGGAGTTGGCACAATGACTGCACTTGCATGGCTCGTTCCGCTGGCCCTTCTCATGGGCGCCTTGGGCCTTGCCGCGTTCCTCTGGTCGCTCAAGGTGGGGCAATACGAGGATTTGGAAGGCTCGGCCTACCGCGCGCTTGAGGACGAGCCGCCGGCGGCAGGCGAGCGCCGCTGACCGGGATACCGGACACTTCCATCGACGCGAATAGCCGGGTTGGGGTGTGCCTCTAATTCCAGCCGCCGGAATTATTGACCGCTTTGACGCCGGCCCCGCCCATCGGGTCCTTGTCCGAGGGCAAGCTCCGGCCATCCAGTGCCATATGTCCCCGAGAAATAAAGCCTCATCCTGGGCGACGATGTTTGCTCCTGGCCGGCCAATAGCTGGGCATTAAAGCAGCCCAGCAATCTGCTCCAGCTCTCCAGCTAATTCGGAACGCGCGCGCTTTTCCTCGTAGATGTTCTGTAGACGCATCCAGTAGCCTGGCCCAGTGCCAAACGCCTGCCCGAAGCGCAGAGCCATCTGCGCGGTTACGCCGCGGCCGCCGTTCAGGATGGCGGTGACTGCGTTGGGGGGGACACGGATATGTTCAGCGAATTTGCGGGCGCTCATGTCTAACGCCTCTAATTCATCCTTCAAAATCTCACCAGGATGAACAGGCGGCAGGTTATCGATAGCGGTATAGGGCATGGCATCCTCAGTGGTAATCGACGATCTCAACATCCACGGCGTCGCCGGGAACCATCAGCGGGTCTTTGCCTGCCGGGTCTTCGCTGAAGGCCCAACAGAAACAGATGCGCCACCGATCATTGATGCGAATGCTGTACTGGCCTTTGCGATCGCCGCCCAGCGCCTCGAAGCGATTGGACGGCGGATTGCGCAATTCAATCAGCCGCGCAGCCGCGTTCAGCTTCGTCAGGCCTCTGACCGCTTGGCGCTCGAAAGCCTGGAATTCCTTGACGTACTTGCCAGCGGCGAAATCAGCGCTGCGCTTATCCGCGTAGGTCTTGATCGGCATGTTGCGTATTATGTGTTACGGAACACGTAACAGTCAAGAAATTTGCGCAAGCTGAAAGGGGCGTCACAGATGTCCCCGAGGGATCAAGGTCCGATTTTCGGAGACAATGTTTACTCCTGGCTAGCCAATGTGCTTCAGGAGCAAACTAATTGTCCGGCGCCGGCGATGTGGCTCGGAAGGATCAAGCACTTATGCTCTGCCCAGAAACAAACCTTATTGCCCGCGCACACCATACCGAATTCATTGGTTTTTTTCGTGAGTTGCCCGGCTGGGCCCGGCCATGACAACCGAGTTTTGGGCAAGCGCGCCGATTTTTCCACACGCTCATTCGCGGGAATGACAAGAGCGCATTCTTGGCGGCCGGTATAATTCCACCAAGGGCGCAGAGCTGAATCTTGACAGCTATATTTGCCTTACCATCTCTGGTTGCACGCTTGCTCGTTTTGGGAGGGCTCGATTTCGCGGGTGCGCGAAGTTCCAGGTCATTCGCAGCGAGCGCGGCAACCCGCCTGGCTCCCAAAATGGCATTTCCGCGAGAATATAATAAGCTATATGGAGGTGATTATGTATAGACTTTGCATTGCTTTGGCAGCTGTTGCGATGCTGGCGGCGTCCCCGGCTTTGGCTTGCCCTGCCGGTGAGTGGTGTTGCAAGCACAAGGTATGCTCCGACAAGCCTGGCTTTTGTGGATGCGAGAAGTGTTGCCCCAAGTGATGGGCTGTCACATATTGAATCCTGTGCGGCTCGGAACTCATTAAGGCCGATGGTAGATGAAGACGGCGGCGATGTTCGTACCGTGTGGCGACGCGCCGCCAGTCATTTAGATGTCGTTTCTTACGCGAAGGCGGGGGGCGAAATGAAGCCGGCCAGTGCTGTTTGCGGAGGCAATCCCGACATGACAAGCACACACGATATCGTCCGCCTCAAGATCACGCTCGATAACGTGAAGCCCACGGT
>PMBZ01000133.1 GCA_003153975.1 Hyphomicrobiales bacterium
GCGAGCGCATCTACCGCGACGATTAGCAGGCGCGGGCTGTTAGCGAGGCGGGCCACACATAGCGAATCTCCCCTCACCCTGTCCCTCTCCCCCTGGGAGAGGGAACGCTGGAATTCCCGCTGCGGATAGTTCAGGGGTCCCTTCTCCCATGGGGAGAAGGACAGGATGAGGGGCGTTCCCTCTGTGCGGATGTCTACCTCCCAGCACTGAAGCCCACCTTAACGCACGACTCCGCCGCTAGCGCTTTGCAGCCCGGCCTGGGACTGCACGGCCGGTTCGCGCTTGCGGTTCGGATTGCGCGCCGGAACGTCCGCGATGCCGATGGCTTCGGCTGCACGCTGCAATAGGGCCGGGTCCATGTTCGTGCCCGGCAGCGGCTCCGGCATCCGCCCCTCATGGGCCTTGAGCATCACCTCTTTCCAAATCTCCGCTGGCAGCGAGCCGCCGGTGATGCCGCGCATGGGGCTGGCATTGTCGTTGCCCATCCAGACGCCGCCCACCCAATTCGCGGTATAGCCGATGAACCAGGCATCCTTGAAGCGCTGGCTCGTGCCCGTCTTGCCGGCCGCTGGATAGTAGTCCAGCGACGCGGCGCGCGCGGTGCCGCCGGCCACGACCGCGTTCATCATGTCGTTCATGGCGCTGACCGCGCGGGCGCTGACGATGCGCGAGCGGGAGGCAGCCGAGCGCTCGAACAGAACGCGCCCATCGCTGTCCTTGATGCGCTCGACCACCTCCGGCACCACGCCAAGCCCGCCATTGGCGAACACCGCGAAAGCGGAGGTCATTTCCAGGAGCGTCGTCTCGGAGGTCCCGAGCGCCAGCGTGGGGCCGACATTGCGCACCGACTGGACGCCAAGCCGGTTGGCAACCTCCGCCACGCGGCGCGAACCGATCATATCCACCAGCCGCACCGCCGCCATGTTGCTCGAATGCGTGAGCGCGGTTCTGAGGCTGATCTGGCCCCGATAGTCGTTGCCGAAATTCGTTGGCTTCCACCCGCCGATGTCGACGGGGCTGTCGTCGATCTGCGAGTTGGGGGTGAAGCCGTTCTCAAGTGCCGCGAGATAAATGAAGGGCTTGAAGGCCGAGCCCGGCTGCCGCATGGCGCGCACGGCGCGGTTGAACTGGCTCTCGGCGTGATTGCGCCCGCCGATCATGGCCCGGATCGCGCCATCGGGGATGAGTAGAAGCACGGCGGCCTCGGACGCATGCGCGGTGCGGCCCTTGGTGCGCATCACATTTTCCACCGCGGTCCGCGCGCTCATTTGCAGGTTCGCGTCGATCGTCGTCTCGACGATCAGGTTGCGGCTGGCCTCGGCCGTCAGCATCGGCGTCACCTCGGCCACCCAGTCGGCTACGAACCCGAAGCCCGGCTTCGATGGCGGCGTCTTCAGCTCGATCTTGGTGGTCGCGGCTTCCGCATACTGGTTGATGTCGATCTGGTCGGATTCGGCCAGCACGCGCAGGATCGACTTGGCGCGCGTCCTCGCCCGGTCCATGTTCCCGTTGGGCGAATAGTAGGATGGCGCCTTGATGAGGCCGGCCAGGATCGCCGCCTCGGCAAGCGTGATGTCCTTCGGGTCCTTGCCGAAATAGGAATGGGACGCAGCCCCGATCCCGTAATTGCCGCCACCGAAATAGACGCGGTTCAGGTAGAGTTCCAGGATTTCCCGCTTCGAGTAGCGCCGCTCCAGCCAGAGCGCCAGGATGAACTCCTCGGCCTTGCGCGACATGGTGCGCTTGGGCTGAAGAAACAGGTTCTTGGCGAGTTGCTGGGTGATCGTCGAGCCGCCCTGCTGCACATCGCCCGAGCGGAAATTGGCGCCGGCCGCCCTGAGCAGCGCCACGGGGTCTACGCCGAAATGATAGAAAAAGCGCCGGTCCTCGGCCGCAAGCACCGCTTTCACGAGAAGGGGGGAGATGTCCTTGTAGCCCGCATACGCCCGGCGCATGCCACGCTCGCCGATGAACTCGCCGCCGCGAGCCAGGATGGTGATGTTGGGCGGCACGTTGATGATCATGGCCTCGCGCGGATCGGGCAGGATCGAAGCGTAATACGACGCGACGGAAACCAGCGTTATCGCGATCCAGGCGGCCGTGACGAGAAGCCAGGGGATGAGGCGCAGAAGCGGCCGGTGCGCACTGCGGCGCGGCTCGGCGAGCGGGGATTCGGTGACGAACCAGACGGCGGATCTCTTGAGGATGCGCCAAATTGCGCGGAGAAGGGCACGCGCGAGGCCGGCCGGAAGCCGCCAAAGGCAAAGGGGGGGAAAGCGCAGTGAGCGGACATAATCCGCCCAGAAACGCGTGACCTTTTCTGCGCCCCACCTTACACGCGACAAGTCCACGCAACGCCTCACAAATGTCCAGGCCGTACCTGTCAAACCGGCCTTGATGTAGAGACATTTATCGGCGTTGTATTAAGACAGGGTTAAGATTTGCCGCGTGCTGATAAATTTATTCGTTCGCCATGCAGCCGCCCCTCGCCGGCAGCAGCAAATCCCCCGCATCGAGCTTCAGGCCCGGCGGATTGAGCGCGATTTCGCCCTCGCGGACGATCTTGGGCGGGTGGATTCCGTCCGCCGATCTGCTGTATTGGATGATGACGGAGCCCTCGGCATCCACGATCAGATAGTGGAGGATGCTCTCCACCTTGAAATAGCCGGCCACCTTGCCGGTGAGATCGCGCCGAATCGAGGTTGGCGAAAGCACCTCCACCACAATAACAGGGTTCGGCACCTCCAGCGCATTCAGCGGGGGCAGATCGCCGCAATGAACCAGGGCATCGGGTTCGTAGGCCGTGAAGGCATTCACGCGCACAGTAATCCCATCAGGCAAGGCGTGGCACTTCACGCCGGCGCGCGAAATAGCGGCGGCAAGCGCATTGGCAACCCGCATCTTGGTGAGCGCATGCCCCACCTGCTGTGGGGACATAGAGACAATTTCGCCCTCTTCCAGCTCGAAGCGGCCTTCACGGCCCCGGCTCCAGGCCAGAAATTCGTCGACCGTCATTTTCGGCCTGGCTGGCTCTGCCATTCCTAATCCCCAGCGTTCCGCCTGCAAGCAGGCATGCACTTCATTATGCCCGTTGAAACGGCGCCTCACAATATGGGATAAACCGCCAGGGTTTTCAGTCAGCGCCAGGGTGCAGGCATGGAAGAAGAATTCGCTCTCGTCATCGGCGACAAGGCGTGGTCGTCCTGGAGCCTCAGGCCGTGGCTTGCCGCGAAGGTTGCGGGCATTGCCTTCCGCGAGGTGCCGGTCAGGCTGCGGCAGCCGGATACGGCGGCCCAAATCGCGCAACATTCGCCATCGCAACACATCCCCGTGCTCAAGCGCGGCGGCTTTGCCGTGTGGGACAGCCTTGCGATCTGCGAATATCTGGCGGAGCTTGCGCCCGAAGCGCGGCTTTGGCCCGAAGACGCTGGGGCGCGGGCCGTGGCACGCGCGATTTCAGCCGAGATGCACGCGGGCTTCCAGGCGCTGCGAGCTGAATTTTCGATGGATTTCCACGCGCGGATCGGCGGCCGGATTCCCTCGGAACAGACGCGCGCCGATATCCGCCGCGTGGTGCAAATCTGGTGCGAGGCGCGGCAAAACTTCGGCGCGGGCGGGCCGTTTTTGTTTGGCGCCTTCACAATAGCGGACGCGATGTATGCGCCGGTTGCAACCCGTTTCAGGACCTATGGCCTCGATCTGGCCGCCTTCGGCGATACCGGCGCCGCCGCTGCCTATACGCAAGCCATCCTCGGCCTTCCTCAAATGCAGGAATGGGGCGAGGGCGCGGCACGCTGACAGCGTGTGTTAAATGCCAGGGCTTGTAGGGCTTGACTGACGGCGTGCAGCCGGCGCGCCGATGCTGCCGCTTGCCACACAAGCAATCCCCAGGGCGGCAAAGCTTTTCCGTGCGGCATCGAGCGAGCCGTCCATATCGATCGCGCGGCAGGCATCCTCCAGGATCACAGCATCGAAGCCCAGCTTCCGCGCGTCCTCCGCCGAGTAGCGCACGCAAAAATCGAGCGCGAGGCCAACCAGGAACACGCGGACGAAGCCCCGCTCGCGCAAATAGCCGCCAAGGCCAGTGCGCGTGGTGCGGTCGTTCTCAAAGAAAGCCGAATAGGAATCGATCTCCGGGTGATAGCCCTTCCGCACGATCAACTCGGCATGCGGAATGTCCAGCGCCGGATGAAATGCCGCGCTCTGGCTGCCCCGGATGCAGTGATCCGGCCAGAGAACCTGCGGGCCGTAAGGCAGTTCGACGGTTTCGAAAGGCCGGCACCCCTTGTGGGCGGATGCAAAGGAGCGATGCCGTTCCAGGTGCCAATCCTGCGTGAGCACCACATGCTCGAACCGCTTGGCGATCTCGTTGACAAGCGGCACGATCTCATCGGCGCCAAGCACCGCGAGAGCGCCGCCCGCGCAAAAGCCGTTCTGCATGTCGATCACAAGCAGCACATCCGTTGGACCCAGGCGGAACTTCTTCTTCATGGCGCTGCCCGCTAAGCTATGCGGCGATCCGTTTCGGCGGCAAGCGCGATCAGCGGCTCCGCAACGGTGACGCCATAGGTAGCGGCCGGGTCCAGGCGGCGCAAGGGTTCGGGTAGGCGTTCGAGGTTCTTGGCCGCGTGCGCCCTTATCTCACTCAGCGCCGGCGCCGGGCCAAGGCGGCGCCCGTCCTTCAAAACTTGCACAAGCAATGGCTCTCCGCGCACGGTATCCGCGTCCAGCGACAGCACATCGCCCCGCATCCGGCCATCCGGCCCATATTGCCGCCAAACCTGCTTGCGGCCCGGCCAAGTCGCCTTGCCGGGAGAATGCTTGCGCCGGGGCAGGCCGTCATATTCCTCAAGCTTGTAGGCGCAATCGAGGGCCGGCTTATCGGAGGAGGTCGTCAAGCTCGTGCCGATGCCCATGCCATCGATAGGTGCGCCGTTGTCCCGGAAGGCGATCAACTCCTTATCGTCGAGGCCGCCGCTCGCGAAGATGGAAATGTCCTGGCAGCCGCCTTCGTCGAGAATGCGCCGGACGGCCTTGGATAGCGCGATAAGGTCGCCGCTGTCGAGGCGCACGGCGCCTACCTCGATCCCCTCGGGCGCAAGCCGCTTGGCCAGCGCCACCACCTTCCCGGCCGCCGCTTCCGTATCGTAGGTGTCGATCAGGAGGGTGAGGTTTTGCGGGCGCGAGCGGGCGAAAGCCTCGAAGGCCGCCATCTCGCTGTCGAACGCCTGCACGAACGAATGCGCCATCGTGCCGAAGAGCGGAATGCCGAACCGCTCGCCTGCCAGCACCGAGGCGGTGCCGGCATAGCCCGCGATATAGCTTGCCCGCGCGGCCAGGAGCCCGGCTTCGGCGGCATGGGCACGTCTCAAGCCGAAGTCGACTAGCTGCTTGCCGGGCGCGATCAGCACATGCCGCGCGGCCTTGGACGCGATGAGCGACTCGAAATGCAAGAGATTGATAAGCCGCGTCTCAACCAATTGCGCTTCGGGCATCGGCGCGGTGACACGAATAATGGGCTCGTCCGCGAAAAAGACGGTTCCCTCGGGCATCGCGTGCACATCGCCCGTGAAGCGAAAACCGGCGAGGTAATCCAAAAGGTTCCGGCGGAAACGGCCGGTCGAAGAAAGCCATTCGATTTCGGAGCCGGTGAAACGCAGGTTCTCAAGGTAGCCGAGCGCCTGCTCCAGCCCCGCCGCCATCAGAAATCCGCGGTTTGACGGAAGCTTGCGCGTGAAGAACTCGAACACGGCCGTGCCCATCATGCCGCGATCGAGATAGGCCTGCATCATGTTGAGCTGGTAGAGGTCGGTCAGAAGCGCGCTATCCCCCGGCCCGGCCCCCGCTGGCGCAGCACCCGGCTCCGCCGGCCTGACTATTTCCTCCACGCTCAAAGCCTGCCCATCTCGAACTCCTCGCAGGACTTGCCGAACAGCGAGAGTCCCTCTTCGAGATAATCGGCCAGAAGCGGCATGCCTAGGAGATAGCGGGCGGTGGCGCCGCGCTTTGGGGTATGGGCGCTGGCAGCCTCCTCCCGCAGGGATGGCCAATCCTCAATCGTGTTGTCGTCCCGGCCAAGCCAGGCAAGCGCCACGAGATCGATCTGCTCGTCTTCCGAGAGGTCCGAAATGAAAGAGGTAAGCTCCTGCTGGACGGGATCGTCCCGGCTGTCCTCAAGCACGGAAACCATTTGGTCGTCCGCTGCATTGGAGCCCGCCTCCATCTCGCTGCTCGAATCCTTGACGTCGAATTCGCGGGCTTTCACGACGACAAAGCACACCTGCTCCGGCGAAATCGTCAGCACTTCGTCGGCATAGGCCTCGTCGGGTTCGTCTCGATTGCCTCGCATGGGAACCTCCAGCACTCGCTAACGCCTAGCTTCTATTAGCATGCTTGCCGTTTGCCGCGAGTTGACGGCCGTCAACGGCTTTGAAGGATATGCCGTTGCCCGATTTAAGGTTTCGCGAACAGGTTGCCATCGCGGTTCAATGAGAAGCGCACTCCCAGGCCATCGCTGTGCCGGTTCATGGCTGCCCGATACCACTCGATGTCCTGTGGCGAAGCCCGCCGCAGCCGGAAGCGGTGCATCTGAAACAAGGAAACGGACAAGACTCCCAGCGTTCCGTCCGTTTCATCGATATCCGCCAGGTACATGGGCGCGAGATCGCCCCGGTAGTCTTCCTGTCCCGGAATCCCTTCGTAATCGTTAATGAAGTCGCCGCACCCGTACAAAATCAGCTTCCTCCGGTAGATTTCGGCGGCGCGCGCGTGGTGGGATGAATGGCCGTGGAGAATGTCGCAGGCACCAAGGTCCACGAGGGCGTGCGCGAAGGCCCGTTGTTCGCGGGGGATTTCGTGCCCCCAGTTCGAGCCCCAATGAATCGAGATGATGGCAATGGCGCCGGGCGTTTTGTGGGCTTCCACCGCGGAGGCAAGCTCACGGGCGGTTTCTTTGGATAGATCGGGAAGAAGATTGATGCCGGGGCGCTCTTGCGTGGCTGCCCAATCGCGGGGGATGCCGCTGCTTGCGTGACCGGCGCCAAAGATGCAGACGCGGCTTGAACCGGGGCCTGCGATCATGGCGGGTTCGCGGGCTTCCCGCAGGTTTCTCCCGGCTCCGGCGGTTAGAATCCCGCCGTTTTTCAATGCGGCAAGCGTATCCAGCAAGCCTGGTTCACCCCAGTCGAGAACGTGATTGTTCGCCAGCACGCAACAATCGATCCTGGCGGTTTCGAGCACCGGCAAGTTGGCGGGATTCATCCGGTAGTTGATCCCCTTCGGCTCGGCCTTGCCGGAACGGGTTACGGCTGTCTCAAGATTTACAATCCTGGCGTCCGGCTTGAGCCGCGAAAGTTCCTCCAGCGCGTCGCCCCAAATCCAGTGGTAGCCGGCGGGCCTCGGGATCGCTCCGCTGGCGCATTCGGCAAGCGCGGTATAGCTGAGCGCCGATTTTACATAGTTTTCGTAGAGTTCGGGACTGCAAGGATGGGGAAGGATCTGATCGATGCCCCGGCCAATCATGACATCGCCTGCGACGAACAGTCTCACCATGTCTCACTCCAGCGTTCCCGTGGGAGAGGAAACTCCTGCGGGCCAAGCGAGGGGCCACCATGCAACGCGCAATGGCCTGTTCTTGGTGGATTGCGTGGATAAGCGATCCGGGTTGCCTGAAGCCAGCGACGGGCGGTTATCCCCAGAACTTCCCAATTCTCCGCCAAAACAATACCTTGCCTGCCAGCTTCCTGCCGGACCGGGGCCGATCGTAGTCAGCCCCATTCAAGCTGGAGGGGGCAAACCTTCCAAACGCCCGGCTTCCTTTCCGTGCGATTGCCCAGAAACTAGGCCGCCGAGCCTCGGCTCCCGGCCCCTTTTGGGTGCGAGTTATTACGGGGCGGCGATGCCCCGACTGCCAGCGTCACAGGCGCCCTTGTCCATCCCGCGTCCGCTTCCTCACTATGTGGCGGACGCGGGATAGGCATCTACTGTATCGCGAAGGTAGCGCGCGGCCAGAAGTTGCAACTAATGCTTGGTTGTAACACAGCCGCATTGGCTATATTCAATATAGCGGCATAAGTCCTGTGCTCACATGGGGACGATGCCAAGGGCAATGCATATAGAGGTAACAAATGAATAATCTCGTTTCAAACAGCGCCTTTGCCCAGGGGGGTGGCGTTTATGGCGGTGCAACCGATGAGGAGGTCACGGAATTCATCCTGTCCACTCTGAGGGAAATCTCCATGATGGCCTATGCCGTGGCGTTCACTCAGGAGGAACAGGAGCGCATTACGAAATCGATCACGCTGCTGGAAGGATGTATTCACCAAGCGGCCGTTGCGGCCTGATTGTTCAAGCGGATATTTTTATTGAATAGCGCAGCGTGCATCGCTGCAAGTCGCGGGAGCCGGGCCGCGGCGACCTTATAAGGCCGCGGCAGGCTGCACTTTATCCCTACATACTGCAGGTTGAGCTTTGACCTCGCCGCCTCTCTGGCCGGGGACCAGTATGTTTTGACGCATGCCCTGCGCTACCGGGGCAGAGGCGATAGCGGAAATCCCTTCAACGAATTGAAGCATCGATGGGGCTGGGGGCTGGCGCCAGGAGGCGCTCGACGCATTCACGAACGCCTGTTTGCCACGCGGGCAGTTTGACGCCGAAGGTCCGTTCCAGCTTCGTGCAATCGAGCCTGGAGTTCGGCGAGCGCGCGGAACGCGTTGGATAGTCCGCCGATGGTATTGGCTCAAGGCTGACGGAAAGCTTGGCTAAGGGTTCAGATGCGGTAAGCACCTCCCGGGCGATGTCATACCAAGTCGCAGCTCCGGTACCGGCGGCGTGATAGATGCCCCAGGGTTTTTCTTCTTCAGGCCGTGCCGTCAATTGCAGAGCGACAGCAAGAATGGCATCGACTAGGTGAGGCGCGTACGTTGGATTGCCGTATTGGTCGCTAACGACTTTCAGCGGCACTCCCAACTGAGCGCGCTGAAGAATGTTGCTGACAAAGCAGCGGCTGAAGGGGCTGAAGATCCATTCGCTTCGCAGGATGACGTGCTTCGGATTGGCCGTTTGCACCGCAAGTTCCCCGGCGAGCCTCGATTTTCCGTAGACGGTCGACGGCTGCGTGCAATCGGTCTCAATGTAGGCGGACGATTTGGCTCCATCGAACACATAGCTTGTCGAGATGTGTATGATGGGAACCTGTCTTCTGGCGGCAGCCTCGGCCAGCAGCCGCGCTCCGGTGGAGTTGAGAGCGTAGGCCAGTTCCGGTTCGCTTTCCGCGCCATCGACATCAGTATAGCCTGCCAGGTTAATCAAGACATCGGGCTGGATATCGCCCAATGCCCGCTCAATGCTGCGGGGATCGCAAATGTCGAGCCCGGGGCGGCCGATCGCGAATGCGGTAATGTCGGTGCGCCCCGGCGCCGTTTGCATGAAGGCGCGTGCGATTTGTCCATGCCAGCCGGCGGCCAGTATCCGCATGATCGATTGCCCGGGAGTGTTTGCTGCTCATCGCTACCTTAAGGCAGTAAGGCGTCTTTGTGCCCTGGTTAGGGCATATTACGCAAGCGGCGCGCGGCAGGTGCCGGGCGCGGACATCGGCCCTATGTCTTCCCGCCTTGCGTATCAAGCGCCATGACGGTCCTCAGCGCGTGGTCCACCCTTGCGCCGCATTCGGCGGCGGAGGCGCGGAAGGCCGGATCGAGCAGCGCCCTCGCCAGAAGCTCCCCCTCCAGCACCCAAAGAAACACCGCCGCCGCCTCTTGCGCCGATGCAAACCGCACGAGCCTCGCCCCGTCCGCCGCGGCGAAGAACGAGGCCAGCGGCTTCCACACGCTCTCGCGCACGGCGGCATCGGGGTCGCCGGGCTGATCCGGGTTCTCGGCGGCGCGCGCGATCGTCAGGCGCAGGAGCGCAAGCCGAGGCGGCGACAATTGCTTCTCCAAAAACTCGCGGCCGAAGGCATCGAGCGTGGCGTAGAAGGCGGCGCGCGTTGGCGGCGTGCCAAGCGAGAGCGGCGCCGTCATGGCTTTCGCGCCCTCGGCGATGAGCCCTCCAAGCAATTCTTCCTTCGAGCGGAAGGCCGCATAGAGGTCGCGCTTCGAAATGTTCGCTCGCCGCGCCACGTCGGCGGTGCGCGCGCCGTGAAAGCCGCGCTGGGTGAAAACCTCCGCCGCGGCGGCGAGTATTGCGAGCCTTCGCTGCTCCCGATTTCCCATGGCAAGGCCCCATCTTGACATTTGCGGCGCGTGTGGTACCAATGAGTACCAGGTACCCAAGGGTACCATACACGGAAATGGGGCCGCCATGAAGACCTTTGTCCTCGTTAAGTTCGCGCTCCTGCCATTCGTCTTGTTCTGGCTCTTGCTGAGGGCGGGACATCCGGGCTCCGCTATTTTTGCGGCACTAGCCTTGTCTCTGGCTGGCAACGCCCTGCGAGCCGCCCGCCGCGAGTTCATCGGCCTCGAAGCGGGCGCGCTCGCGCTCTTTGCCGCGCTTGGGGCAGCATGGCTTGCCGCGCCGGCATTCACCGCGGCAAATGCACTGTGGCTGTCCTTTACCGGCCTGAGCGCCGTCAGCTTCATAAGCCTTGCCGCGGGCCGGCCCTGGACCGCCGACTATTCGCGCCTCGCCCGTCCAGAGAATGCCGGAACGCCGCAGTTCCGCGCGATAAACGCCGCGATCACGGGGCTTTGGGGCGTGCTCTTCCTGGCGCTTGGCGTATGCCGTTACCTCGCGGCTCCGGGCTGGGTAAACACCACCATCTTTATTTCCGGCGCGCTGATTTCGATCTTCGGGCCGCGCCTTGCCATCCGCTTCGTGCTGAACCGCCTGCAGGCCATGCGGGAGACGTACCGCTGGCCGGCACCCGCGCTCGTGCCGGGAAGCGGCGCGGATTGCGACGTCGCAGTCGTGGGCGCCGGCATCGGCGGCTTGACGGCGGCGGCCTATCTTGCCGATGCCGGGCTGAAGGTTGAGGCCTTCGACCAGCATGTGCTTGCCGGCGGCTATTGCCACAGCTATGTGCGCAAGGCTCACTACCAGGGAAAACCCATCCTCTACCGCTTCGACGCGGGGCCGCACGACTTCTCGGGCGTCTGGCCGGGAGGCCCGGTCGCGTCCCTGCTGGAACGGCTCGGCGTGGCGGACCGCCTGCGCTGGGAGCGCATCGGCCACACCTACAACCTCGATGGCGCCCAGTTCGACGTGCCAGACGACTGGCGCGGCTATGCCCGCCTCCTCGGAGAGCGCTTCCCGGAGAGTGCCGCAGGTCTCGCCGCCCTGTTCGAGGAAATCCACGCGATTTTCGAGGACATGTACGCCACCGGGCAAGGGCGCGGCGGCATTCCGGGCGCGCCCGCCAGCATCCAGGAGTTGCTGGAATTTCCGTCCAAGCACGCCCACGCCTTCCGCTGGATGAACCAGCCCTTCGACAAGCTCGTCGCGGCGCATGTCACCGATGAGCGGGCCGTCCGCGTCCTTTACGCGCTGTCCGGCTATCTCGGCGACGGCAGCGAGCGGCTGACCTGCGCGCAGATGGTTCCGATTTTCGGCTATTACTTCAAAGGCGGCTATTACCCGGCTGGCGGCTCCGGGCGCTTTTCCGAGGTGCTGGTGGAAGCGATCGGGGAGCGCGGGGGCAAGGTGCACCTCAAGACGCCGGTCCGCCGCATCCTGGTGGAGGACGGCCGCGCCGCCGGCGTGATGCTTGGCGATGGGCGTACTGTGCGCGCGAAGGCAGTTGTTTCGAATGCCGATATGAAGCGGACGTTCATGGAGCTGGTTTCGCCAGAGAGCCTGCCGCGCGCCTTCCGCGAGCGCATGGCGAGCGCCGCGCCCTCCAACTCCGCGTTCAGCGTGCATCTGGGCGTCGATTTCCTGCCCGTCATCCGGCCCGCGACGCATGTTTCAGCGCCGCTGCACGTTGGCATCGCCATGATGTCGAAGCTCGACCCCAGCGCCGCGCCCGAGGGCCACTCCACACTGACGCTGATTTCGCTTGTGCCANNTGGCGCGGAAGAAGGAACTGGGAGACCGCATGATCGCGGCGGCGGAGACCCTGATCCCCGGCCTCTCGCGGCACATCGTTTATCGCACGGACGCAAGCCCCGTGACCTACGCGCGCTACGATTGGGCTAGCGCCGGCGCGATATACGGGATGCCGCGCGAAGGCCAGCTCAAGGGCTCGAAATCGCCCATACCGGGCCTCGTCATCGCGGGTGGCGGCAATGCAGGCTCGGGCGTCGAGGCCGTGGCGATCTCCGGCGCGGAGGCGGCGGAAGCCCTGCTGCCGGGCGTGCTGGCGGGCGGTTCGGCGGCAGCCCAAAAGGACACACCAACATTCGCGGCCGCTTAGGAAAGCTGCCGTGAAGCCTCCTGCACCCCAGCCCCCAACCATGGGATGGAGCATCTGAACAACAGGCTCGGCAGAACCGCGCCTGTCAACAATTCTGGCCCTGGCTCTCGCAGGCAGGATCTCCCACCGGCTCGAACCATTCGCCCACGGCGCCGCGCAAGACATCGCCGTCGCCGAACTCGACATCGATCTCCAGATCCTGGGTTGCGTATTTGTGCACCCCGACAACCCGGCCAATATCGGACGCGGCATAGCCCAAGCGCATCTGGCTAGCGTTCTTCCACTTCACCTGGCTTCCCAGCTCAAACCTCATCGAATTCCCCGATTTTATTGCCCAATATGGACACTCATACTGATTCGTAAGGAAAAATTCGGGCGGCTTGAGCAGGGGCGCCGCCGCTGATAAGCTCCGGCGGGTATTTGGGCGTAAGGGCTCGATGCGAAATAAATGCGTCGGATGGCGCAGGATTTTTGTTCGTCCGCCAGGCGCGGAAAGGGGCGCATACCGGGGTATGCAACCTTTTTGCAACGCAGCGGAGGGACAAAAAGACAAGCGAGATGGCGCATTTATTTCGCATCGAGCCCTTAGTTTCAACGCACGGACAAGGCGGCCAGCATGGACGGCATCATCGTCAATTACGATCCCAAAAGCGCAACCGGCATTATCCGGGCCGGCGGCAAGACGTACCCGTTCAAGAGGGCCGATTGGCAGGAGAGGCGAGCGCCGAGGATCGACGACCGGGTTGAATTCGAGGCGCAAAACGATAGCGCTACGCAGGTCTATCACATGGCAGAGAAAGATAGATTACCAATAGCGCCAGAAAAACTTGCGGCAAGCTTCGATCTTGGTCTTATCGCAGGCGGTTATGCTATTGTATTTTTCATGGCAGCCATCTTCGATAGCTTGATAAATGTTATTGGCCTTGACGCTAACGACATGATCGGCTTGTTCGTTATACTCGATCTCCTCACATTGGCGGCGTGGATACGGGGCACAAACTATAGGATCATGCGGACCGTCGCCACCGTGTGCGCCGTGGCCGTCACCGGCTTGGCCGCGTTCATTTTGCTCCGGCACATGCTGCAGGGCGAGGCATAAGACGCTCAGCCGCCGCGGCCGGCCCACCAGCGTTCGAGCGCGGCGTCGTCCGCCTCGACCCATTGCGAGAAGCCGCCGGCGAATTCGAGAAAGTGGCCGGCGAAGGAGGGCTTGATACCGGCCACGCAGGGCAGGTCCGCCGCCGCCGCCGCCTGGAAGGCGTCCAGCAAGCCCCCGCCCTCCGCCTCGATTTTCCCGAACTTGCTCAGCACCACGACATCCGCGCCCCGCTCGATGGCCGCCAGCACCGTCTGGCACGCGGCGGCAAGCCCCGCGGTATCGATCTTGCAGGAGGTCGATCCAGAGCCAAGATTTTGCGTAATCGGAACGATCGTGCTGCCGGCCGCCTCGCGCAGCACCAGCGTTTCGCAAAGGCCGCAGTTTTCGTGAACCGCAAGCTCCTCGATCACGCCCGCGACGCGCAAGCCCTCCCGGATGCGGCGCTCGGCGAAGCGCGCGAGCAGCCCCTGGATCTCGGCGGTCGTGGCACCCTGAAGCGCGCCGATCCGGAAACCGGCTGTGAGCGCATCTGTGTCGGGTTCGGCTACGGTCTGCATGGCGGCGCTGGCTCCAAATCCTTACGCGAAGGCTCGCACGAGGCGATCATATAAGAGTTCCGGAGGCGTCCGCCACCCCTTCGAAAATGCGGCGGCGTTGTCTTCTAAATGTTGAAATAGTTTAGCACAGGCGCCTTTACGGATCGTTACAACGGCAAGGTATTGATTATGCGAAGAAAAGTCGGCGCACATATGGTTAATTCGCGATCCACGGATATATTTAACGGGATTCTGCAAACGTGGAATCGGGGCAAAAGCACGGAAAAATTCGCAAAAATCGCCCTCTGGGAGACATACGGGCCGCGCGTTTACCTTGCCGGCATTAAGCATGCCGGCGCGCCCTACGGGGGTAACGGACTTTTAACACTCGCGATGCTCCGCATTTCGCCGCCGGCGCTTTACCCCGGTACCGCCACGCCTTCGCCGTAAATACGGTATCATCGCGATGGTAATCCTTGTGAGGAGTTTTAAGCTTGCGATGGGGGCTCCATGCGGTTCGTAGCATTGCTGTTTCTTGGGGTGATGCTGGCGGCGGGGCTTGCCCGCGCGCAGGAGGCCGGCAGCGGCTGGCTCGGCGTCGAGTTTGCCGGCCTTACCCAGGAGGAGGCGAACGCGCTGGGTTGGGAGGCCCCGCGCGGCGCGAAGGTCGTGAAACAGGTGCCGGGGGGACCGGCGGAGGCGGCGGCGCTGCAGGCTGGCGATGTCGTGTGGTCGCTCGACGGGGTAGAGATCGAGAACGTCAAGGCGCTCATTGAGGCGGTCGCGAAGAAAGCGGCGGGCACGCAAGTCCGGCTCGGCATCCAGCGGGCGGGGCGCGAGAAGCGGCTGGCGGTAACGCTGGGCGCGATGCCCGCGCAGTCTGCTACGGCGAAACCAATGGTGGCGGAGGATGCGCCCATCCCGATGCTCGACACCGGCGGGCATATGGCGCTGATCCAAAGCATTGCCTTCACGCCGGATGGGCGGCAGATCGTCTCGGCATCTGAGGACAAGACCATCCGGGTATGGGATTTGGCGACTGGCAAAACGGTGCGCACAATCCGCGGCGAGGTGGCGCCGGGCCAAGCGGGCGGAATCCGCGCCATGGCGCTGTCGCCGGATGGCAAATGGCTAGCGGCGGGAGGAACGTTTACAGGCGGCAATCCTGGGGATTTCGGCGCCATTCGCCTCTACGATTTCGCCAGCGGTAAGCTGGTGGCGTTGCTAAGGGGCCACAAGAACGCCGTATCCGGCCTCGCCTTTTCGCCGGATGGCCGGCATCTGCTTTCGGGGAGCGTAGATTTCACCGCCATCCTCTGGGATGTCGCGCCGGGTCGCGTGCTACACAGGTTGCGCGGCCATAGGGACGCAATCAGTGCGGTGGGCTTCACGCCCGATGGCCAGCGCGCGGTGACAGCTAGCCTTGACCATGACCTGCGGCTGTGGCGTGTTGCCGATGGCGGCGAGGCCGCGACGCTGCAGGGCCATAACGATAAGGTCCAGAGCCTTGCGGTTGCCCTGGATGGCACAATAGCCTCCGGGGACAGGTCAGGCGAAATCCGGCTTTGGGATGGGAATACGGGCGCGCATCTGCGCTTGCTGGCGCGGCAGAAGACGATCGTGGGCAGCCTCAGCTTCAGTCCGGATAGCAAACGGCTGCTGTCAACCTGTGTCGGCATCCACATATCTTGCGCAAAGCTAGCTCAATATGTTTGGGACGTCGCCAGCGGACAGGAGACCGTCGCCTATCGCGGCCAAGACTTTTTTGTTTACGCCAGCGCCATCAGCCCCGATGGGCGATGGGCGGCGACCGGCGGGGGCAACGAGCGCGAAATCCACCTATGGGACCTCGCGAGCGGCCAGCGCCGTCCCGGCCCGGATGGCCAGCCTTTGACGCTCGGTGGCAGCGGGTGGCAGGTTATTTGGGCGGGATTTACACCTGACGGAAAACAGATTGCCTGGGGCGCTTTTCACAAGGGCGCTACCAACTCATATGCCCTGACGCTTCCATCGGGCGATGCGCCACTAACGGCGCCGGCGCCTATTGCCACCAATCAGCCTATTCTCCGCACCACGCTCGAACATGACGGCTGGTCGCTGAGTCGCCCATATCCCAACAGCCACGGCCTCGATATCAAGCAGGGGGACAAGGTGGTGGCCAGCATCGGCAATGCGCCCGTGGCCTACACTTTCACCCCTGATGGCGGGACCATCATCGCCGGCGGCGCAGGTGGCGTTCTCACCGCCTACGACCGTGCAGGCAACAAGATCGGCGATTTCATCGGCCATGAGAGCAATGCCTTTGGGGCCGTGCCCTCGCCAGATGGCCGCTATCTCGTCTCTAGCGCCGAGGATCAGACCGTCCGGCTGTGGAACCTCAGGAGCCGCGAGCTGCTCGTCACCCTGTTCCGAGGTTCGGACGGCGAATGGGTTATGTGGACGCCGCGGGGCTATTTCGCCGCTTCTCCCGCCGGCGCCGGGCTGATCGGCTGGCAGATCAACCATGGCCTGGAGAGCGCCGCCGAATACGTCACTGCCGCCCAGCTCCGCAAATCGCTGAACCGCCCGGATATCGTTGCAAAGGCCATCCAACTCGCCAGCGCGGAGGAAGCGGTGAAGCAATCGGCCGGCACGAACTTCAAGCTGAGCGACCTGCTGGCGAAGCCCGTGCCGCGGTTCCGCATCGTCTCGCCTGCCGCCAATGCCACGCTGGCCGGCGCAACCGCGCAGCTTGAACTTGCGTTGGAGGAGACGCCCGACCCGGTGAACCTCATCCGCATCTATGTCAACGGCGCACAGGTGGACGCGCGCCAGCCGGAGGACGGCCCCGGCTTCAAGCCCGGCCCGCTGGCATTCAGCGTGCCGCTTGCCAAGGGCCGCAATATCATCCGCGCCGTAGCCGTCAATGGCACAGGCGAGACCTCCGCCGAAATTGCCGTGGAGGCCCAGAGCGAAGGCGCGCTGGACAAGCGCGGCACGCTGCGCATCCTGGCCATCGGCGTGGACAAATATCCGGGCCTCGGCAAAGCCTGCCGCGAGTTGGACGGTAAGACGCCGAAAAGCTGCGATCTCTCCGCCGCCGTGGCCGACGCCACAACATTTGCGAACGCCATGACGGCGCGCCTCGGGCCGCGGCATCAGAGCGCCGTCAGCAACGTGCTGGTCAATGGCGGCAAGCGCGAGCCGTCGCGGGCCAATGTCGTGGATGCGCTCGACGAATTGCGCGGCGCGAAGCCAAACGATACCGTCCTGCTGTTCGTCTCCGGGCACGGCCTGCATGAAGGGCAGGACTACTACTTCGTGCCCACCGACGCCCAGCTCACCGATGCGGGTCTGCGCAAGTCCACGGCCGTGCCCTGGGCGCAGTTCCAGAGCGTGCTCGAAGGTGCGAACGGCCGCCGCTTCCTGTTCCTCGACACCTGCCGCTCCGGCAATCGCTACAGCCAGCGGCTCACCAACGAGGCGCACGAGCAGAACATCGTCGTCTATGCCGCCGCGCGCTGGGACCAGGACGCGCTGGAGCGGAGCGACCTCGGCGGCGGGCTGTTTACCTATGCGCTCGTTGAGGGCGTGACGGGCAAGGCGAAGGACAAGGCCGGCGAGGTGCGCGCGGAGTCTTTGCGCGATTATGTGCGGGCGCGGGTGGGCGAGTTGGCCAAGCCGCTCGGCTTCGAGCAGGAGCCGCAGTTCGTCAAAGGGCGGGACGCGGAGAATTATCTGCTGTCGCGCGGGGAGTAGGGTGTGACGGTGGCTGGCTTCACAGCATGATCGAAGCGCACAACCCCTCACCATTTCCCTCTCCCTCTGGGAGAGGGGACGCTAGAAGTTCCGCTGCGGGTCGTTCAAGGGTTCCTTCTCCATCCGCATCCGCTTGCGGATGCGGACACACCAAGACGCGAACTCGCCAAGGCGAGTTCGCGGGGAGAGGGTGAGGGGAGATTCCCTCTGTCATAGGAACACATGGGCAGCCGCATGCGTAGCGCTAACACTTCTGGTGCCCGCGCCCGCGAAAGCGTGGTCTTTGTGGAACGAGATGATCGAGCAGATCAGCATCAAGCCGCAGGAAAAGCCCATGCCCTTCCCGCAGCGCTCGGTGCCAGTGCCAGGCACGGCAACGATGCGCGTGCAGGATCAGGATAGCGCCAGCGCGCTGGTCAATCCGGTGAAGCCAACGGCAGAGTCGGTCAACGCCGGCAAGCAGCTCTACGGGATTTACTGCACGCCCTGCCATGGCGCATCCGGCACCGGAAACGGCCTCGTTGGCGAGAAGCTTTCGGTGAAGCCGTTCGATCTGACGAGCGAGGCGGTGCAGTCGCTCTCCGACGGCTTCATCTTCGGCTACCTCACCTTCCGCGGCACGGTCATGCCGAGCTACGCCAACGACTTATCCCCCACCGAGCGGTGGCATATGATCAACTATCTTCGTCATGGCTTAACGCCGGCCGCGCCACAGCAGGCCGGAATTCAGCCAAACGATCAGGCAAAATAGGGAGCGCCGATGTTTCCTCCGTTCGCGAGCTGGTCTGTATTGACCACCGACTTTTTGATTGTTCTTTATTTGATGCTCGGCGGAGCGGTCTTCTCGGCTGTGCTCCAGGTCTGCGGCGCCCGATGGCATTACGAGTACCGCCGTGTCGCGCTGTCTTTGTACGCCCTCTACCCGCTGGCTCTTGTACTACTCTCGGTGCTGCTCTCGGCGCCAGAGATAACCTTCCCGTGGTTCAATTCCGAAGAGTATGCGTCCGCGTGGAGCACTTATACCCTTCAGTTTCTTGGCAGGTCCACTGAGGTAACGCTGCCGCAGTGGCACAATTATGCTTTCCTGTTGGCGCGCGAGTTCGGCGGGTTCATGCTCGTGACCTTCCTTTTCAGCCGCTATGTCAAGCTGATGATGCTCAGCGATGAGACCATGAACCACTGGAGGCGCTTCAGGCGGATTTCATTCTGGGTTCCGGCAATCTACGTGCTCTATGGCACTATGGTAGCTTGGGATTTCGAGATGACTATGGTTCCAGAATGGGATAGCGCAGTCTATGGTATGTACCATTTCATAAGCAACTTCGGAATGTTCATATCGTTCACCATGATACTGGTATATTATTTCCGCAAGAATAACATGATGGTTAAACGCATTCCAGATTACGTCTACAACTATATGTCTCAAATACTGATCGCCTTCACGCTGATGTGGATTTACATCTTCTTTGCGCAGTATTTGACCATTTGGTACGGCAATATCCCGCATGAGATAAACCGCGTTGCCGAAACGGAGAACGGCGACTTCTCCACCCTCTGGTGGACGGTGATAGCCCTCAAATTCGGGGTTCCCTTTGTACTGCTGATCTTCGACTATACGCGCCATGCACCAGGCATGATCGCCGGCATCGCTTGCTGCATCTTTGTGGGCACCTGGATCGAGCGGTACACCTGGATCGCCGGCTCCTATCCTTCGGGTCCGTATGTCCCAGGACATACGCCGATGACCAGCCCATTCGACATTATCGCAACGCTGGTTGTGATCCTGGCCAGCTATCTGCTGATCAGAGAGTCGCTGGTGCGCAACCGTGTTATCGTCCTCGCAGGCTCGCCCGCGCCGCTATAGCCACGGGCCGGACCTTAAGGCCGGCGCCAGGAACATCCTAATCGAGGGTAAGCGGGAGCGTGCAAAAACGCTCCCGCTTCAAGCGCGATTCCGCAACCGGGCACCGTGTAGAATCCACCGTCGCGAGGTGGCTGCCGGAGAACAGCAAGTCTCGCGGCATCAAGTCCGGTTAAGCAATTCGCGGAGCCCCCCCTCATCCTGTCCTTCTCCCCGAGGAGAGAAGGAACGCCTGAATTACCGCAGCGAAAATTCTAAGGTCCTCTCTCCCCACGGGGAGAGAGACTGAGTGAGGGGGCCTTGTTGAAGCAATCCGCCGGATTTGGCGCGATGGCGGGTGCAACGTGCTTAAGTCCAGCGAATTCGACTGAGCGGATAAATGACCGGCTTATATTGAACGAGGGATTTATATGCTTGATGAGCCTATCGAAACGAACAAGGATGCCTCCGGCGGCGCTTGCTCCATTTCCACCGAGGCGCACGGTTTCAATCTATTCCTCGTGGGCTTTATCGTCCTTTTCCTGGAGCTGGCTTGCATCCGCTGGTTTGCGGCCCATGTGATCTTTCTGCAATTCTTCACCAACGTCGTACTGCTGGCTTGCTTTCTTGGCATGTCCTGCGGCTGCCTGGCCGCGCGAAGTGAGCGCGATTGGCTGGCGCTCTTTCCCGCCATCGCAGCCAGCACCGTGGCGGCGGCGCTCGTCATCCTCTGGACTTTCAACCACTGGACCGGCCTTGTGGTCGACACCGGCCATCAAGCCTCGCCCCAGGAGGTCTTCTTCGGCACCGAATACCGCAATCCCGACGTGGCCCGGTTCGTCATCCCCATCGACTATATCGCCGCGGTGTTTTTCGTCTGCATCGCGCTCATGTTCGTTGGCCTGGGGCAGGTGCTGGGCCGCGCGTTCGATGCCTACCCCAACCGTGTCCTGGCCTACACGCTCAACATCGGCGGCAGTCTGGCCGGCATCGCTGCCTTTTCGTTAATTTCCCTGGTCCAGGCGCCGCCCTTCGTATGGTTTCTAATCGGTTGCGCGGGTGCCGCCTACCTGCTGCGCCAAGCTGGCAAACTGACCTGGGTGCGCGGCGCCTATCTCTTGACGCTGCTGGCGCTTGTCACCATCCCAGGCATAGGCCGGATCTGGTCGCCCTATTACGCGATAGACTACGATCCCCAATACCGCTTCATCAACGTCAACAACATCGGGCACCAAGCTATGGTGCCGTTCGATAGCGGCGGCTCCGCCTACTCGCTCATTCACCTGCTGCACAAAGCGGCGGGCGAATCGCCCTTCAAGGACGTGCTCATCATCGGCGCGGGCTCCGGCAACGATGTCGCCCACGCGCTTCGCTTAGGCGCCAGCCACATCGACGCGGTGGAAATCGATCCCGCGATCCAGCGCATCGGCATCGAGGACCATCCAGACCGGCCCTATGCGGACCCGAGAGTGTCCCGCCACCTGGACGACGGGCGGCATTTCCTCCGCACAACGGACCACAGCTACGATCTCGTAATCTATGCCCTGGTGGACTCCCTGATATTGCATAGCGGCTACGCCAACATCCGGCTGGAAAGCTACCTGTTCACCGAGGAAGCGCTGAAGGACATCAAGCGGGTTCTGAAGCCCGGCGGCATTTTCGTCACATATAATTACTTCCGGCAGGGCTGGGTGGTGGAGCGGATCGCCGCAATGGCGGAGAGCGTTTTCGGCTGCAAGCCGGAGGTGATGACCCTGCCTCACCAGGAAACTCTCGCGGCTTCGTCGCAGGCCGGGTTCACCATCGTCGTGGCCGGCTGCAATCCCGAAATCGCCAACGCCTTCGCCGGCGGGAAAACCTTCTGGCTGAACCAGCTTCCGCCGCGCAATCTCGATGTTGACGGGTTCAAGATCGATCCGGCCGGCATGAAGCCGGAAGAGAGCCAGAATTGGCAGAAGATCGCGCCGGCGGCCCTCGTTCACGATGCGCAAAGCCCGCGCTTCGCCACCGACGACTGGCCGTTCCTTTATCTTCGCGGGCTGCTGATCCCCGACCTGACCATCCGCTCGGCGCTCATTCTGGGCGTGCTTGGCGCGGGCATGGTCTACCTGTTCATGCCCAAGGGCCGGCGGCGCCTGCGCCTGGATATGCGCATGTTCTTTCTCGGCGCTGGCTTCATGCTGCTGGAGACGAAGGCCGTGGTTCAATTGGCGCTGCTGTTCGGCAGCACCTGGATCGTCAACTCGATGGTGTTTTTTACCGTGCTAGTGCTAATCCTCCTGGCCAATTTTTA
>PMBZ01000158.1 GCA_003153975.1 Hyphomicrobiales bacterium
GAGAACGGCTTCTATTACGATTTCTACCGCGAGGAGAGCTTCACTCCGGATGATCTCGCCAAGATCGAGGCGAAGATGCACGCCATCGTGGCCGCGGACAAGCCGTTCACCAAGGAGGTTTGGCCGCGGAGCAAGGCGCGGGAATTCTTCGCGGACGAAGGCGAAGGCTTCAAAGTCGAACTGGTCGATGCAATCCCCGAGGGCGAGCACGTCAATATCTATCGCCAGGGCAAATGGCTCGACCTCTGCCGCGGTCCGCACTTACCCTCCACCGGCAAGGTTGGCAACGCGTTCAAGCTGATGCGGCTGGCCGGCTCCTACTGGCGCGGCGACTCCAAGCGCGAGCAACTCCAGCGCATCTACGGCACAGCCTGGACCACAAAGGAGCAGCTTGAGGCTTATCTTCATCAGCTGGAGGAGGCCGAGAAGCGCGACCACCGCCGCTTGGGGCGCGAGATGGACCTGTTCCACCTGCAGGAGGAGGCACCGGGCTCGGTATTCTGGCACCCCAAGGGCTGGACGCTGTTCCGCACGCTCGTGGACTACATGCGCCGCCGCCAGGAGGCTAACGGTTATGTCGAGGTGAACACCCCCGACATGATGGAGCGCAAGCTCTGGGAGCAGTCCGGCCACTGGGAGAAGTTCGGGGAGAACATGTTCGTCACCGAGACCCCGGACGAGCGCGTGTTCTGCTGCAAGCCGATGAACTGCCCAGGCCACATCCAGATCTTCAAGAACGGGCTCAAGAGTTACCGCGACCTGCCGTTGCGCATCGCCGAGTTCGGCAAGGTGCACCGCTACGAGCCGAGCGGAGCGCTACACGGCATCATGCGCGTGCGCTCGTTCACTCAGGACGACGCGCATATTTTTTGCACCCGGGACCAGATGATCGATGAGTGCTTGAATATGCACAACTTGATCCTGTCGATCTTGCGCGACTACGGTTTCAACGAGGTGCAGATCAAGCTGTCGACCCGGCCGCCAAAGCGCGTCGGCTCGGACGAGGTTTGGGACATGTCCGAGGCGGCGCTCAAAACGGCGCTGGAGAAGACTGGCCTGCCTTACGGCGTCAATCCGGGTGAGGGCGCCTTCTACGGGCCGAAGCTCGAATATACGCTGCGCGACGCCATCGGCCGCGAATGGCAGTGCGGCACGATCCAGCTCGACTTCAACCTGCCGGAGCGCCTGGGCGCGTTCTACATCGGCGAGGATGGCGCCAAGCATACGCCGGTGATGATCCACCGGGCCATGTTCGGCAGCCTTGAGCGCTTCTGCGGCATCCTGATCGAGAACTATGCCGGGCATCTGCCACTGTGGCTGGCGCCGCTACAGGTAACGGTCGCGACCATCGTGTCGGACGCCGATAAATACGCCGGCAAGGTGCTGGCCGCCTGCGAGAAGGCGGGCCTGCGCGCGGATGTGGATCTAAGGAACGAGAAGATCAACTACAAGGTACGCGAGCATAGCTTGGCGAAGGTGCCGGTGATGCTGGTGGTGGGTAAGCGCGAGGCAGAGGAGAAGACGGTGTCGATCCGCAGGCTTGGCAGCCAGGCGCAGGAGACGATGGCGCTGACGGAGGCAGTCCGGAGGCTTGCGGCCGAGGCCGTGCCGCCGGATCTGGCGCCGAAGGCACCTGCGCGCCAGAAGGCGGTGGAGTAGGGCACGCTGCCGCCCGGTTTCCGCTCCAGCCGCATCCGCTTGCGGCTGGAGAGGCAGCCTATCTGACTGGGGCTGCCGGAAGCCTCGCCGTCCCGATAATAGGGTAACCTTCTAAATTAACCCAAAAGCCGCGTCAATTGGTCCTGGAGCTTGCGTCAGGCTGGAGGTGTATATATAACACCTTGGTTTTTCATATGGTTGCGATATAGCGCTACCGGCAATTAATTTAGAATTACGTACATTTCCTTAAGTCCGCCATAAACGGTGAGTTAAGTCGATGTATCAGGGACCTAAGAAAAAAGCAGGCGTGGAGGGTGCCATCCCGGCAAAAGGTAGTGCGTTCGGGGATGCCGGTGGATCAGGGCTTGGCGATTCCCGTAGTCAAAAGCAAAACGCGGACGGTGCACCCAGCTTGGGTGATTTATATCCGCGCTTCCGCAACACCGGCGCGCAAGCGGCGGGCACGCATGGCCCGGCAGCGAGTCATCCGTCCCTTATGAAGTCCGCGATGCAGAGCAAGGCAGAGGCGTCTGGACCGCAGCTGAGCGCGCCCGCGCGGAGCATCGCCGCCATGCTGACCAACGAGCATGCCGCCTTGGACGCGGAGGCGGCCGAGGGGCAGCGGCTGGCAGCAAGGTTTGTCCGCCGGCCGGAGGACGAAGTGTGCGGCTCCTCAAAGGGGTCGGTGGCGCCTTATGTCGCTGCTGGAGCATTCGTGCTCCTCATGGCAGGCGGCGCCGCGGCTTATTTCCTGACATTGGGCGGCGGTGCGCAGAGCGGTGGCGGATATGTCTCCGCATCCTTCGCCACACCCTACGTTGCAGCCTCAGGGGAGCCCCAGCCGCAAGCGGCGGCCGGTTCGCCGCAGCCGCAAACCACAGGCTCCGCGAGTTGGAACGAGGCCGTGGAGAATTTCCGGGCGCTTGCGGCCTCAGGCGGGCCGGTACCGGAAAAGGTGGCCGAGCCCAAGCTGGAGCAGCTAGCGACCGGCCTCAACACCGCCAGGGACAATTAGGCAGGGCCTACACCCATGACAGGCCGGGCGCCGGCGCGGCCTGTCGAAAAGCCAATCGTGCCTTGCAGCGATGGCGGAACAAGTGCAGCCGGCCGTTGATAACCGCCATTCATCCTCCTTTACGATTGCCGCGGCGCTTGCGCCGGGGGCAGGATCGCATATCTGTTGTGCGTTGCAGTAACGATGGTGCGCCGCACAAAGAGCGCATTCCAGTGTTGCGTTAGCTGTCCCCCGGCACCGGAAGGATACCGCACCGAATGGCAGCAGAGCCGCGCCTTCGCCGTTTTCAAAGCCTCGGCCCTCACGGATTTCACGAGATCGCCTACACCGAGTGGGGCAATCCCAACGCCCAGAGGCTCGTGTTCTGCGTGCACGGCTTCACGCGCAACGCCCGCGATTTCGACGCGCTGGCGGCAGCTCTTGCCGATTGCTGCCATGTCGTGTGCATGGACGTGGCGGGCCGTGGACAAAGCGATTGGCTGCCGCGCAAGGCCGACTATTCCTTCGGGCTCTATCTCAACGATGCCGCGGCACTGCTTGCCCGCGTGACCGCGCCCGTGCAAACCTCGCGCCTGCGCCGGATGCTGGGCGGCGGCCGGCCGGCAGTAAGGCGGCATGTCGATTGGGTGGGCACCTCCATGGGCGGGCTCATGGGCATGATGCTCGCGGCCAAGCGGCATTCGCCGATCCGCCGGCTGGTGCTCAACGATGTTGGGCCGCTGGTGCCCTGGCCGGCGCTCCTGCGCATGAAGCGGGTTCATTCCGGCACCCACGCGAGCTTCGCCAGCCCCGGCGAGGCCGAAGCCCATCTGCGCGAGGCCTGCGCGCCGTTCGGGCCGCTGAGCGATGTGCAGTGGCGGCATGTGGCCGAGCACGGCACGCTGCGCAAGGGCGGTGCCTATGTGCTGGCCTTCGATCCCGCCATCGTTACGCATATGCGCGGCGGCGGCGTGGCGGGCGTCGAGTTTGGCAGCGAATTCCTCTATGGCGTGGATCTCTGGCCGACCTACGACGCGATCCGCTGCCCAACGCTCGTCCTGCGCGGCGGGGAGTCGAACCTGCTGCCAAAGCCGATTGCCGCCGAGATGACGCGGCGCGGACCCAAGGCGGAGGTGGTGGAGTTCGAAGGCATCGGCCATGCCCCCTGGCTCATGGCGGAGGACCAGATCAAGGTAGTGCGCGACTTTTTGCTCTCGGAGCGGGCGGAGGCGCCGGCCGCTAGCTCCGCTTCCGGAACAAGGCTCGTGGCGTAGCGGACTCGGGGTTGCCCCGGCGCAAGGGGGCCGGACGCGCTGCGGAGGCCGCTGAGTAACGTCGATTGCGAGCAACGGTGCGACGCCAATTTAACCTTCCCTGGCGCTCTAATGGATACTTTTTTACATTGAAACAATTTAGCAGAAATGTCTTGCGTATACGTTAAATACTGCGGTGTGTCTATGTTGTCGATATTGCACGACAAAGGTAGGGCGGCGAGTGCCGCCGTCCGGTGCCGGCATTCGTAGCGATCTCAGACAAAGCTGACTGCCTTTCCAAGGGGTAGCCATGAGGCCGTTAATCGTGCCGTTTCTGTCAAGCCTGGGTTCAATTTCTGGGCGCATAATCGCGCAATTCCCTGGCGTGGAGCTGGGGCTGCCAGCCTGGACGCGGGCCGATGTTCCCTGGCTCGCACATCTGGGAGCAGGAGTCTGCCCATGGATTCGCTCCTAAACGCATTCTTCAGCTGCAACCACGGCGTGGGCGATATCGCCATGCTGTCCGCGGCAGTGTCCTGGGCCGGCTGGCACGCAAGAGCGGAAAGCTTCGACGGGATGTCCCTCCAGCAGCCCGCCCCCGCCCCATCGCAGCCACCGGCGGTTAGCTGGTATATGTTGCAATGCAGCGCAAGCGCCGCGGCCGGTACGCCCCCCGCCGCCGGCGGCGTTATCTCCACGGCGCTTGGCTGGACGGACCTGCTCACCGAGGAAAGCTTTGGCGATGCCGCGCCCGGCTCGCCGTACGACAGGGCGGGCGCGATCTCGATGCTCGAAGGTTTGCAGACCGTGGCAAGCGCGCTGACGGAGGCGAACGAGGCCGTCGGCGTGGGCGCCAGATGGGAGCTTGCCCAGGCCGCGGCCATGAAAACGCTGCGCCTGGACATGCCGCCGCCTTCTATCCCAGCGGAGCCGGACCCTGGCTGGAAAACCTGGGATGCCCTGCAAAGGCTCATGCGGGATGGCGATCCCTATATCCGCACGGCAGCACAGTCTCTTGCATCCAGGGCGGGAAATGGGGTTTGTGGCGGCGTGGTGTTCAAGAACAGGGTTGGCGGCCGCCATACCTCGCCGAAAACGCCCACGGAGGCCGTTGCGCAGTTTCTGGCCAACCAGCCAGACTGGGAAATCAATATCCTGGCCGCTCATACGGAGGACGGGACGCTTTGCCCAAATGAGCGCGCGGACGCCCAGCAAAGATTGCGGGCGCTGGCGAACAATTCGGTCATCGTCGCGCCATTCAGCGCGATGCCTCAATTCCAAAATCTACGGGCGGCAGGCAACGTGAACCGTCCTTCCTTGTGGCAATGCACAACCGTAGTACCTAACAACTCGATTGTTTTCCCTGGCGGTTCCGATCTGCCAAACCTATCGCTCGTCGCGATCTTCCCGCCCGGCAGGCAGCCTGCGTCCAGGGGATCGGCCACGATAACGGCCGCCGCGCTACAGATCGTGCGGTCCCTGACGCTTACCCGGTCCAGCACGGAGACTGCGGCGTAATACGAGATCCGGCTGCTTCGCTTCCATGCCGTCATAGCGGCGAAGTTTTCCTCCCATGGTGGGGGTGAAAACGGTGCTATCGCCGGGCAATTGTAATATTGTGAGAGCATACAAGAAGAGGGGGGCTTCGATGCGTATCCTGATCGTCGATGACGAGCCGATGATTTCGTTGTTACTGGAGGATTGGCTCGGCGAACTGGGGCATGAGGTTGTGGGGCCTGCGCATAATGTGGCTTCCGCCCTGGCTTTGATCGGGCCGGGGTTTCCCGACGCGGCAATCGTCGATGTCTCGCTGCGCGGCGAAACCGGCTACCCCATCGCGGAGCGCCTCGCGGAGCAAGGAATTCCCTTCGTTTTCGCGACTGGCTTGGCTGAGGGCAGCTTGCCGCCTCCTTTCGAGAATGCGTCCATGTTGAGCAAGCCGTTCGATTCCGCGGCGGTTGAGGCAGCCATTGCGCGCATGGCGGAAATCGCGGGATGAATCGGCGGATGCGCTCCGGCTCTGTGAGTTCGAATTCTGGAGAGAGATTTCGAACCTGGCAGGGAAAGTGACAGCGATAAAGGCCCACTTGCCACCGGCCGGACGCTGAGCGAACCTCATAAATCGGCGTTTCAAGCCGC
>PMBZ01000201.1 GCA_003153975.1 Hyphomicrobiales bacterium
AGCTTGCCGTGGTCCATCACCTGCAGGAGCACGTTGAACAGGTCCGGATGCGCCTTCTCGATCTCGTCGAGCAGGAGCACGCAATGCGGATTCTGGTCCACGCCATCGGTGAGCAGGCCGCCCTGGTCGAAGCCGACGTACCCGGGAGGCGCGCCGATGAGCCGCGAAATCGTGTGCCGCTCCATATATTCCGACATGTCGAAACGCAGGATCTGCACGCCGAGCAGGCTTGCGAGCTGCCGCGCCACCTCCGTCTTGCCGACGCCGGTCGGGCCGGAGAACAGATAGCTGCCGATGGGTTTTTCGGCATCGCGTAGGCCCGCGCGGGCGAGCTTGATCGCCGCCGACAGCGCGCGTATCGCTTGGTCCTGGCCGAACACAACGCGCTTGAGATCGTTTTCGAGGTTGCGCAGCAACTCGGTATCGGACTTCGACACCGTCTTCGGCGGGATGCGCGCCATGGTCGCGATGGTGGCCTCGATCTCCTTCACGCCGATGGTCCGCTTGCGCTTGTTCGGCGCCAGCAGCATTTGCGATGCGCCGGTCTCGTCGATCACGTCGATGGCCTTGTCGGGCAGCTTGCGGTCGTGGATGTACTTGGCCGAAAGCTCGACCGCGGCTTTGACGGCTTGGTTGGTGTACTTGATGCTGTGGAAGTCCTCGAAATAGGGCTTCAGGCCTTTCATGATCTCGATGGCGTCCGCCACCGTCGGCTCGGCCACGTCGATCTTCTGGAAGCGGCGGACAAGCGCGCGGTCCTTCTCGAAGTGCTGGCGGTATTCCTTATAGGTCGTCGAGCCGATGCAACGCAGCGTGCCCGATTGCAGCGCCGGCTTCAGCAGGTTCGAAGCGTCCATCGCCCCGCCCGAGGTGGCGCCCGCGCCGATCACGGTGTGGATCTCGTCGATGAACAGGACCGCGCCGGGATAGGCCTCGATCTCCTTCATGACGGCCTTGAGCCGCTCCTCGAAGTCGCCGCGGTAACGCGTGCCGGCGAGCAGCGTGCCCATGTCGAGCGAGAACACCGTCGCATTGGCGAGCACCTGCGGCACCTCGCCGCGCACGATCTTGCGCGCGAGCCCTTCGGCGATGGCAGTCTTGCCGACACCCGGATCGCCGACATAGAGCGGGTTGTTCTTCGACCGGCGGCATAGCACCTGGATGGTGCGGTCGATTTCCTTGTCGCGCCCGATCAACGGGTCGATGCGGCCATCCTTGGCCTTCTGGTTCAGGTTGACGCAGTAAGCTTCGAGCGCATCGGTGCTGCGCTTCTTGTTATCCTCCCCCTCGACGGTGGTGGAATCGTCCTCGACGCCGCGGACGCCGCGCGGCTCGGACATGCCGGCGCGCTTCGATATGCCGTGGCTGATGAAATTCACCGCGTCGAAGCGGGTCATGTCCTGCTCTGTCAGGAAATAGGCTGCGTTGCTCTCGCGCTCGGCAAAGACCGCGACCAGCACGTTGGCGCCCGTGACCTCCTCGCGGCCCGAGGATTGCACATGCACCACGGCGCGATGGATGACTCGCTGGAAGCTCGCGGTGGGCTGCGCCTCGCCGTCGGTATCGAGAACGAGGTTGGAAAGCTCCTTGTCTACGAAATCGGTGAGCTTGGCCCTGAGCCGGTCCAGATCGACGTTGCAGGCCCGCATGACGGACGCCGCGTCGCGGTCGTCGATAAGGGACAAGAGCAGGTGTTCCAGCGTGGCGTATTCGTGATGGCGCTCATTTGCGTATTCGATGGCGCGATGGAGCGACTCTTCCAAGCTGTTTGAGAATGATGGCACTGCCGCACCTACTCCTTTTCCATAGTACACTGCAGAGGATGCTGATGCTGCCTGGCGAAGTTCATCACCTGTGTAACCTTCGTCTCGGCAACCTCATAGGTGTATACGCCACACACGCCGACGCCCTTCTGATGGACATGGAGCATGATCCGCGTCGCTTCCTCCCGATGCTTGTTGAAGAAGCGTTCGAGGACGTAGACCACGAACTCCATCGGAGTGTAATCGTCATTCAGCAGGAGAACTTTGTAAAGGCTCGGCCTCTTCGTCTTTGGACGCGTTTTCGTGACGATGCCGGTCTTGAGGCCGTCATCTTCCTTGGAGCCGTTGTTGCCTGCCATAGCCACGATCATCGAGGGTCAAGCCGTAAGCTCTGCAATCCAATTAACCTGCGCATCGGATACCATTTGGGAACGCACGCCTTCATCCTACATACTCCCGTTTAACGGATTGCTCTGTCAAGGCCCGGAAGCGTGCAGCTCAGCCGAATATATGGCTTGATTTCCGCGATAAAAGGGGGCAGGGCGGCAGGCCAGACAGCATGCCGCAAGCCCAAGGCAAGGAGCCACGGGAGAGGCAAAATGCGCGGCTGCCACCCTTTGCACGGCTAAAGCGTAAGGCAGTATTAAAACACGTAACGGTATAGCCTAAAAGGAGGGGGCACCTCAAGCCGCAATCGCTCGGGTGCCGTTCGCCTGCCATGCTGGCGACAAGTTTTGGGGGTCTTAAGCGCACGATGTTCCGGCGAAAGTCCATACCTTTTCTGGATTGGGATACTGGGTTGCCTTCAAAAATTGCACCGGGGACGATGGTGCTTTCCCTTATCGCTCTCGCCGTGCTGCTGCTCGTGACGGCGCAGGCGGACGCGCGCCGCCGCCATTACCGTCACCGGGTGTCCGAATATTCTCCCGCCTTCTCGGCCGCGGTCTTCGACCTCTATTCGGGCCGGCTCATGTTTTCCAAGAACGCGGATCAGCCGCGCTATCCGGCCTCGATCACGAAGGTGATGACCCTTTACCTTCTGTTCGACGCGCTCCGGGACGGCAGGATCGGCATGAACACCCAGCTCAGGGTCTCGGCGCATGCGGCGGACCAATCGCCGACCAAGCTCGACCTTTCGGAGGGCGACAAGATTTCGGTCGCGGATGCCATCGGCGCCATCGTCACCAAATCGGCCAACGACATGGCGGTCGCGGTTGCCGAGGCGCTGGCGGGCTCGGAGGAGGAGTTTGCCAGGCGCATGACGCAAAAGGCGCGCTCCATCGGCATGCTGAACACGACCTTCCGCAACGCCTCGGGCCTGCCGAACAGCGAGCAGGCGACGACAGCGCACGATCTCATCGTCCTCGGCAGAAGCATCCTCGCGGACCATCCGGAGCGTTGCAAGGTATTTGCAACCAGGTACTTTCAATATGATGGGCAGGTCTTCCGCAACCACAACACCATGCTTTATACCTACGAGGGCATGGAAGGCATGAAGACGGGCTTCACCCAGGCGTCCGGCTTCAACCTGCTGGCCACGGCACGCCGTGGCGATAGGCGGCTGCTGGCGGTGGTGCTTGGCGGTTCCTCGCCAGGTGCGCGCAACCAGACCATGAGAAACCTCCTCGATAATGCCTGGCCGAAGGCCATGACGCAGGCGGCCGCTCGCAAGGCCGGTGTCGCCGTGGCGGCGGCGAAGCCGGCTCCGGTGCAGGAAGCTCCCGCGCATGAAGCCAAGCCCGCGCCCAAAGCTGCCGCGCATGAGGAGCCGGCGAAAGTGAAGACCGCGGGCGCCGCCGCGGCCAAGCCAGCTCCCGCCCCATCCAGCGCCGCTGCCCCCGCGCCAGTTCCACGGCCATTGCTGGCCTTTCCTGGGGCTTATTCGCGGCTGAAGAGGAGGCCGGACCGGGTTTCGACCGCGATGCTGCTCCATTCGATCGAGGCGGGCCTTGTCACTAAGCCGTCTGCCGCCTCGTACCTGGAGCCGTCCGCGCCATCCGACACGACGACCGACGAGCCCGAGGAGAGGGCGGCCCGGGAGGAAAGCCACAGCCCTTCCTACGCACCGCCACCGGCCAACGAGATCGTCCGCAACGAAACGATTGCAGCCATGACGCCTCCGCCGGCGCAAAATCTGTCGGTGTATAACAAGTCGGCGCGGCTGCCCGAGGTGGCGCCCCTGGCGGCGGCGGCGCTTGACATGCCTGCCGCCGAGCCGGCCCAGGTGAAGGTTGCGCAAGTCGCGCCGGCACGTCCGTTGAAAGAACAAGTGAAGAAAGAAGAAGCGCCGCAAACGCTGGCTGCCGCCACAGCCGCAGCAGCCGCCCCGGAGCCGGAACGCCCGGCGCAGCCTGGGCCTTTCCATATTCAGGCCGGCGCTTTCTCCGACGAGGTGCAAGCGAAAGAGCGCATCGATCTTGTGAGGGATGCACTGGGCGCCAGCGCTTTGAAGGAGCACCCGGGTTTTGTCATGCGGGTCACTTTGCCGAACGGGATAACCATGTACCGCGCCCGGCTTGGCCGCTTCGTAAGCGAAGCGCAGGCGACCGCTGCTTGCAAGCGGCTCAAGAAGAGCAGCATCGAATGCTTGGGTATGCCAGCCAATTAGCCCCTTATACCAACGGCCAGAAATTTTGACTC
>PMBZ01000062.1:0-458 GCA_003153975.1 Hyphomicrobiales bacterium
ACCTATCCGATCCACGAGTTCGGCTTCATCATCTCGGGCGCGTCCATGCGGCACATTCCCGCGAGCGTGGATCACGATTTCCTGGTCGCGGTGGACAAGGCCGTGCGGCACAGCATCCCGAAGCCGCTCGCGCTGGTGCTGAACTATCCGTCCAACCCGACGGCGATCATGGCGAGCCTCGATTTCTACAAGGAAATGGTGGACTACGCCCGCAAGCACGAGCTGATCCTGCTGTCGGATGTCGCCTACGCCGAAATCTACTTCGACAACGATCCGCCGCCCTCGATCTTGCAGGTGCCAGGCGCGATGGACGTCGCGGTCGAGTTCTCCTCGCTTTCGAAAACCTACTCGATGCCCGGCTGGCGCATCGGCTTCGCGGTCGGCAACGAGCGGCTCGTCGCGGCGCTGGCGAGGGTCAAATCCTACCTCGACTACGGCGCCTTCACGCCGATCCAGGT
>PMBZ01000062.1:465-22207 GCA_003153975.1 Hyphomicrobiales bacterium
TGGTCGCCGCTGCCCGAAAGTATGAAGGAAATCGGCTCCTTGCAGTTTTCCAAACTTCTGCTGGAAAAGGCCGGCGTGGCTGTTTCGCCCGGCGTGGGCTTCGGCGAGTACGGGGAAGGATATGTCCGCCTCGCGCTGGTCGAGAANNGAGCACCGCATCCGGCAGGCCGCGCGCGCGATCAAGAAGTTCCTGTCCTCGGCGGATGTGCACCTGCACAACGTCATACCCTTCGCACAAGGCCAGGCCCGCTAGCAGCGGGCCATACTCGCAGGGAGCACCATGAAAGCGCACGAACCGCTGCGGATAGGTATTGCCGGATTGGGGACGGTGGGTTCCGGGCTCTTGCATCTGCTGGCCGGACATGGCGAGGCGATAGCGGAAAAGTGCGGCAGGCCGATCGCAATCGCCGGCGTATGCGCCAAGTCGCGCGAGGAGCCCGGCGCCAAGCTGACCGGCGCACCGTGGTTCGACTCTCCTGCCGGGCTCGCCGTCTCGGCGGACATCGACGTTTTCGTCGAGCTGATGGGCGGCGATAAGGGGCCGGCGCTGGAAAGCGTCAAGGCGGCACTGGGCGCGGGCAAACATGTCGTGACCGCGAACAAGGCGCTGTTGGCAAAGCATGGCGCGGAGCTTGCGGCACTCGCGGAAGAGAACTGCGTCTCGCTTAATTTCGAGGCTGCGGTGGCTGGCGGCATCCCCATCGTGAAAACGCTCAGGGAAAGCCTGCTCGGCAACACCGTCACGCGCGTGTACGGCATCCTGAACGGCACGAGCAATTATATCCTCACCCGCATGCAGCGCGAGGGGCTGCCGTTTGGCGAGGTGCTGGCCGAGGCGCAGGCGCTCGGCTATGCCGAGGCCGACCCGACCTTCGATGTGGACGGCCAGGATGCCGCCCATAAGCTCACGCTGCTCGCGGCGCTGGCGTTTGGGGTACGGCCCAATTTCGACGCCGTGCATCTGGAGGGCATCCGCGGCATCACGCCGGCCGACTTCCAGGCCGCGGACGAGCTTGGCTACCGCATCAAGCTCTTGGCTGTGGCGGCCAAAAAGGGCGGCGGCATCGAGGCGCGCGTTTCGCCGACCATGATGCCGAAGTCGAGCGCGCTGGCCAGCGTCGATGGCGTGCTGAACTGCGTTGCCGTCGACGGCGATTTCGTGGGCCAGATCATCCTCGTTGGACCGGGCGCCGGCTCTCGGCCCACAGCCTCCGCGGTGGCAAGCGACATCATCGATATCGCACGCGGACATATGGGGCCGCCCTTCATCCTGCCTACGGCAAAGCTCGAAAGTCAGAGCCGCTCGCAAATGCAAACCCACGAAGGCGGCTACTACATCCGGCTTTCGGTTTACGACCGCCCGGGCGCCATCGCGGCGATTGCGACCCGCATGGCGGAGCAGCGGATTTCGCTTGAAAGCGTGGTCCAGAAGCGCGATGCGCCGGATCTGCCAGGCTTCGGCCGGCCGGGGCAGGAGGGCGATCCCACCCCGGTTGTCATGATCACGCACCGCACGCGCGAGGATCAGCTCCGGAATGCGCTGGATTCGATCGTAAAAGACGGCCACGTTCAAGGTGTGCCGCAAATGATCCGCATTGAGGCGCTATAGTCTGTTTCCTTAACGGAATGTATCGGCGAGGGACCGCTTATGAACAAGCAATCCGGCCCGGCAAACGAACTCATGCGCACGCTCGCGTTCGACATCACGCGGGTTACCGAGGCTGCGGCGGTGGCGGCGGCGCATTTTCGCGGCCGTGGCGACGAGATGCAGGCGGACGTGGCGGCAGCCCGCGCGATGCGGCGCGAGTTGAGCGGCTTGCCGATTTCCGGCCGCATCGTCATTGGCGAGGGCGAGCAGGACGAGGTGCCGGTTCTCTATATCGGGGAGGAACTGGGCCAGGGCGGCTCGGAGGTCGATATCGCGGTCGATCCGCTCGAAGGTATCAGCCTGTGCGCCAAGTCGCTCCCCGGCGCGCTGTCGGTGCTGGCAATCGCCGAGCGCGGCAGCCTTCTGCACGCGCCCGACATGTACATGGAAAAGATCGCCATTGGGCCAGGCTACGAGGCTGGCGTCGTGGGCCTGGACTACACGGTTGCCGAAAACCTGAACAGGCTGGCGGAGGCGAAAGGCGTGCCCGTTCGCGACGTTACGGCCTGCGTGCTGGACCGGCCGCGTCACGCGAAGTTGATCGGCGAAATCCGGGCGGCGGGTGCGGGTATCGCGCTCATCGGCGATGGAGACATCGCAGGCGTCATCCATACCTGCGAGCCGGACGAAACCGGCATAGACATCTACATGGGCACGGGCGGTGCGCCCGAAGGCGTACTTGCCGCGGCCGCGCTGCGCTGCACTGGCGGCCAGATCCACGGAAGGTTGAGTGCCGCGAGCGCCGGGCAGGCCAAGCGGGCCGAATCCCTCGGAATCACCAACCTCGCCCGCAAATACTCGACCGCCGACATGGCGTCGGGCGACATCATCTTCGCGGCGACCGGCGTCACCGATGGCTCGCTCCTGAACGGCGTGAAATTCGCCGACGGCCAGATTGAAACCCATACCGTCATCATGCGCTCGGCCACCCGCACGGTCCGCTGGATTTATGCCGAGCACATGGATTTGCAGAAATTTGCGCCCGAGGCGCAGGACCAAGTAATCGGCTTAAAGCGAGGCGTTTTGTAACAGGGGGCTTGAGCGCAGGCCTGAAAACTTATACTTGTAGAGCTTCTGGGCGTTCAGGGGGCTGTAATGTTTGTTCGTGCGTTTTGCCTATTCGTGGCCGCATTCTACTTTAGTGCGGCGAATGCAGCGGAATGCAACTACAGCGAGCAACACAACTTTCTTTCTAGAGTCCTTGCCGTGGATTCCTCTGGGGGGCCGGTCTACCGCCCGGTCAAGGATAAGCCTGAAACCGCGGCTCTTCCTTCACCCCTGGAACTGCACGACAAGGAAGTGCTGCTGGTTTTCGATCAAGGGCCGAACCCAGCCTATACGCGCTACATTCTGGACATCCTCGACCGCCGCTGCGCAAAGGCGGTCTTCTTCTTCGCCGGCAATGCGGCCCTGGCAAGCCCGGATTCGGTCCGCGATGTGGCGCGCAGGGGCCATACCGTCGCCGCGGGCACTTGGTCCACCGCGCCCAATCTTGCTTCCTTGTCCAACGATGGCGCACAAATAGAGATCGAGAAGGGCTTTGCCGCCGTAGCCAAGGCATCGGGTGGCGAGGTGGCTCCCTTCTTCAGCGCGCCAGGCCAGAGCCTTCCGCCCGCAACGCTCGATTACCTCAAGGAGCGGGGTGTGAGCCTGTGGCCGGTGGATGTGGTGTCCGGCGATATGGAGCCGGGGCTTACCCCATCGAAGTTCGCAAACCGCACGATTGAGCGCTTGCACGAAGCCGGGAAAGGCATCATCGAGTTTCACGATACGCGGAAGGTCACGGTGGATGCGCTCGACAGCATTCTCGTCAACCTGAAGGCGGAAGGCTTCAAGCTCGTGCAGATCCTGCCGGCCGGGAACTTCGCCCCCAAGGATGAATATCTTACCGCCTCCGCCAAAACCCCCACCGCGTTTGCATCGAGCCCATCGAGCGGAGCATTCATCGATGAGGCGAAGCGCCAGGTCCGTCAGGCCGAGGCCGAGGCCAAGCAGGCGGCGGAGCGGCAGCGCGTGGCGGCGGCACGCCAGGAGGCGACGGAGCGGCGGCGCGTGGCGTTGGCCCGGCAAGAGGCAGCCGAACGGCGCGCGCGCCAGGAAGCCGTGGAGCGCCGGGCACGTCAGGAGGCTGCCGAACGCCGGGCGCAGGCGAGAAATGGCGAGCGGCGCTATGTGGCGTCGCGTTCGTTGTATGAAGAACCCCGCGAGACGGAGACCCGCCGGAATGGCGGGGACCGGCAGGTGGCCGCGGAGCGCCGTGCACAGGCCCGCTACGCCGAATGGCAGGAGCGGCGTACTCAGCAGTTGCGCCAGGAAGCCGCCCTGCGCCGTGCACGTCAGGAAGCCGCCGAGCGCCGGGCGCAGGCGAGGAATGCCGAACGCATGGAGCGGCGCCGCACGGCGGAGCGGCCCGATTGAAGGGGTAACGCCAACGTCCGGGGGCGTCACCGGCTTGCACCGCATCAGGACAGTTCAAGGTCCGGTGCTCTTGGACCAGGCAACTGGGAGGCCGCCCGTTAGGCGGTTCTAATGTCCCTTATGTCTCGCAATTGTCCATGAGAGCTAAGCCACAAAGGTGGCTGGCAACTGCGAGATGCCATACTGGGCGGTATTTTTCATAAGATCGCGCAATAATTGGCGGCGGAGATTTGTCGCGGCAGGGGAGCGAGACCGGAGCCGTTACCGGGCGTATCGGTGAGGATCGCAAGAGAACCGATGCGCAAGGATCGTCCTTGAACCCGATGCCGGGCGGCCAGTGCATGCTCTCGACGCCCCAATAGCCGTGTGAACCGCCCGATATCGAGAGGTGCCGACGAGATGTAAAGCCGCATGTCGAAAGCGCGGCGATCGGCGTATTCGGTCCGGTTGACGGCTTTGACAAGCGTGTCGATGTGTTTGAAGCGAGCCCCCATGCGACGATTTCGTCCAAATCGTCGCACCCGGCTATTGTGGCGCAGGTCAACAACGGAAGCATCTCAGATAGCGGATACATCGCCCGCCACTGCTGGCGCTCGTCGTCGAGCCGGGAAAAACGCTCCAGAAGCAGGGCTAAACGCGAACGCGGCATCTCTTCGTCTGTAAGTTCGCTCAGCGAATCATAGCCGCCGCGTCGACGCAAAAACTCCGTTAACCTGACTTCCGGGCCGAGCTGCCGAATGTCAGGCCATTTGAATCTCACCGCCTCCGCCTAGTATGATGATCCGATTCGCGCTGCCTTACCCCGGCGGCACCCACAAAGCGGAGCGGCACTGAATGAAACCCATCGAACAGCGGATTGCGGAAGAGCTTGGCGTGCGTACGCAGCAAGTGGCTGCGGCGGTTGAGCTTTTGGACGGCGGCTCGACAGTCCCGTTCATAGCGCGCTACCGCAAGGAAGCCACCGGGCTCCTCGACGACGCACAGCTTCGCACGCTGGAGGAGCGGCTCGGCTACCTGCGCGAGATGGAGGAGCGGCGCACGGCGATCCTCTCCAGCATCCGCGAGCAGGGCAAGCTCACGGACGAGCTTGAGGCGCGGATCATGGCGGCGGATTCGAAGGCGCGGCTTGAGGACATCTACCTGCCCTACAAGCAGAAGCGGCGGACCAAGGCGCAGATTGCCAGGGAGGCGGGCTTGGAACCGCTGGCCGATGCGCTGCTCGCCGATCCCACGAAGATCCCCGGCGACATCGCGGCGACCTTCGTGGACGCGGAGAAGGGCGTGGGCGATGCGGCGGCGGCGCTGGAGGGCGCGCGCGCGATCCTGGTCGAGCGCTTCGGCGAGGACGCGGACCTCATCGGCAATCTGCGCGAGGAGATGTGGGGCCGCGGCCGGCTCGCGGCCAAGGTGAAGGAGGAGAAGCGGGCCGAGGGCGCGAAATTCTCCGACTATTTCGACATGGCCGAGCCGCTGTCGAAGATGCCGGCACACCGTATCCTCGCGATGTACCGCGGCGAGAAGGAAGGCGTGCTCGACCTCAATTTCGAGCCGGAAGACCCGGCGCAGGCGCCTGCCAGCGGGCCGAGCCTTTACGAGCAGCGCATCGCCCGCAAGTTCAACATCGTGGACCGGGGCCGCCCGGCGGACAAATGGCTCAACGACACGGTGCGCTGGGCTTGGCGCACGCGCGTGCAGGGGCATCTCGCGGTCGATCTGCGCATGCGGCTCTGGCAGGCGGCGGAGGATGAGGCCGTGCGCGTTTTCGCCAGCAATCTCCGCGACTTGCTGCTCGCGGCACCCGCCGGCACACGTGCGACCATGGGCCTCGATCCGGGCTTCCGCACCGGCGTGAAGGTCGCCGTGGTCGATGCCACCGGCAAGGTCGCGGCGACAACAGCGATCTATCCGCACGAGCCGAAGAAGCAATGGACGGAGTCGCTCGCCATCCTCGGCCGGCTTTGCAAGGAGCACAAGGTCGAGCTGATCGCCATCGGCAACGGCACCGCCTCGCGCGAAACCGATAAGCTCGCAGCCGAGCTTATCGCGCTGGCGCCGGAGCTGAAGCTCACGAAAATCGTGGTCTCGGAGGCTGGCGCCTCGGTCTATTCCGCGAGCGCCTTTGCCAGCGCCGANNCTCGCCGAACTCGTGAAGATCGATCCGAAGTCCATCGGCGTCGGCCAGTATCAGCACGATGTGACCGAGTCCAAGCTCTCGCGCTCGCTCGACGCGGTGGTGGAGGACTGCGTGAACGCGGTCGGCGTGGATTTGAACACCGCGTCGGCGCCGCTGCTGGCGCGTGTTTCCGGCATCAGCGAAAGCCTGGCCAAAAATATCGTCACCTATCGCGACAGCAAGGGCGCGTTCAAGAAGCGCGCCGAGCTTCAGGAAGTGCCGCGCCTTGGCCCGAAAGCCTTCGAACAGGCGGCGGGCTTCCTGCGCATCCCCAATGGCGACGATCCGCTCGACGCCTCCGCCGTGCATCCCGAGGCGTATCCGGTGGTGCGCAAGATCGTGAAGGCGGCCAAGACCGAGATCAAGAAGCTGATCGGCAATGCGCCCATCCTGCGCGGGCTTCAGCCGAAGGAATTCGCGGACGAGAAATTCGGGCTGCCGACCGTGACCGACATCCTGCGCGAGTTGGAAAAGCCCGGCCGCGACCCGCGCCCGGCCTTCAAGACCGCGACCTTCCAGGAGGGCGTCGAGAAGATCTCCGACCTCAAGCCCGGCATGGTGCTGGAAGGTGTGGTGACGAACGTGGCCGCGTTCGGCGCGTTCGTGGACATCGGCGTGCACCAGGACGGGCTCGTGCATGTGTCCGCCATGTCGAAGACGTTCATCAAGGACCCGCGCGAGGTGGCCAAGCCGGGCGATATCGTGAAGGTGAAGGTCATGGAGGTCGACGCCGCCCGCAAGCGCATCTCGCTCAGCATGCGCCTCGACGATCAGCCGGGCGTGGACGGCAAGCAGCAGGCGGGCGGGGCGAAAGGGCAGGCGGCGGCGCCGAAGAAGATGAGCGCCGCGCCCAAGGGCGGCAAACCCGAGGCCGGCGGCGGCGGCGCGTTCGCCGATGCCTTCCGGCGCGCGGGGCTCAACAAGTAACACCGCCGCTCCACGGCGTAGAAATTTGCCTCTCGCTTATGGCGGCGAATTTCCATGCTGGGCGCGGGGTATTGCGGTCCGGCAGGCCGGATATTCCACCTCCCGCGCCGTGGATTCGGCCTTGTCCGGCCGAGGTCAACCTCGTCCCGCTGGGATCGGGCGGTGGCGTTACGGCACCGGCACCAGCCCGGCGAGGAAGACCTCGCCGGCAATAATCCGATCCCCGCCCGCCTCGGCGACGGCCGTCCAGGCCAGGAAGCCGGTCAGCGGCGAGGCAGGGTGGCGCGGCCCGTGCGGCTGCATGTGACGCACCCTGAATTGCCGCAGTGCGTGACCTGCCGCAGTCTGCGCGCAATGCCATTCCGTGAACAACTCGCTTCGCCAGACCGCCAGCGGCACATCGCGTTGCGCGCCGTACCGCTCTGCCCCCATACCGAGGATCGCCACGGCCTCGGCCAACACGCCGTGCAAACTGTCATGCGGTGCGCGCGCCGTCACGGCTTCCCATCGAACGTCGAGATAGCGGCACTTCGGCGCCTCGGGCGGGCGGCCGTAAAGGCAACGGCAACTGTCATAGTCCTCACCGAATTCGACATTGGTGGTGAAGGCGGGCATGGTGGCTAGCTCACGCGGCACCCAGAAGGCGATGAGATCGGCACGCGCCCGCATCGCCACCTCCCATTCCACTTGTTCGGTATGGGAGTGGCACCACTCGCCGCCGCGCGGCTCGGGGATGACGACCGCGCCCTCGTAGCCCAGTCCCGCGAGGAGCCGCAACGCTTCCGGCCGCCAGCCCTGTGTGACCGGATCGCGCGGTGTCGGTCCGGCGAGAAACAGCGAGGCGCGGCAGGGATCGGGAAGGTCTTCAAGGGCGTAAACGAAGTGCATTTGGGGATTTCCGCTAGTGTGGCGTCTCGCATTTGCCTGCCACCTATGACGTTGGAAGCGCAAAAGGTGGGGCTCTCCTCACGCCTGGGGAACGGTCCTGGAGATTTAGATGTCATCTCCCTCCACCCGGCGGCCATGCAGCGATGTCTCGATCTCGCCGGCCGGCTGTGTGCCGGCAAGGAAATTGCATTGGGAGGAGAAAGCGCGGCCGCCTTTCGAGGGTTCGTCGAGTCTGTAATTGTTTATGATTCTGGCCTAAAGGGGAAACTTGATGTTGAGGTAAACTCGAAGCTCTCAAGCCTTCTCGACCGCCCGGTGCCGCCGTTCGGGCGATTTGCCGGGGGGGTACGATGGTGCCGGCTGAGGGATTTGAACCCCCGACCTTCGGTTTACAAAACCGCTGCACTACCACTGTGCTAAGCCGGCGAACGGCGCTGAAGCTGGCGCGGCGCTCTTGAGGGCGGCGCATGCGCTTTTCCTGCCTGGGTGAGTGATAACAAATCCCGGATCTCGAAGCAACATGCGAGACTGCCTGTTCACAGACTGCGCTCTTGGCGCGGCCAATCCGCGCGCCTTGGCTTGCGTGCGGCGCGGCCCGGCCTTAATTGTTCCTGGATTGAAACCTTCGCCGCGGCGGCTTCGAAAGGCTTGAGGCCCATGACATCGAGCTTGCGCATCGCTTGCGCTCAACTCAATCCGGTGGTTGGCGACCTCTGCGGCAACGCGGAGCAGGTCCGCGCCGCTTGGCATGAGGCGCACGCGCAAAACGCGGACCTGATCCTTTTTCCCGAGCTTTTCATCGCAGGCTATCCACCCGAGGACCTCGTGCTGAAGCCAGCCTTCGTGCAGGCCTGCATGGAAACGGTGCGCGGGCTCGCGAAAATCACGGAAAATGGCGCGCCCGCCATGATCCTGGGCACGCCCTGGGGCGAGGACGGCAAGGTCTATAACGCCGTGGCGCTGCTTGCCGGCGGCAAGGTCGAGACGCTGCGCTACAAGGCCGATCTGCCCAACTACAGCGTGTTCGACGAGAAGCGGAACTTCGCGGCTGGCCCGATGCCGGGGCCGGTGAACTTGGGCGGCGTGCGGATCGGCTTGCCCATTTGCGAGGATATCTGGACGGACGCTGTTACCGAATGCCTGGCAGAAAGCGGCGCCGAGCTTTTCCTCGTGCCGAACGGTTCGCCCTTCACGCTCGGCAAGCGGGCGGTGCGCGAGAACGTTGCCGTCGCGCGCGTGGTAGAGACCGGCCTGCCCATGCTCTACGTCAATCAGGTGGGCGGCCAGGATGAGCTTGTTTTCGATGGCGGCTCCTTCGCGCTCAATCGCGGCGGCCGGCTCGCGGCGCAGTTCCCGGCCTGGGAGACGGCAATTGCCATGACGGAATGGCGGCGCGAGGCGGAGGGCTGGGCTTGCGTGAGCGGGCCGATGGCTACCGTCGAGGAAGGGAACGCCGCCGCCTACCTCGCCTGCGTGATGGGCCTTCGCGATTACGTCGAAAAGAACCGCTTCCCCGGCGTGGTGCTTGGCCTCTCCGGCGGCGTCGACTCGGCGCTCTGCGCGGCGATGGCCGTGGATGCGCTGGGGGCGGCGCGCGTGCATTGCATCATGATGCCCTATCGCTACACCTCGCACGACTCGCTTTCCGACGCCGCCGGCTGCGCGCAAGCCTTGGGCGTGCGCTACGACACCGTTCCAATCCACCCGGCGGTGGAAGGATTCAGCGAAATGCTGGGGCCGCTCTTCGCCGGGCTCGAATCCGGGCTCGCCGAGGAGAACCTGCAATCGCGCGTGCGCGGCGTGACGGTGATGGCGATCTCCAACAAGTTCGGCGGCATGGTCATCACCACGGGCAACAAGTCCGAGGTTTCGGCGGGCTACGCCACGCTTTACGGCGACATGAACGGCGGCTTCAACCCGGTCAAGGACCTCTACAAGACGCAGGTCTATGCGCTGTCAGGGTTCCGCAACGGCGCGCGGCCCAAAGGCTGCCTCGGTCCCGAGGGCGTGGTCATCCCGGAGAACATCCTCACCAAGGCGCCCACCGCCGAACTGCGCGAGAACCAGACCGACCAGGATTCGCTGCCGCCCTACGACGTGCTCGACGATATCCTGCAGGCGCTCGTGGACCGCGAGGAGCCGTTGCCGGCCATCGTCGCGCGCGGCCATGCGCCGGAGACGGTGAAAAAGGTTGAGCGCCTGCTCTATTTGTCGGAATACAAGCGGCGGCAATCCGCGCCGGGCGTCAAGATCACCGAGCGCAATTTCGGCCGCGACCGCCGCTACCCCATCGTCAACCGCTTCCGCGAGACGCTTCCGTAGTCATTCATTTTTGCCGGCCAAAAGCGTTTCAACCGAATCGAGTAATATATGACCGTCGCTCCCCTCATCCTGTCCTTCTCCCCATGGGAGAAGGAACGCCAGAATAGACCGCATCGCGAGAAACAGCGTCCCCTCTCCCATGGGGAGAGGGGCAGGGTGAGGGGTGAGAGGCCCGAATTGTCCTCAATGCGTGCGGCTCGCAATAACCAGGTGCTGACATGCCAGTAAAAGTCCGCTTCGCGCCGAGCCCCACCGGGCGGCTGCACATCGGGAATATCCGCCCCGCCGTGTTCAACTGGCTGTTCGCCAGGCGCGAGGGCGGTACGTTCCTTTTGCGCTTCGACGACACCGATCTGGAGCGCTCGAAGGAGGAGTACGTCACCGGCATCCGCGACGATCTCACCTGGCTCGGGCTCGCCTGGGACGAGGAGTTCCGGCAGTCGCAGCGGCTGGAGTTCTACGCGGCGGCGGCGGAGAAGCTTAAGAAGTCCGGGCGGCTCTATGCCTGCTACGAGACGGCGGACGAGCTGGAGCGGCGGCGTAAGCGCCAGATGGCACGCGGCAAGCCTCCGGTTTACGACCGGGCGGCGCTCAAGCTCACGGCAGAGGAGAAAAAGGAGCTTGAGGCGCAGGGCCGGAAAGCCCATTGGCGCTTCCTGCTGGAGCACCGGCGCACGGCCTGGGACGATCTCATCCGGGGGCCGCAAGAGATCGACGCGGCCTCGATCTCCGATCCCGTGCTGATCCGAGGCGACGGCACGCCGCTCTATACCTTCACGAGCGTCGCCGACGATGCGGATGTTGGCATCACGCACATCATTCGCGGCGAGGACCATGTGACCAACACCGCCGTGCAAATCCAACTTTTCGAGGCGCTGGGTGCTCCCGTGCCCGCCTTCGCGCACCACAATCTGCTCACCGGCGCGCAGGGCGAGGCGCTGTCCAAGCGGCTCGGCTCGCTCTCCATCGCGGGCCTGCGCGAGGAGGGGCTGGAGCCGCTGGCGGTGATGACACACGCCTCGCTCATCGGCACGTCCGACGCGCTGCAGCCGCAGGAAAGCCTGGAAGCGCTGGCGAAGCTGTTCGATTTCGCCAAGGTCTCGCGCGCACCGGCCCGCTTCGATCCCGAGGAGCTGAAGGGGCTCAACGCGAAGCTTTTGCATGCCACGCCTTACGCCGCCGTGGCGAACCGGCTGAGCGAGCGAGGCATTGGCGGCGGCGAGGCTTTCTGGCTGGCGGTGCGCGCCAATCTGGGAGTTTTCGCGGACGTGGACCAGTGGTGGAGCGTCGTTCACGGCAACATCGAGCCGGTTATCGAGGACGCAGCCTTCACTGCCCAGGCGCTGACGCTGCTGCCGCCCGAGCCTTGGGATGCCGGCATCTGGCCGCAGTGGACCGAAGCCGTGAAGAAAGCGACGGGCGCGAAAGGCCGCGCACTCTTTCACCCGCTGCGGCTCGCGCTGACCGGCCTGGAACGCGGCCCGGAGCTGAAAGATCTTCTGCCGCTCATCGGCCGCAAGAAGGCCAGCGCGCGTCTTGCCGGCAAGCCTGCCTGAGCCAATAGGTGCCTATGTGCTTTCGCGAGGCCGGCGCCGCGGAACATTTCGACGCGCGTTCCCACCTGGAAACTGGCGTCAACTGCCGTTTCCAGGTTCAAGATCGCCGGGCAGGCAGGAAGCGAAAGCGGCGCCCGGAGGCGCCGCATCGCATGATTGGCGTGCCGAAGCCTACTTGAGGGGCTCGATGCCTGGCATGACATAATAATTTATGCCCACGCGGACCGTGTGGAAGGCATCGTCAGGCGTGTTGACCCCCCAACCCGTCGCAGTCAGGCCGTCAATACGCGTCGGCTCGTTCTTGCCGAAGTCGAGATATTGGTACTCCACTTTGACGGACCAGGCCGGATTAAATTTATATTCAGCGCCACCACCCAGCACATAGCCAGAAACAGTATTGTCGAAATTAAACGAGTCGGCCACGCTGATTGTGCTTTGCAAACCGCCGTAGGCGTAGCCGCCAGTGAAATACACTAAGGCATGATCGAAGGCGTAGCCCACGCGGCCGCGCACCGTGCCGAACCAATTCAGCTGGGTCTTGAAGTTATCAAAGCCGTCCGTTCCGGAGCCGCTTATGCCGGCGCCTTGAATATCGGTCTCGAAGCCTATGACGAACGGGCTCGCCATCTGCCAGTTGTAGCCGAGCTGGACGCCGCCGAAGCCGCCGTCCGCGTGATTACCGCCGTAGGCGCTGTAGGGGCCGGATGCGTCGACCCCGGCAGGATAGGAATACTTGTCATTATAAGCGCTCCAGCCGTAGCCGCCGTTGGCGCCGAGGTAAAAGCCGGTCCAGACGGCCGGGCCGTAAAACGTGTCTCTGGCGGTGCAGCCGGGACAGCGGTACATGTCCGCGGCGTTCGCCGCTGTAAGTGCGGCCAAGCTCGTAAGCGTCAGGCCGGCGATGCGGGAGAGATGGTTCATTTTGTGTGTCCCCGTCTTTCTAATGATTGCCACAGGCCGGGGCAGCCTAAGCACGCGAAGCTTACCTCAAGTTGTACACTTGGGGCCATTCCGGGCGGACCTGGGGCGGCGGAATATCTCCACGCCGGCAAGTTTCATCATCAATATCAATTGAGTATAGCGGTGTACGCCGCATTCTTGGCTTGTTGCGCATTGGTAACACAAGTTAAGAAAGGGTAAAAAATGCGAGCAATGCAAGCTATGCGCTGTGGAATACTGGGCGCTCAAAGGCCTGCTGCTGCATATCGGCGGCGAGAAGGCCGCGGCGCGTCTTGCCGGCACGCCAGCGTGAACAGGGGCGTTTCTGCGCTAAGCCATTGCGTTGCAATAAGTTCTTGCTTAGCGAATCACTCTGAAGGCTAGGCGTAAACATCAAGGCCGGGGCTCCACGATTCGGGATTGCGGCATTCGAAGGCATTGGCGGATGCCTGCGGCCAGGCACCAAGGCTGCGCCCGGAGCGCGGCAGGTGGCGAAATAGTGCAGCGAGCTGCGCTGCGGGGCGTTCCGCGGGAGGGGCACTCCAGGCCGGCTCCGCAGGCAGCTCCCATCTTAGCCCCGCCGGCAAACCAATTAAGAATCCGTGACGTGTCGCAAGCAGCACGTCATGGTAAATGCAGGCGTGGTAAACACTGAACCGCAATGCGTTTTTCGCGCGCATTCTAGCGAAATTTTCCTCACTTTGGGTCGATTTCCACGGTTGAAAATCCCCGTTAAATATAACAGCAACTCGCGGATTAACCTTGAGACGTGACTCCAGGACATTTGTTTTTGGCGTCACATCAATGCGTTAGAACATAGATACCGGCTTAACGTTTCCGTAAAGCGCATCTGCTAATTTAGCTCGAAATCGAAAATCACCATCGCTCCATAGGAAATCCGCCCAGCAGCCCCACAAGAAATTTACCGCGTACGACTGAGGCCCCATGGACAGTGCCGGGTATACTGTCGTTTCTATGGCCGAACCAACCCGAGCGATAACCGGAGATAGCGATGCCGGAAGCAACTTCTCTCAACCTTCCCAGCGGCGTTCAGATTTCAGGCCCATTGAAACCCGGCTATGAGCGCGTACTGACCGCCGGAGCACTGGAATTTGTGGCATCCATCGCACGCCGGTTCGAGGCGCGGCGCGTGGCTCTGCTGCAAGCCCGCGAGGAGCGGCAGGCCGCGTGGGACGCAGGCTCGCTCCCCGGCTTCCTGCCCGGAACGAAGGCCATTCGCGAAGGCGATTGGAAAGTCGCGCCGATCCCAGCCGATTTGCTCGACCGGCGCGTCGAGATCACCGGGCCGACCTCGCGCAAGATGGTCATCAACGCGCTGAACTCCGGCGCCACCGTGTTCATGGCCGACTTCGAGGACGCGCTCTCCCCCACCTGGCACAATGTGATCGAGGGCCAGATCAACCTCATGGATTATTGGCTCGGCCAGATCGATTACACCGAGGAAGACAGCGGCAAGCGCTACGCCATCGGCCCGAACCCGGCAATTCTCATGATCCGGCCGCGCGGCTGGCACCTGTCCGAGAACCATATCTCCGTCGATGGCAACAAGGTCGCGGGCGCTTTCGTGGATTTCGGCCTCTACTTCTTCCACAATGCGCGGCACATGCTCGACCGCGGCACCGCCCCCTACTTCTATCTGCCAAAGACGGAAAGCCATCTGGAGGCGCGGCTTTGGAACGAGGTGTTCCTGTTCGCGCAGGAGCGGCTCGGCATCCCGGCCGGCACTATCAAGGTGACGGTGCTGATCGAGACCTTGCCTGCGGTCTTCGAGATGAACGAAATTCTCTACGAGCTGCGCGAGCACATCGCCGGGCTCAATTGCGGCCGCTGGGACTACATCTTCTCCTACATCAAGACGCTCCGGGCGAAGCCGGAATATGTGCTGCCGGACCGTGGACAGGTCGTGATGAAAAAGGCCTTCCTCAAAGCCTATGCCGAGCTTCTGATCCAGACCTGCCACCAGCGCGGCGCGTTTGCCATGGGCGGCATGGCGGCCTTCATCCCCAACCGCCGCGATCCGGAGGTGACGGAGAAAGCGCTGGCCGCCGTGCGCGAGGACAAGCTGCGCGAGGTGCAATACGGGCATGACGGCACCTGGGTGGCGCATCCCGATCTCGTGCCAACCGCGCTTGAGATCTTCAACGAGCACATGCCGCAAAAGAACCAGCTCGATAGGCTGCGCGAGGATGTGACGGTTGGCGAGAAGGAGCTGCTGCAGCCGCACGAGGGCACGCGCAGCGAGGAAGGCCTGCGCATGAACATCCGCGTCGGCGTGCAGTATATCGAGGCGTGGCTGCGCGGAAACGGCGCGGTGCCGCTCTACAATCTCATGGAGGACGCCGCCACCGCCGAAATCTCGCGCACGCAGATCTGGCAATGGCTGCATTACGGCGCCACGCTGGTTGACGGACGGCGCGTTACGGCGGAACTGGTCGAGGCTTGCCTCGCGGACGAGATGGCCAAGCTCAAAACCACGCTCGGCGATGCCTACGCAAAGGGCCGGTTCGATGAGGCCATCGCGCTGTTCAGGCAACTCGTGCTGAGCGAGAAGCTTGAAGCGTTCCTGACATTGCCGGCGTATAAGCTCATTACATAGAGTGCCTAAGAAGACCCCCTCACCCTGTCCCTCTCCCCCAAGGGGAGAGGGCACGCCCGAAGCAGCCTCTTCATCTGGGAGAGGCCGCAGCCAAACTCCCTCTCCCCTTGGGGAGAGGGCTGGGGTGAGGGGGTCTTATTCAAGCCATCGCCAGAATTGGAATCGCATGATAGACGGGGCACCTCCGCCAATCCCAATCCTCTCCGGGTTGGCCGAAATAGCCGCAAGCCGCAAGGCCTGGTTTTGCGATGTATGGGGCGTGCTGCACGACGGGATCTCCGCATTCCCGGCCGCCGTGGACGCTTGCCGCGCGTTCCTGCGGAGCGGCGGCGAGGTCGTTCTCGTCTCGAACTCGCCGCGGACTTCGGCCCCCGTCCTGGAGCATCTTCAGATCGCTGGCGTACCGCGGGACTGCTTTACCGCGCTCGTGACCTCCGGCGACGTGACGCGTGGCTTTGTCGAGGTCTATGCCGTCGAACCGATGTTCCATCTGGGTCCAGAGCGCGACAAGTGCCTGTTCGAAGGGCTGAAGGTCCAGTTTGTATCGGCGAAAAGTGCCATGGTTGCCGTTTGCACGGGCTTTTTCGACGAGGATCAGGAGACGGTCGAGGATTACGAGCCCATGCTGGCCTCGCTCGCGGTCAGGGGCGTGCCCATGATCTGCGCCAACCCCGATTTGATGGTCGAGCGCGGCTCAAGGCTCATGCCATGTTCGGGGCTTCTGGCGCAGCGCTATGCGGCGCTCGGCCAAACCGTTATCCAAGCAGGCAAGCCCTACGCCCCCATCTACCAAGCCGCGATGCGGCAGCTTTCAAGGCCGCTGCCCCAGAGCGCGATCCTGGCCATCGGCGATGGCATCCATACCGATATCGAAGGCGCCTGCGCTCAGGGCATCGACGCGATCTACATCGCCAGCCGCGTGAACCTGGGCGAAGAGGCGGAGGACGGGCTCACCCCGCCCATGCTGGACCGGCTTTTCGCCGGCAAGCCCTTCCGGCCGGCCGCCGCCATGCCGCACCTGCGATGGTGACTTTTGGCCTACTTGCGGAAAGCCTGGGCTGCTCCGTATATGAGTATGTTGCGCTGCAGCGAAGTTCGCTTCCGCTTGTTCCCCAAGCCACCGGGGGCATATGTTCGCGGCACTTGGGCAGGTAAGAGTTGCGTAGGAGGGACGATGACCACCACCACGATAGGTCCGGGCCATTTTTTCGAGGACCTTCACGTCGGCATGGAGGAGAGCATCTCCCACACCGTCAGCAGCGAAGGAATTCATTCCTTTGCGGAGCTTAGCGGCGACATCAACCCGATTCATCTTGACGAGGCCTACGCCAAGGAAACGCCATTCCGAAGGCGTGTCGCGCACGGGATGCTGAGCGCCTCCTATATTTCGGCCGTGTTCGGCACCAAGCTTCCGGGACCGGGCTGCATCTACATCTCGCAAACGCTCAACTTCAGGGCGCCCGTCCACATCGGAGACCGCGTTACCGCGACCGTGCGGATCTCCGACTTGATCGAGCACCGGAAAAGGGCAATCTTCACCTGCGCCTGCACGGTGGGCGAAAAGGTCGTTCTGGAAGGCGAGGCGGTGCTCATGGTTCCCTCGCGCGCAGCAAAATAAGAGAGGTGGAATGGACGTTGTCCGGGGCTGGCGGGAGGTTCCCCAGCATCTGAAGGGAGCTTCGCTTGCAATCGGCACTTTCGATGGCGTGCATTGCGGCCACCGCACCGTGCTCGACGCAGCCAAGGCGAAAGCCGCCGAGGGCGGGCTGCCCATGGGCGTGATGGTGTTCGAGCCATACCCCAGGGTGTTCTTCCAGCCGCAAAGGCCGTTCTTCCGGCTGACGAGCCTTCCGCGCAAGCTTGAGCTACTATCGGCCCATGGCTGCGGATTCACCGCGGTGATCCCGTTCGATCGCGAGCTAGCTGCGCTAACCGCGCCGGAATTCGTGCGCATTATCCTTGCAGAGGCATTCGCCATCAGGCATGCCACGGTTGGCTACAACTTCTTTTTTGGAAAGGGCCGTGGCGGCAATCCAGGCGTTCTCGCAGAGGAGGGCCGCCGCCACGGGTTCGGTGTCACAGTGGTCGAAGCCCAAGGCAATGCCGGCGAAATTTTCTCTTCCACCCGCGTGCGCGAGCTGCTCGCCGAAGGCGATGTCGCCGCCGCCGGGGAGATCCTCGGGCGCTATTGGCGGATTTCCGGCAAGGTGGAAAGCGGTGCGGGGCGCGGGCAGGGCCTGGGTTACCCGACCGCCAATATCCGCCTCGAAGATGGCATCACGCTGAAGCACGGGATCTACGCCGTTCATGCCTATGTGGACAGCAACAAGCATCGCGGCGCGGCCTATCTTGGCACCCGGCCGACCTTCGACGCCGGCCTGCCGCTGCTCGAAACCTTCCTCTTCGATTTCGATGGCAACCTGTACGGCAAGGACATCGAGATCGAGTTCGTCGGCTTCGTGCGCGAGGACGCGAAGTTCCGCGACGCCGGGACGCTGACCGCGCAGATGGCCGCCGACGTGGCCAAGGCCAAGGAATTGCTCGCCTCGGCCGAAGCCGCCCGGTAAAGCCGGCTTCGGTCATTACCAGGGCAGCGAAGCAATCCAGGAGCATTTAGGGGGCAGGGATGTTGCAGTCCGCGCTCGTTCTTGTCTTCGCTTTGGCGGGGATAGGAGCCGCGATCTTTGCGGGAATGATTGTGTTCGGCACGAGCGAACCGCCGCCTTCGCTGAATTCGGTGGCAGCCGCCTTCGATAAGATCGACTTCAGCGATCTGCCCAGCACTGGAAAACTTCCCGCGCGCGGCGGCGGAACGATCGCTTTCCGCCACTGGGATACAAGGCCCGCTAGCGGACGGGAAACGCTTGTCATAGCGATTCACGGCGCATCGGGCTCAGGCATCAGCCTGCACCCGCTTGCGAAAGCGCTCGCTGCCCAGGGCCTGCAGGTATACGCACCGGACATCCGAGGCCATGGAGAAACCGGCCGCCGCGGCGACATCGATTACACTGGGCAGCTGGACGACGATCTTGAGGATTTCGTCACCTCCACGCAGCGCCAGCACCCAGGGGCACGCACCGTCCTCCTCGGCCTGTCCGCCGGAGGGGGCTACGCGCTGCATGCCGCCGCATCCCGCAACGGCAGCCTGTTTGAGCGGGCCGTTCTGCTGGCCCCGATGCTCGGCGCGCACGCCCCGACCTTCCGGAAAGAAGCGCGCGCATGGGCCAGGCCCTTCATTCCAAGGTACATCGCGATTTCCATCCTCAAGCGCTTCGGGATTCACGCTCTCGACGGCCTTCCGGTAATCGCCTTTGCCATCGATCCCGCCAGAGCGCACTTGCTCGCCGGCACTTACTCGCTCCGCCTCCTCAGGGCGTTCGCCACCAGGAATTACGTTCGGGACCTGAAGCAAGCCCGCATTCCGCTGCACATCCTTGTGGGCGCCGAGGACGAACTATTCGACGCGGAGCAGTTCGAGCCCGCCGTTCACGCGGTCCAGCCCGATATTTCCGTGACCGTAATTCCCGGCGTGAACCACATGGGAATGATCGCCGATGCCCGTGCGGTACCCGCCATTGCAGAAGCGTTACGCACCCGATGCTAATACGAAAGTTGCGCCAAGAATGCCGCTTCCCATTTCGTTAACGCCACGCTAGAGACATGCCGGCGAATGCGGCCTCAGGGAATATTTTGGCCGAAGCCTAGCCGGCAGCTGCCGTTCCCGCGAAAGCGGGAATCCATATTTGTGCAGGCATAGCAGCCTGTTAGATGGATGCCCGTTCGCGCGGGCATGACGGTTTGCGGCCCGGCTTCAAAATGAGCGCTGTGGCACCGTAATCGCAGTATCGCCGTACAGGATGGACCATGATCGACCGCCGTAGCTTTCTCCAACTTGTGCTCGCCGCACAGGCCTTTGCCGCATTTCCCGCGCGTGCCGGCACGCGCGGCCTGCGCATGAGCGACCCGCAACCGTTTTCCTATGACTGGCTTAAGTCTCACGCGCAGGCGCTGGCTGGCGCCGCTTATATCCCGCCGCCCCGGCCGGACCCAAAAATCGTGGCCTCCATCGATTACGACGCGCATGGCCAGCTTCACTACAAGCCGGAATACGGGCTGTTCGGCGACGGCGAGCCGGGTCCCTATCCGGTCACTTTCATGCACGTGGGGGGATATTTCCCCAAGACCGTTCGCATGTACGCGGTGGAGCAGAGCGGCGGGCAGGACGTTGCCCGCGAAATCCTATACGATTCTAGCTATTTCACGATTCCATCCGGGAACGTCGCGGCGCAGTTGCCTGTGACACCGTCGCCCATGGCGGGCTTCTGGGTGCGCGAGCCCAAGGCCGGAACCGAGGACTGGCGCAAGGCCGAGCCGTGGATCTCGTTCCTGGGCGCGTCTTATTTCCGCGGCAAGGGCGAGCTTGGCCAGGTCGGCATGTCCGCGAGAGGGATCGCGATCACGCCCGGCGGCAGTTCACCCGAGGAATTCCCCGACTTCACCGGCTTCTGGTTCGCGCCCTCGCCGGCCGATTCNNNGCGCCGCTCACCACGATGTTCTGGTATTCGGAGACGGTGAAGCGGGCCGGGATCGACTGGCGCCCGGAGGTGCACGATTCCGACGGTCTGGCGATGTGGACCGGCAGCGGCGAGCACATCTGGCGGCCGCTCAACAACCCTGCGCATACCAGCGTATCGACGTTCCAGGACGAGCATCCGCGCGGCTTCGGCCTTTTGCAGCGCGACCGCAATTTCGACCACTATCTGGACGGCGTCGGCTACGAGAAGCGGCCGTCCACCTGGGTCGAGCCTATCGGCGATTGGGGCAAGGGCACCGTCCAACTCGTCGAAATCCCGACCGACGACGAGATCAACGACAACGTCACCGCCTATTGGTGCCCGCAAAAGCCCGTCGAGGCCGGGGACCGGATCGATCTGCGCTACCGCGTGCATTGGCTTGCGGACGAGCCTTTTCCGACGCCGCTGGGCCGCTGCGTGGCAACGCGCCTGGGCCGCGGCGGGCAGCCTGGCAAGCCCCGCCCCGCCAGCGGGGTGCGCAAGTTCGCGGTCGAGTTCCTGGGCGGGCCGCTGTCGCAGCTTCCCTACGGGGTGAAGCCGGAGCTGGTGCTGTGGTCGTCGCGCGGCGAGATCACCTACACCTACGCCGAGGCGGTTCCCGACGATGTGCCGGGCCACTGGCGCGCGGTGTTCGACCTGACCGTCGACGGCAACGATCCGGTGGAGTTGCGCCTATATCTCAAGTCTGGAGACCGGGTGCTGACCGAGACCTGGCTCTATCAGTACCGGCCTTTCTCCACCATCAGCTATCCCACGGGGTATTAGCCGCGGCGTGGGCCGGAGAGCGGCCGCCCGCTTGGACGGCCGTAGCGCGACGCAACATGCGGAACGGTGCTGACGCCAGACGATGCGGAATGCCTCGATCTGGAGAAGTTCCCGGCCTCGGACCTATTCTCCGATGGCGGCCGCGATTGTTTGACGATTTCTCCGGAGGGCAAAACGTCGCTTCGCGGATCGCATGACGCCATGATTGCTTCTGACAGCACCTCACCAAGCCGCTTTTCATACGCCGCCGATCATGCTACGAGAGTGACAAGGCCACGTGGCGGAGTGGTGACGCATCGGACTGCAAATCCGCGCACCCCGGTTCGATTCCGGGCGTGGCCTCCATTCTTTTCCTGCGCCGTGAAATATGTGGCCGTCGGCCGGCAACGGCATCATCAAGTTAAAATTGGACCAGCCGCCGGAAAGCGTACGTACCCGGTGCGGCCGCGCGCGAAGCATGGCCGGCCGGTAGTAGCCGGGCTCGGTGGTCAGAAGCAGGCCGTTCTTCATCATGGCGCCCGCCCATCCCGTCACGGTGACGTCATCGGTGAAGTAGACGCGATGCGTCCGTTGTATCGGACTGCCCCAAGCATGGTTGAGTGCGACAAAGCATTCCGGGGGTGGCACAACGGCCACGAGTGAGGGAAGGAGAACCACCTCCCGCGCCACTATCCTCGACAGGCTGAGATTCGATAGGCGGGAGCCAGCGGCGCTGCAAAGAGGAGAACAGACGCGCGGCTTGGCCGGACAGAACGTAGCGGATGCTGCGCGAGCTGAACTTTGCCCTGCGTCTACGTCCCATATATTGCAGACGGACGTCTTCCAGCACCGTTGCCCCGTCTACAAACGCGGTTAGTCTGGGCGCATATTAGATGTCAACAAATCCTGTAGCTCTGTCTGAGCTGTGCGTAGGCT
>PMBZ01000099.1 GCA_003153975.1 Hyphomicrobiales bacterium
TATGTGTCCGATTTTGTGTACGGGCATGTGTCCAATCTTTGGCCCCCCCCCCCCCGGAGGAGGTGGAGTCGCGGAGCCTCCGCGGCACATTGCTGCCATCCTTCAGCTCGCGTGATATAGCTGCTATCGGCGCTGCCGGCTCACGGTCGATGAATACAGATAGCAGCTATCACAAGTTTTTGTTTTTGAGACAGCGAAGATAGTAGCTATCTTTGGTTTTGGGTCGGCGCATGAAACGGATAGCTACTATATGATATCGCTTCGGCGCCAGGTGCCGAAGCTTTGGTTCCGGTAAGCCTACTCGAAAGCCCAGAGGCCGTGGGGGCCAGTCCGCTCGCAAGTGCCGGCAAGCTACCTACTTCTTGAAAATGGAGCTAGCTTCGAGCCTGGCTTCCAGGTTGCTTTTCAGGCGGGCGATGCCGCGGACGCGGCATCGCGCAGGGCAGCGACCAAGCAGTTATCCAGACTGGAACACGCACATGAATCAGCACGGGCTTGGGCGCTACCGGCAGAATCCGGGCAAAAAGTAGCCCTGCGAACTTATGAGAACTTACGAGAATTTATGAGAACTTACGCGTCCCCGCGCGAGATACGCACGGTCAGCGCCGTCACTTCTTGCCACTGGATGCGGTAAAGGCCTCCTCTCCGGCTTTGCGCCAGAGTTCGCGGGCGGCGGCGCCATCCGGGCCGGATAAAGCTTGGGCTGCCGCCAGAAAGACACCCAGCAACACCGGAGCCGGTTCGTTCGCAAGCCCGGCCTTTACGATGAGACCGCCCAGTTGAATTTTATTACGGGTGTCCGCCTTTCTAGCATCCATGCCCAGCTTCCTTTCCTTCCTGTCCGCCCTCAAGAGGCGCATGCGCGCCATCGCCAGCTGCGATTTTGGGCCCATTGCGAAATCGGGCCGCGATGGCGAACAACTCCCGTAGCAACTCAGGCTCACTCAGGGCTAATTCCACAAGCCCAGCGCGCACTGCGAGCGTTCCAAAGCGCATAGCGGCTTTTTCCTCTATATGCGCGATTTGCGATTTCAGTTCATCAAGCTTTGTTAGCTTTGAAGTCCGTCTTTCACTACGAGTGTTCCTGACAACTACGATAACTCCTTTTCAATATGGCTTAGAAATGCTTTACTGTATTTTGGCGCTTAAGAAAAGATGGCGCGAAGCGCTCAGCAGAAAAATCCGGACCAACCGAAGGAAGGGACTTCGCACTTATACGTCACGTTCCGTGACGGTGCGCTTTGCACGGCATGGCGGTCTACCATTTGTCCGCACAGGTGATTTCGCGAGGGGCAGGCCGGAACGCGGTCAACGCTGCCGCTTACCGGCGCGGCGCCTGCATGTATGATGGGCGCACCGGCGAAACGTTCTGCTATGTCCAAAAGCGCGATGTGCTCTATTCGGAAATCGCCATGCCGGAGGGCGCGCCCACCTGGGTGCAAGCGCTGTTGGAGCGCCACGCCCAGGAACGGGTGGCGGCTTCGGAAGAGCTCTGGAACCGCGTCGAAACCCATGAAAAGCGGCCGGACGCGCAGCTTGCGCGCGAGATCGAGATCGCTCTGCCGGCCGAACTTTCGCTTGAGGAAAATATCGGGCTCGCGCGGCTATTCGTAACCGAGCAACTCGCCTCGCGAGGGTTCGCGGCGGACTGGTCCATCCATCAGGGCGCCAATGGCAATATCCACGCGCATATCATGCTCACGATCAGACCGCTGACGGAGCAAGGTTTCGGCGCCAAGCGCGAGGCCCTGCGGGACGCTGAAACCGGGGAGGTACTCCGGGACAAGCGCGGGCGCATCCTTTACGCCTTCGGCAATCCCTGGGGTGGCAAGGCCGATCTTCTGGCGCTTCGGGAGCAATGGGCCGATTACGCTAATCTGCATCTGGCGCGGGCTGGGCACGATGTTCGCATCGACCATCGAAGCCATGAGGTGCGCAGCATCGATGTCACGCCCACGGTGCACAAGGGCACCGGGGCCAAGGGCCTGGAGGAGCGCGGGACGCTTGCGGATCGCGCCGAAGCCTATGAGGAAGCGCGCGCAGGGCGCCCGCGAGATCGCGGAGCGGCCAGAGCGCGTGCTGGAGCTGATCACCCACCGGCAGGCGGTGTTCACTCGCAGGGACATCGCGCGAGAAATCGCCCGCTATGTGGACGAAGGCACGGCCTTCCAGGCCATCCTGACGCGAGTCATGGTTTCGCCAGAGGTCAGGCAGCTCGCGCCGGAGCAAGGCAATCGCCCTGCGCGCTTCTCCACACGGGCGATGATCCAGGCCGAGCGCGATATGCTGGCTGAGGCCCAGCGCATGGCGCGGGCCGGAACGCATGGCGCCGGGGCGGGTCACGTCGAAGCCGCGGTGCGGCATGTCACCGGGCAGGAGCGGATTGCGGCTGTGGCCGGCGCTGCCGGTGCTGGCAAATCCACCATGCCGGCGGCGGCCCGGACGGCGTGGGAGCGGCAGGGTCTCCGGGTGCGTGGCGGCTGCGGGGATTGGAGATGTCGGGGTCTTCCAGGACTATAGGGGCGCCGTAGCGCCGGATTTCGAGCTGCTCCAATTCCGTTCTGGCCAGGGCATACCGGCGTTTGCTTTCCGCAGTGAGCAGCCGCTCACGCCGCGCACCGGCCGCCGTTTCAAGCTCTTGGCCGTAGTCGTTTACGAGATACCACAGCTCCGAGATTTTATCGTCGAGCCGCTCAATTTCGTCTTCGGGGAGATTGGGGGCATTTACGGCCGGGCGGGCCGGCGCGGCAGCCTGGACCGCCACCGGCGGAGCCGCTGGAACATGCCGCACGAAATGCAGCATCGTCACCACGTTCATGAACACGCAAGCGGCCCAAAGTCCAAAGGCAGCCCGCGCGACAATCGGATCGTTGCCGCGCGAATTGGCCCAGGCAATCGGCAGGCAGGAACTCCAGACCGCGATAACCAGCAGCCCGATGGCATAGCCGAAAAAGGTTTGGAGCCCGCTCGAATAGATCCAGGCATACCACTCACCCACGGCGCCAACGAACGCAGTCGCCACCAGCGATGGAACCCCAACCCCATAGGCCAGCGCCTTGGTGAGCAGATTGGCGGTCCAGCGCACCTCTGGGTTCATGGCGTCGGGGCGCCCGAACTCCACCACCCGCCGCGTGTCTTGCGGTGCCGATGTAAACATCCCTCACCCCCTTAGCGGCAAACCCAAACAATCAGCAGGAAAGCGGCGGCCAAGGCCCACTCCCAGGCCGTCCAACCAAGCGCGCGGCGGCGTGCGCTCCCTCCCTTCGCGGCGGCGGCCGGGAGCAAGGGGAGCGCCACCGGTAGCCGCGCCGCCAGCTTTGTGGGTTCCACCTCGGCGGAGGCCTCCGCCGGCCGCTTGACGGGCGCGGCCACGGGCTGTGTAGCCTTCGAATTCCCGGCCTTCCGCGTCTTTCGGGCGGAGCGGGCTCCAAAACCATCCTGCATCGAGCGGTCGGACATATTCGCCCATCCATTAGCGGACGGCGCGATAGTCGAGGACACGCACCCCGGTTTCGCCCAGAGCCTCTTGGAGCTGCAAGCTGGACAGATGCGGCGGCGCGTAGCCGATATCGGCCGCCACGGCGGCGTAATCGGCGACGGTAGGGGGCAGGTCCAGAAAGCAGGCGTCCTGGACGGGCGGCTCGCGGAGTGCCACCGGCGCCCGCGCGGGCTCAGGTTCAACCTCAAGGATCAGGCGGGCGCGGCGATCGGACTGACGAAGATCGGACATGATGAATTCCTTTTGCCGTTAGAGGGGCCGCCAGCGCCTTGGACGCTGGCAAAGCGGTTGCGATCACGAGCGGCGGGCGGAGTCGCTCGATGCGTCCGGTTGTCCGGAAGACGGCCAGATCGGCGCGGGCGCCGTCTGGAAGGGGGTGCGGAGCTGCACCCAGCGCGGCGTTGGAGCTGGCGGGAGCGCTTCGGCTAGCTCGCGCTCCGCCGCGTTCGCCAAGACGGCGCAGAACGCCAGGGCCACGATCACATCGGCGCCGATGTGACCGGCATGGCGCAGGAGGAACAGGCCAGCCAGACAGAGCACGCCCCAGAGCGCCCAGATCACGCTGAGCCAGGCGTTGATGGCGGGCCGTTGGCCAGCCATCGCCACGGTAGCGGCCACCAGCACACCCGTGGCCGCGTCGGCCAGGGTGATGCTGCACCAGTGCAGCCAGAACCGGTTCGCCAGCGCGGCGAGTGCGAAGGCGGCCAGCGTGGTTTTCGCCAGATCGATGCGGGGCTCAACCTGCATGGCGCGCGCCCTTAAAACCCAGGCCGGCACTGGTCCATCATCGGCCCGCCCGCCAGGACAAACAGCGTGGCGAAGATGATGAAGACAATGGTGCCGAACGCATCGAGGCGCATGACGCAGGCAACAGCGCCACCGGCCGCAGGGGCGGCGAGCCCCGCGCCGATGGCCATCGACAAGAGCCGGGGGCCGCAGTGTTCCAAGCTTGAGGCCGCCAGAAACCCAGCCAAGGTTGCGGCGATAACGATCAGGAGACGCACCAAGCCGCCAATGCCTGCGCAGGCGCGCCCCGTTTCCGTTTGGTAGCTCATGCGGCCCTCTTGCGGCGGGTGGCCGGGTTGTACGCAATGGCTGCGTGGTGTGCGCAATAGGGAACACCGGGGGCCTTCTGACACCCGCAGAAGCCGAAACCGGTTTTACGGGGATCGCCGATTGGCCAACGGCACTGGTCAGCGCGAAGCTGTCTGAGGGGCAGCATCAGCGCCGCCATAGGCGCCGGAGGCGCGGACGGCAGGGGGGAGGCGGGCCGCACAAGGCGCACGGGCAGCAGACGCAGTTCGACGCGCCCCGAACTACCGCGGCGCGGAGAAGTGCGGCGCGGGACGGGCTTGCGTGAGGTGGTTTTGCGGCCGGCGAGACCTAGCCGGTGCACCTTGCCGATGACGGCGTTTAGCGTGACCTCGCCAAGCCTCTCGGCGATCTGGCTTGCGCTTAGGCCGTCAGCCCAAAGCGCTTTCAGCCGTTCGGTGCGTGTATCGGTGCAGCCGGAATCGTGTGCAGCCGGAATCGTGTCGCCGGAATCGTGTCGCTAGCGAATCGTTGCCAGGCGCGCGCGGGTTCGCTATGCTATGAGATGGCATTTGATGGTTCTCCATATCGTTGATGCCAATGAGGCGGGCGCGTGGATCAGATGCTGCCCGTCTCGCTCTATTCCGGCGCCTTCGCGCCCGGATTTCCCTTTTGTCGCTTGCCCTTCTGAGGCTTCAGCAGCGCCTTGGCCGGTACTGGCTTCAAATCCATAGCGGGGCGGGCCGCCGCGTCATTTGCGGTGCGATCCGGCTCGCTGAATTCGATTTTTTCCCGCGAATAGCGAAGGACTGGCCCGAGGTTGACTTCCACCCTGCGCACCGTTCGCGACTGTTTGGCGTTCTTGGGGCCTTTACCGAACCTCATGGTGCACCTCAAAAACCGGCCTCTTCGTCGCTTACCAGCTCGCTGCGATGCTGTTTGACGAATGCCTCAAAATCGGCCGCCCTGCCGCCTGCCTTCCGATGTTTCTCGCGCCCTTCCTCGATAGTGAGGAAGCCATCCAGCATCAGCTCAAGCACGTCAGCCGGCCGCGAATAGGAAAGGGTCCGCTCGCTCATTTTTAGCCTTTCTGGCCGAGATCGGCGATTTCGTCCGCCACATTGAGGCGCAGCTGTTTGAGGCTTGCCACTAGGCGTGGCTCACACGCTGCGGCAGCTACATTTTGCGCGTCCGCGATGAGTTCGGCGGCACGGCGCAGCAAAGACTTCACAGCGTCGATTTGACGTGCGTTCAGGGGCATGGTGAATGCCTTTGGAATTGCTGTTGACCGACAAAACATCTACCATGCAACAAATCTCTATGCAATGACAAAATGTCGGAGAGCGACAAATGGCTGTAACAACCCAGCAAATCCGCGCTGCCCGCGCCCTTCTCGGATGGTCGCAGGACGAGTTAGCCACGAAAGCGCGCGTCGGCCGATCCACAATTGCCAGCTTTGAAATCGGCAAAATGGGAATGACCGGTTCGCGAGCTTTTGAAGATGTGCTGGAAGTGTTCGAGAAAGCAGGGATTGAATTCCTCGATGCCATCGAGGGCGTGCGAGGCGAAGGTGTGTGCTTCAAATGGGGCGTTGCACCCCAGGCCCAGCAGTCAGGCGAAGACACAGCCACTGGCGCTGAAGGTAAAGGCGGGTTTCGGGCAGCATGGGACGATTTTGAGGAAGGTGCCGATCTTGACGCGCTTTTAGGCGAGGAACCCTTTCCCGATCCCCGCATGGCGGATTACTGGCGCTCCGCTCCAGAGCTATGGGCGAGGCTATCGGAAGGCGGCCGGGAAACTTTGAGCCAGACGATGTTCGGGGATTGCCGGGCGGCTGGAGAGGCTTATTTCCGGGAGCTTTGAGACTTACCGGCGATCTTGATCAACACACCATAATGGTGTATATATCCCATGACGGAAAAGCGAAAACCCACATATGATCTGACCGCTTTCAAACTGGCGTTCAACGATGTGGACAAGCTGAACGTAACAGGTTCGGCGGTGCGGAGCGCTGCGTCTCTCGGGTTTGGGCGCGCTGAGATTGTTGCAACGATCCAGACCATGCAGCGCAAGCACTTCTACAAGTCCATGACTTCGCACGGAAGCCACCGGATTTGGCAGGATGTGTATCATGTGCCCTCCGCTGCCGGAACGCTCTATGTGAAGTTCACCGCCGACACCGTAGCCGAGTTTTTGTTGCTTTCGTTCAAGGGGAAAGACGATGACTGATCCAGTTTGTCCCAAAACGGGAGCGGCCATGCAGCGTGGAACGCGCCCGATGACCATCGAATACAAGGGCGCGAAGGCGGTCATCGACATGCCCGGCTGGTACTGCGACGCCTCGGATGAGAGCATTCACACCGGCAAGGACATGAGGGTATCTGACCAAGCGCTCAACCGTCTCAAAGCGAGCGTCGATGGGCTGCTGTCTCCGGAAGAAATCCACCGCATCCGGAGGAAGCTGCGTTTGACGCAGGAAGCGGCGGGAGAGGTTATCGGCGGCGGGCCTCGCGCATTTCAAAAGTACGAGGCGGGCGATCTCTTGCCCAGCCGCGCTATCTGTAGCGCCCTCATCCTGCTTGACCGCGATCCTGAAGGACTTGCGACCCTTCACAAACGGTCCCATGAGCCGGCCTGAGCGAAAACCAGAGCGATAGGCGATGGCAGGCGACAACATGGATTTAGATTTCAGTGCGGCGCAGATCGGCACGGCGCAGAACCGGCGGCGCGAAGTGGCGGCGATAGAAGAGTTGAGCAACAGCGAGTCGGAACTTCGGGCCCGCTTCGAGGCGGCGTTCAGCGGCGAATACACCAAGGCTTTAGGGCGCCGCCCTTGGCGCGTGTCAAGGCGGTTCCGCCCAGCTTCCTTCGCTCAGCCAAGGCTTCGCTTCGTGCAGCCGGTTCCCCGCGAAGCGCCTTGACACTTGCACACCCGCCCTCGCCGGGAGCAGGGTTCCTGTCCGGCAGGAATCCGATAATAATTTTGCTCTGAACCACATTATGGCCAATCTGCCGGTCGCCGTCCCCGGAGATCGCCCGGTTTCAACGGCACTCCGAGCCGATAACCGGTTCCAGATCTTTAACCGGAAACGGCAAAGATGACGCCGTTTGTGGTGCACTTGACCCAAAGCAGTTGTCGCGGGAATCTGCTCCGCCGTGACGCGTTTCCCCCGCGATGCAGAGTTAGCAGACGTGTGTACGATCCCGTCGGGGTCCGTCTTTGCGTCACCACTAATGTCCGCAGCAAATCCGAAACCGGCACTGCAGGGCCAAGTACCCGACCACAAAGAATGCGCGTAGACGGTCTCGCGCACAAGCCCGCTCCTGCGGCTATGCCTCTGCAGAAAGCACCAAGCCATCCCGGCGGCCGGTTTGAGGCATTAAAGGGCCGCACAAACTTGCCTGTTGACCTCGAAGACTTTTTTGGCAGCAAGCTCGATGTTTACTGCGACGCCTTCCGTGGAGCCTGTTTGCGATTCAGAGGTGATCGCCTACATAAACCAGCACTGCCGCGACTGGCTGCACATTTCGATAAATGTCGCCGCTCCGGCATATGTCAGGTGCGGGTAATCGATCAGTTCGTCATGGGTGATATCCATGAGATCTAACCCTAGGCTGCATACCGTGATCCGCACACCTGCGTCGCCCGCAAGCTCGATAAGCTGATCGAGTGACATCGCCCCGTGCCCTTTCAAATCAAACTTGATCGCGGTTGGCTCCAATTCGTGCAGATCCTTGTGGAATTTCTTCGGATCGCGAAGTGCCGCGGTTGCCCTGAGCGAGAAGACAAGGTCAACTTCCATGTCGAAAGTTGTCGCTCCAAGAGCGATTATGAATGCAAGCATCGTTTTTTCAAGCTCACCGCTCATAACGCCAATGGTAAGTTGGTCTTTCGGCGCCTGGCGTTCGAGAGCTTCCACGCGCCTAAGCAAATCCTGCACAAGTTTATTGGTGTCTTGAACTTCGGTCATGTCAGCTTCCCCGTCCGTTAGCATTGGGTATTTTTCTTGCGGCACGCTGCCAGCGTGCTTGCGATATCGCTGATGACAAGCCGGTCCCCCGCGGCCTTGCTGAGGTTCACCCAGCAGAACGGGCACATGGTGACCACGTTTTTCCCCTCCGCTTCGAGTTGATCTATGCGTATTCCTGAAATCCGGTGCGCCTCCGAGGGAAACAGCGACTCCAAGGGGCCGCCGCAGCAATGTGTGGACTTGCCGGAGTGTGCCGGCTCGCGCACCGATATTCCAGCGGCCCGCAACAATTCACGGGGCTGTTCGCGGACATCCTCGTAGCGCGCATAGACACAGGAATCGTGAACGACGACTTCTCCGTTCACGGGCTCCTTTGCCTTTCGATGCGCCTCCGCAAGCACTTCCAGGTAGCTCTGAACTTCGATATCGAAACCTTCGACGAAACGCGGATAGGCGTGGCGGAACATCTTCGTGGTGTGCGGGTCCACGGTGATCAGGCGCCGGACGCCCAGTTTCTTCAGATGCGCTGCCACACGCCGGGCATGTTCGCCGAAGGCCTCGTCCAGCCCATCGTCATAAAGCAGGGCGCCGGCGTAAAACTCGTCTTCATAAAGATAGCCAAACTCGGCGCCCGCGTCGCGGAGCAGCCCCACGATGTCGCGCAGCACCTGGTTGGAATGTTGCATCTTTTTCGATGATGCGGTGAGGCCCATGAAAAACGATAGGCTTATGAACTTGTTCATGAAACGGCCGATACCAAAGAACCGCGTCAGGAACGAGTTTTCAAGCAAGGCCAGTTGGGAGGACATGGCGTCGATGGCAGGCACCATCTGATACATGTGCCCGGTGTAGAGAACCGTCTCGCCGCCCCGGGGCAGATCAAGCCCATCGGCCCAGCCCGTAGCCGTCCGTTTCGACAACGGCAGCACACTGCCGCGCTTGCGCACGTTATCGGCGAAGATTCCCAGAATGGGAGCTATCGGCAGAGACATGTTGCAATCTCCTAATGCAGGCCGAATTCTTCTATGTTGATCAGGTGGCGGAGGGTGCGCATGTTGTCCGCGATATGGACCCCGGACGGGCAGTTCAGCTCGCACATGCGGCACAGAAGACAGGAGAAGATCAGGGGGATATTGGCGCGGACTTCGTCTTCAAGTCCCAGCATGACCTCGCGGAACAGTTTGCGAGGGACTATTTTGTACTCCAGCGGGCAGAGCGCCGCGCATGTACCGCAGTGGAAGCACGCCCCGGCATTGAATCCTTCCGCCTTCTTCAAGCGGGCCGCTAATTCCGACGAAACTCTGGCCATTGTGTTATCCTCGCCTCCGGTTTGCGCCAGGCCGCTTCTAATGCCGCTTGGTGAGTTCGTATTGGAAGTATCCATCCATATCCGGACGGCCCTTTTCTTCGGCCAGGCCGTAGCGGCGCATCCCGAAGAGCCACACCGTCACTTCCCGGGGCGAATAACCGAGGGTCTGGGCAAGTTCGGGAATTGTCATCGGGCCCTGTTCGAGAATGCCCGCGATGCGATCCCTCATGACCATTTCGTCCTGAGCGATATCAAGCATATCCCGCAATCGCGTTGTGTGAGTGTTACTCATGCTGGCACCGCCTCCTTAAGGCTCGCGTCGATCATGGCTATGATCTGGTCGTCCCGGTAGCCTTCGATCGCGATGGCATTTTGCGCGCAGACCGGAACGCAGCCGCCCTCTCCCTTGCAGGAAGACTCCATCGCCATCGCCACTTCCTTTTCGCCGTACACGATCCGCTCGATTGCGCCGTAGGGGCATGCCTTGAGGCATTCTCCGCACCAGACGCATTTATCCGTGTCGATCTTGGCGACGAGCGGCTCCAGGTTCACATAGCCCTTCTTCAGAAGCGCGCCGGTCCTGGCTACCGCGGCGAGGGACGAGGCGACGCTTTCTGCCAAATTCTTCGGCCCTTGCGCGGTGCCCGCGATGCACACGCCGTCGATGGCGGTTTCGACCGGTCTCAGCTTGATGTGGATCTCGTTGTAGAACCCGTCCTTGCTCTTGGGGATCTTGAGGACATCGTTCAGTGCACCGTTCTTGCGCGGTGTCATGCCGGTGGCGAGCACCACAAGATCCGCGCCGATCTCCAGCACTTCGCCGCCGTAAAGCGTGTCTTTGACCGCGATTGCCAGGCGGCCATCGCGCTGTTCCACCCGTGGCGGATCCTTGGGATCCCACCGGAGGAAGAGCGCTCCATCGGCGCGGGCCTTCGAATACACGGTTTCCAACCGGCCGTAGGTGCGGACATCGCGATAGAGGTGATACTGATTGATGGTTTGGCCGGTCTTCTTTTCCACCTCGTGCAGTAGGCTGCCGGTGAACGCCGTGGCCATGCAGCAGAAGCGCGAGCAGTGGGTGTTGGGTTCAGGGCAAGTTTCGCTCAGCGTCTGGCGGCTGCCGACGCAGTAGATGAAGCCCACATCGCGCACCGGCTTTCCGTTGTAGGAAAGCGGGCCGCCATCGTTGGCCTCAAGCATCTGGCGGAACTCCTTGAGCGTAACGACTCCAGGCATGCCCCAGCCATATTCGCCTTCGTGGGGCTCGTAGGGCGTGAAACCCGTCGCGACAATCATGGCCCCGACGTTGAGCGAGATATCCTCTTGCCCGCGCAGCCGGACTGTCACATTGAAATCGCCGATGTGCCCGCTCTTCGCTATGAGCTCGGCCTCTGTATAGAGAACGATGTTCTCATACTTCCGGATCCGCGCGGCCAGGTTTGCAACCACCTCAGGCCCGTGCTGGTTGTCAGGCCCCATGCGGCCAATCTGGGAGGTCCAGCCTCCAGGCTCGCTCTCGCGTTCGATAATGAAAACTGACAGTCCCATATCCGCGAGCGAGATTGCGGCGCGCATGCCGGTTACGCCTGCCCCCACGACCAGAACGCGGGGTTGGGTTTCTATTCGGATGGCGCTCAGGGGATGTGTCAAGGCGCACTTGGCCGCCCCGGCGCGCACGATGTTGATACCCTTCGCCGTGGCGCCGGACTTGTCTCCCTTGTGCACCCAGGAGCATTGTTCGCGCAGATTTACATGAACGTACTGGTAGGGGTTCAAGCCCGCGCGTTCCGCCATGGCGCGGAACGTATACATGTGAAGTTTCGGGGAGCACGAGGCTATGACGAGCCCATCGAGCTTCTTTTCCTTGATCTCGTCGATCATTTCCTGCTGCGAAGCGTCCGAACAGGCAAACAGATGAGTGCCCGTAACCTCGACTTCGTCCTCGTTCAGGAGCGTATTGGCAACTTCCTTCACATTCACATGGTCGGAGATGTTTCCGCCACAGTGGCATACATAGACGCCGATCCGCCGTTTGTCCGTCATAGCCTGCCCCTGGTCCGTTCGAGATACGCGGCTGCCTGGGTGGCTGCCGCACCGGAATGCAGCACGGTGTCCGGAATATCCATCACACCGATGGTGGTACCTGCCGCGAAGAGCCCATCGACATTCGTGCGGGCCGGCTCGCTGATGGGATCGATTTCGCGCACATAGCCGAAATCGTCCGCGGCCAACTCACCTCCCTTGTAGACGGAGAAGATATCCGTGTTCGGCAGGAAACCGACGGTCAGAACCACGAGGTCGTGCTCGCGGACCTTCCGGCCGCCTTCGCCCAGCATGTCTTCGTAGTGCAGTGCCAGGTTTCCGTTATCGAGCTGCTCGATGCGAGCCACCTTGCCCTTGACGAATTCTATCCCCATGGACTTGGCCTGTTCGTAGAACTCGTTGTAACCCTTGCCAAAAGCGCGGACATCGATCATGTAGATCGTGATCTCCGCCATCGGCAATGCCCCCATCGCCAGCTGCGCCTGCTTGATGGAATACATGCAGCCGATGCGGCAGCAGAGCGGATTGCAGACCGTCTGATCGCGGGAGCCGACGCACAGGAGCATCGCGATCTTTTCGGGTTCCTTGCCGTCCGAAGGCCGCAGCACCGAGTTATAGGGCCGCGTCGGCGCCAGCAGCCGGTCCATCTGCGGTCCGCTGACCACGTCCGGGAATCTCCCGTAGCCAAGAAGTTCCTTGGCCGCTGGATCGAGGATCTGGAAGCCGGTCGAGACAACCACCGAGCCCACATTGATCGACTGCCGCACCGGCTTCTGCGCGAAATCGATACACTTGGGAGGACAGACGCTGACGCATTCCATGCACTGCGAGCACTCCCCGCAATTCATGCAGCGCAGGGACTCTTGCCGCGCCTCCGCTTCCGTCATGACCTTCTCGTAGCATTCGAACGTCTTGCGGCGTTCCTCCAGCGGCATGGCCGGCTGGGGAACGGGCTTGCGCTCCACGAAGTGCTTCGCCTCTTCGAGCACGGCGCTCTTGTCTGTCTTTTCGAGAAGTCCCTCGAAGGGAACGTTCAGCGGCTCGCCGTTCAAGTGGCGGTCCATATAGAACGCGGCCCGCCGCCCTTGCGCGATGGCATTGACGATCATCGTGGGGGCGGTGACGCAGTCTCCGCAGGCAAAAACATCAGGATCGGAGGTTTGACGGGTTTGAGGGTCCGCGGCGAGAAGACCTTTGCCGTTCTTCATTCCGCCTGGGAAACCGGCGGTGGATGGCAACAGGCCAATCGCGAGAATTGCCATGTCCACCGGAACGATTTGTTCTGAGCCTTTGATTGGAACCGGGCGGCGGCGGCCGCTTTCGTCCGGCTCGCCAAGTTTCATGCTTATGCATTCGACGGCCGCGAGTTTGCCGTCCTTGCCGATGAACCTGGTGGGCGCGCTCATGAGCATGAGCGTGGCGCCTTCTTGTTCGGCCCCTTCTATTTCCCAGTCATGCGCCGGCATTTCCTTGCGTCCGCGCCGGTAGTTGATGATGACCTTGGCGGCGCCCATGCGGATGGCGGCCCGGGCCGGGTCCATGGCCGAATTGCCGCCGCCGATGACCATGACGGTCTTGTCCTTGACGTCCGGTGTCCTGCCAACGTTGAGTTCGTGCAGGAACTCCATGCAGCCCACGACGCCATCGAGATCGTGGCCTTCGATATTCAAGCCGTTCTCGTCCGACGCTCCGGTTGCGATCAGGACGGCGTCGAAACCCTGCTGTTTGAGGTCCCGCAAGGACTCGATTCTCCGGCCGGTTTCGATCTTAACGCCCAGCGCCGTGACGTTCTTGATGTCGCGGTCCACGACGTCCTTGGGAAGGCGATAGGCGGGAATGGCGGTTCTCAGCATGCCGCCGGCTTCGTTTTCCGCCTCGAAGATCGTCACCCGGTGCCCTTGCCGGGCGAGATAGAACGCGGCGCTCAACCCGGCCGGGCCGGAACCGATAATGGCGGCCCGCGTGGCTAGCTGATTTTCAACCGGGCCGTATTCAGGTTCGGGATGTTCGGCGTAGTAGCGGTCCGCCATGAACCGCTTGATGCCGCGAATATGAACCGTTCCTTCTTTATCCCCGCGCGTGCAGTCCGATTCGCACGGTGCATAGCACGCCCGCGCCAGGCTACCGACCAAAGGCGCGTTTTCCAGATGCAGGTTGAAAGCCTCCTTGTAGCGGCCCGCCCTGACCAGCGAGACGTANNTCGCCGCGCCGGTTGATCACGGCCTTCTTCGGCACCGCCTGCGGGAAGGCGATATGCGCGACCCGGCGCGTGACCAGGCCATAGTTGAATTCATCCGGCACCGCGACCGTGCAGGCCTCTTCGCACTTTCCGCATCCGGTGCAGGCGTCGAAATCCACATAGGAAGGCTTCCTGTGCACCTCCACCTCGAACGAGCCGCCAGCGTTTCGCGTAATGCCGTCCACCTCGCTGTAGGTCATGAGGTGCACATTGGGATGGTGGGATACGGACGCCATTTTCGGCGTCACGATACAACTGGCGCAGTCGAGCGTCGGGAACACCTTGCTGAGCAGGATAGCCCTGCCGCCGACGCTGGCGTTCTTGTCCACCAGCAGCACGCGGTAGCCCATGTCGCCCATCGACGCCGCGGTTTCCATGCCAGCGACACCGGCGCCAACCACCATCACGTCATAGTCCAAAGGACGTCTATCGGTATCAAGCTTCAACACGGGTCAACTCCTGTTGAAATTTGTTCATATGCGCGACGAAGTTGTCGGCGCAGACTGAACAGAGCCCAGCCATTTTCAGCCGCTTGGGGCTGATCCCGCGCTCTTTCATCAGGGCTTGCGCGCGCGTCACGAGCGCGCTCGTGCGCGGCGTACAGTCTGGAAGATAAGCGCAATCGCCCCCGCAGGCGGCAATGAACACCCCGTCGAAACCACGCTCCAGAGCGCGAACTATCCATGAAGGCTTGATGCCGCTGGAGCAGGGTAACGGAATGACTTGGACGGCAGTTGAGTAGTGCAGATGAGCGCTACCTGCCCGGTCGATTCCTGGATCAGAGATCGAGTTCGTAGAGAACACGAGGATCTTCGGTGTGCCATTGCTGCCGTGGGAGCTCATTTCTTATACCTTTCTAAGCAGGTAAACGCTCCAGAAGCCATCGTTCTCAAGGTCGCCGAGGTAGTCGTGCCCCATCTTGCGGCACCAGCGCTGAATGTCGCTAATCGTGCCGTTGTCCGACGATTGAACCTCCATGACGCCACCGACCGGGCATTCTCCCATGGCGCGTTTCGCCTCAAGCATCGGCCCAGGGCAAGCAGTGCCTCTGGCATCTATGAGTTTCGCGACCGTCAGAGCTCTTAGTTCACCACCGTTCATGATTTCTCTCCTTCGATAATCTGCAAACAAAAGGGGGGCGGAAGGCGGCCAGCAGTGCCACCGTCCTGGAAATGCACGGGGTTGAGGGGACTTCCTATGAGGTTATGGAGGGGGGTGGGCGCACATAAGTTTGCCGGTTACGGCAGGGGCTGCGCCTTTGTCGCTGAGAAGCCGGTTCCCGATGTCTAAGACGAAAGTCATCGTCGCCACCAACGGATTACCATATTCGGATGTTTATATTAGCGCATAGCTCGAGGGGCATATTGACACTGATCAAAGATCTGCAACTTTCGTAGGGTCTGAGCACAGCAACGGTGGCGAATGGCGCCACGGTCACCCTGGCAAGCCTGACATGGAGGATGGCTTGCGGATGTTGCCCCGACGGGCCGGATCGAGAGCCTCACCATGACTGTTGAAGGAAATAAGACGCGAGGATATCCGGTTCGAAGGCTCGTTAACCGGTTAAGCAGCAGCTGCCTGTGCTCACGACAGGAGTTCCTCGCGCCGGTTGAATAAGAGGCGGGCGCCGTCGCCGCTTGTGGTGCAGTAAGTGGCGGAGGTTTGAAATGGGGCATCCCCGCCGGCGCGAAATTCTGAAACTCGGCAGGGGCCGTCGAGCTGAAAGTCGTGCTCGCGCCGGGGCGCCGAGGTGCGCCTGCACGCGTCCAGCAAAGGGCAGGCCACAGCGGATTTGCAATGACCGGAGTACACTCGAACCCGGACGTGCAACAGGTGAGGCTTGGGGCGTTCGCTGAGAAAACGCCAGGGTCCGGTTTTGCATGATGGGCCGATCGAACAGCAAAATTGCTGGGCTGACCGAAACGACCGCATCTGGCGTGCGCCGTGCAAAGGCGGCGCTTTCCAGTGGGTGCAAATCCCACCCGGCGAACTCGCTCCAGCCGGAAGCAACCGGAGCAGTCATGGAGGTAACGAAATGGCTGAAGCGTTCGGATAGCGGGTCACGATTCGGTGACCGGCGCGAGTGTGCAGGCCGCAACGTGAGTGAACGCTGAGCAAACCTCGAAAAGGACGATGCGCGGGCCGATCCGGCAGCCATACCGGAGAAGGCTGATACGGCTGGGCGAAAGAGCGAAGACGGCGCCCAGCCGCCGCGCCGGGGTAGTCGCGGATGTCGAAGCGTATGGGGTGGAGCGGTGGCTCGGCGAACTGACGCTTGCGCTCAGGGAAGAGACTTACCGTCCGGACCCTATCAGACGAGTGTTCATACCGAAGGCNNGACCGGGTCTGCATGACAGCAGCAATGCTGGTGCTGGAACCGGTCTTCGAAGCCGATCTTCCACCCGAACAATATGCGTACCGCCCTGGGCGCAATGCCCAGCAAGCGGTGATCGAGGTGGAAGAGCTGATGTTCCGGGGGCATCCGGATATCGTAGACGCTGACCTTTCCGACTATTTTGGAAGTATTCCGCACGCCGATTTACTCAAATCGGTGGCACGCCGGATCGTTGACCGGCGCGTGCTGCATCTCATCAAGATGTGGCTGGAGTGCCCAGTGGAAGAAACCGATGGCCGGGGGCGGAAGACACGGACAACGGAGGCCGGGGACGAGCGGCGCGGTATTCCGCAGGGATCTCCAATCTCGCCTTTGCTGGCAAATATTTACATGCGCCGGTTTGTGCTGGGATGGAAGAAGCTCGGGCTGGAGCAAAGCCTCGGTTCACGGATCGTAACCTACGCCGATGACCTCGTGATCCTGTGCAGAAGGGGCAAGGCCGAAGAGGCTTTGCAATGGCTGCGCGAGATCATGGGTAAGCTGAAGCTCACGGTCAACGAGGAAAAGACNNCGGCCATCGAAGAAGAGCATCAAGCGTATGGTGGAGAAAATCCATGCGATGACCGTCCGGCCAGGTACTTGGCAAGAGACCACCGAGCTGGTGGGCAAGTTAAACCGCACGCTGCGCGGCTGGGCGAACTACTTCCAAGTGGGGAGCATCAGCAAGGCGTACCGGGCGCTCGACAGCTACACAGCGTTGCGGTTGCGCCGGTGGTTGCGCTGTAAGTACAAGGTCAGGCGGCGCAGGGGCGGGACCTATCCACTCTCGCACCTCTACGGGCACTTTGGGCTCGTTCGCCTAACCGCGCTTGGGAGCGACCAGCCGTGGGTGAAGGCGTGAGGTCTTGTCCGAGAGCCGGGTGCGGGAGATCTGCAAGCCCGGTTCGATGAGAGGGATGTGGAAACGGGGCCATGGCCNNGATATGTCTGGCCTACAGTTACCGCGCCACATCTCGACTCTACCCAAGGCTGTCTGTCGCCATCATCCCCGGAGATCGACCGCAATCAGATCCTAAAGCGAGCTTTATTGCTTAAGTGATTTTCGAAGCGCGCCGCTTCAGTTTTCGACCTGAGGCGCCTGTATTTTTTGGTCTCCAGCTCCTTGACATGCCTCCAAAGTGGCCTGGTCCCCACCAGACCATGTACCGAAGTTGAGCCAATAGACCTCGCCCCTGTGGGTCATCTGTTAAGCTGACGCTACATGTGCCAATAGCACCTAACTTGCATTTTTGGGTCACTTGTACCACTACGTCATTAGCGTAAATGGAGCACACGGAGGGGAACATGCAAATCGGATATGCGAGAACATCCACGCTCGATCAGGTCGCCGGGCTCGAAACTCAGAGGCGAGACCTGGAAGCAGTTGGATGCGAGAAAATCTTCAGCGAGCAGGTGAGCAGCGTAGCGGAATGCGGACAACTCGCCGCCGCTCTCGACTATCTTCGCGTAGGAGACGTGCTCACTGTCACAAAGCTCGACCGTCTAGCCCGCTTGGTGCGGGACCTCCTGGACATCGTTGACCAGATCGAAAGCAAGAAGGCCGGGCTTCGCATCCTCGACACAACCACGCCGACCGGCAAGTTGATGCTCCAGGTGTTGGGCGCTGTCGCCGAGTTTGAGCGCTCCATGATGCTGGAGAGGCAGCGGGAAGGCATCGCCAAGGCGAAGTCTCAGGGGAAGTACAAGGGCCGGAAGCCGACCGCACGGGCCAAGTCAGGGGAGGTTCAGGAGATGCTTGAGGCTGGCGTAACGCCGACTGAGGTGGCCCGGAAGCTGGGCGTAGGGCGGAGTAGCGTCTACCGGATCGTGGCGGAGAAGGGATTGAAGGCTCAGCGGACCTATGCGCGAAGTTGAGCCCTCGCGCGTTCTCCCTGGTGTTTTTCAGAACTCTCAGATTGCCTTGTTTGGGTCGAGAGCCTTGTCCAGAGCTGCCTCCGTTTGAATTGCCGGTGGCTGCCGCGCGTTGCGACGAGGCGCCAGCCGTGACTTTCGATAAGCGTAATCGCATCTTTGACTTTGACGGGCATGATATGGTTTCAGCGGCCGCCGCTCAGCGCCGCGCCTCCCGCGGCTGCGTCCACTCCGACACATCCCACAGCTTGAGCGTGGCGTCCGCACTGCCGGAGAGCAGGAAGCGGCCATCGGGTGAGAAGGCGAGCGCGGTCACGCGTTTGTCTGTTTCGCTCTGAACGGCGGGACGGTTGTCGAGCCGTGCGAAAATCCGGGTTTGCATGTCGAAGATGTAATTTTGGCCTGTCTTGTCACCCAAAGCGATGAAGCGGTTCTGCGGCGCGAACGCTGCTTGGGTTATGTCACCAAATCTTTCGCCGTCGCCGGCTTCTTTCCCGGTTGAGGCATCCCAAAATTTCAGTGTGAAGGGATTCACTGCTGTTTCTACTATAGGGGTTTCTTGGTCGAGGCGGTCACGAGCGCTAAGGTACTGGTGGCAATTCAAAGCACCGGCCACAAGTTTTCCGTCTGGAGAGAAGGAAATAGAATTAATTGCAAGAGAAACGCCCCGTTGTTTACCGCAGCCATCGGAGAGTTTCTTCAGCGAGATCGTGGTCGCAAGCTTCGCCGTAGCGGCGTCCCAGATTTTGATCACTTCGCCGTTCGACGATACAACTTTGCGGCCATCGGGCGAGAATGCCAACTGACCATATCCGGGGATTTGCTCTTTGACCGGCCCGGTTATCTCGAGCGTCCGGAATTGCTGTCTGTAGGCGATGTCGAAGATGGATAGTTCATCGACATAGCTGGGCTGGGAGCTAGGCAGTACACTGTGTACCCTTCCCTCACCCGAAGAGAGTCCCTTACCCGAAGAGAGCGCGAACCATCGCGGTTCACGCAAAATCGCAACGTATTCCGCAGTGCTTTCATTAGGGCGTCGAGGCCGGTCTTCGGTAAAAACCTCCCCCTGAGAGGCGACGACGCCGAAACGGCCATCCGCGGATAGTCCGACGGATCCTACTGTGTCTCGCAAATGCAGTGAACTTTTGGACAGCACTAACTCATCCCGAACCAAATCAATTAGGAGAAGCCGCCCGTCATCAATTGGCACAGGGTGAATGATTTTTGCTTTTCTAGTGGCTGGTTTTTCAGCTACGCGTTCGGTACGTTCCGTCTGCTCTAAGGTAGACTCTCCACCCAAAAGCACATATCGCCCATCGCGGGAGAACGCGGCAGATCGCGCATCGCCGTTAAAATGGAAATCCAGCGCCGGGGTGAAGGCGCGCACCTCGGCGCCCGTCGCCACATCCCACGTCCGCACAATGCCATGCTCGCCCACGGAATAGGCGAAGCGCCCATCGCCGGAGAGCGCCGCGCCGAACACTGGCCCTTTATGTCCGGTAAAGGTGCGGACGAGGCGCTGCGCCGCATCCTCATAACGAATCCTGGGTACGGCAGGCTTCGGCGCCTCCACCACTGGCTTCGCCGCCGCTATCTGCTGCGCGGGTTCTGGCGCCGCAGCCTTCTCCCCCGCCGGATAAAAATCGCCGAGCAGCGAGGAGTGCTCCCAGGGCGTTTGCGTGCCGTTCGTTTTGGCGTGCACCGCAACGCGCACCTTCTTGAACGCGTCCTCGATTTTCAGCCCCGGCCCGGCCAGCGCCTGCACCAGCGCGGCGGTGTAATAACTGTTGGTGCCCACCGGACCATCCGGCGCTGTCCTGCCCGGCGAGGTCGAAAATGCAATGAGAGTGCCGCTTGGCGCCGGCACCAGTGCGAGACCACGCTGAGCTGACCGGCTGAAAGCGAACGGATTGTCGCGGCAGGCGTCCAGCACCACGATGGCGAGCCGCGTCTGCGTGTTCTCCAGCATACTCATGATCGAGGAAAGGCTCACCGCGTCGATATCGACATCGGCCTCGCTCTTGATCTGCTCGTCCACCGGGATGAGATAGTTCTCGCCCTTCACCTGCACGCCGTGGCCCGCGTAGAAGATGAACGCCACCGCGTCCTTGCCGCGCTCGCGCAAGCCGGCGGCGAAGCTCTGCACCGCGCGCTTCATGCCGGACTGGCTGGCGTCGTAGGAGGCGGAGACCTCGAAGCCTTGCGCTTTCAGCCCCTCCGCCATCAGCTTGGCGTCGTTGACGGGGTTGGCGAGCGCGGCGCGCTTGTAGGCCGCATTGCCGATGACGAGCGCGACGCGGTTCCTGGCCTCATTCGCGAAAGCCGCGCCCGCGAAAAACAACAGGAATAAGCAAATTGCCGCGCGCGTGAACATTGAGACGCTGCCCCGAAATGCCAATGGCAATCTACTTATCCGGAAAAGCGGTCGCCGCCAAGCATCCTGATCTTTGGCGGAATACGCATCGAGCCGGCTATGCGAGTGGGATGGCGGCGAGGAAGGCGGTCAGGTCGCCGGTCTCGAACTGGATATAGGGCGGCAGTTCGTCCGCCTCCTTCAGCGCCAACTGCGAGGGGTGATCCTCGTAATCCGAGTGCACCAGCACGGTGACGATGCCGAGCGCGTGCGCCGGTTCCAGATTATGCGGCAGGTCCTCGAACATGGCCGCCTTGCTGTTTGCCCCATCGCAGAATTCGAGGAAGCGCTTGAAGGCCTCGGGCTTTGGCTTGGGCACATAGCCGCCGGCCGCGATGTCGTAGATGCCGTCGAATTTGTCTAAAACGCCCAGCTTCCCGGCCACCCGCTCGGCATGACGCTCCGAACCGTTGGTGAAGATGAACTTGCGGCCCTCAAGCCGCGCGATGGCGTGCGCCAGCTCCGGCGCGCGCTGAACCGGCGACAGGTCGATGTCGTGCACGTAGTCCAGGAACGCCTCGGGCTTTATGCCGTGCCTGGCCATGAGCCCCGAAAGCGTGGTCCCGTGCTCGTAATAAAGCTCCTTCTGCACCTTGCGCGCGGCCGCTGGATCGAGCCCAAGCAGGTTCTGGATGAACGCGGACATGCGCCAGTCGATCTCGGCGAACAGGTTGCATTCCGAGGGATAAAGCGTGTTATCGAGATCGAAGATCCAAAGCCGTGTGCCCCGGAAAGCCCGGGCAACGCGGCTTGGCCCTGCGGCACCGTCAGCCATCAATCGCGCTCGATCAGCGTGCCGACGCCGTGCTCGGTGAACAGCTCCAAGAGCACCGCATGCGGCACGCGGCCGTCCANNATCATGGCCTTGGCCTGGGATACGGAGAGGTGGTGAATAAGCTTCTTGTCCTTGTCGAGCACACCGGCGACATCGGTCAGCAATAATAGCCGTTTGGCCTTGAGCGAGGCTGCCAGCGCACTCGCGAAGGTGTCGGCGTTGATGTTGTACGTCGTGCCGTCGCGCCCGAAGCCCAGCGGCGCCACGACGGGAATGAACTCGTTGGCGGCCAGCACCTGCACGATGCCGGGGTTCACTTCGTCGGGATCGCCCACGAAGCCCAGGTCGATCTCGCGCTCGGCGCCCGTTTCGGGATCGCGCTCGGTCTTGGTGAGCTTGCGGGCGATCATGAGGTTGCCGTCCTTGCCNNGCCAGCACCATCTCGACCACCTCGACGGTGGCGGCGCCGGTCACGCGCAGGCCGCCGGCGAACTCGCTCTCGATATCGAGCCGGCCGAGCAGCTTCGCGATCTGCGGGCCGCCGCCATGCACCACCACCGGCTTAACGCTCGCCTGCTCCAGCATGACGATGTCGCGCGCGAAGCCTTCCGCGAGCTTTTCGTCGACCATGGCATGGCCGCCATATTTGATGACGACGGTGGCCTGATCGTAACGCTGCATGAAGGGCAGCGCCTCCGATAGGACCTCCGCGGCGACCCGCAGCTTTCTCAAGCTCCTGAAGATTTCGTTCGGTTCGGCTGCGGACAAGGCTTCCTCCAATGACTGCGATTTGCCCAGTAAGAATTACGGCGCGACAGGGTGCCTGTGCAAGATGCAGATTTTATGAACGCGGGGAGCCGCCCGCCGTGCACGCCTGGATCGCACCTATGTAAAAACGAGGGAAAGCCATTCTGGCAGACTTGACAGGCCGGTTTCTTAAGTCATGCTGCGCTTTGAGTCTTTTAAGGGAACATCGAACCGGGGCCGTATCCATGCGCTTCGTTGCCGGCCGGAATTTACTGCTTTCCGCTTTGGGTCACATCACGGGTATCGTAGAGCGGCGCAACACCATACCGATCCTCAGCAACATTCTGATCGGAGCCGAGTCCTCCGGCGTGCTCACGCTGAAGGCGACCGACCTCGACATGGAGGCGATCGAGACCATACCCGCCAAGGTGGAGACGCCCGGCGCGGTGACGGTTCCGGCGCATACGCTGCACGACATCGTGCGCAAGCTCCCGGATGGCGCGGAGATCCATATCGAGCGCAAGGAGCCCGGCGGGCGGCTGAAAGTTACCGCGGGCCGCGCGAGCTTCGAGCTGGCCGTGCTGTCCGCGGACGAGTTCCCGGACATGGGGCAGGCCGAGCTGCCGCACCGCTTTACGGTCGAGGGCGGCGAGCTGAAGCGGCTGTTCGAGAAGTCGCGCTTCGCGATCTCGACCGAGGAGACGCG